>NZ_JBHEUZ010000003.1:0-298790 GCF_041925275.1 Parapedobacter sp. 2B3 | reverse complement strand
GAACGGTATGCCGGGTGGTGTGAGAGGTCGGAAAATAGAATAGGAGGAAAACTATTCTATTTTCCTCCTACTCGATTAAATCTTGCAGCACTATAGTAATGATCGTTTTCCCTCGCCAAACCGATAGGCGATACCGATTTCGTGCGTAGCATTTTCAAGGTTGCGCTTGCCGATCTGGGAGCGGGTATTGAATTGGTAGCCATAGCCAAGGGAAAGCCCCTCAACGTTGATGCGGGCCATACCTGCCATGTCGCCGTAGGTGCGCAGGTTGAGGCCGATACCGAAGACCCGCTTAACATAGAGCAACACACCGATTTCGGCTTGGGGGCGCATGCTTGCCGCATAGGTAACGAGCAGGGCAGGTTTGGCATGGAAGTCATTACTGATGGCGAATACGCCCGCCGCGGTGAGGTGGTACTGCTTGCTGGGGTTGTACTGGCGTCCCTGTCCGCCGTCGCCGAGCGCGGAAAGGGCGAGCCGGGGCAACGACAGACCCACGTAGTAGCGTTCAGGGCGATACAACACGATACCGAATCCAGTGAGGAAATCGGTCGCGCGGATATCGTCGCGGAAGGCCGGATCTGCGGGGTCCAGCCGGGCGAAGTTGCCATCGTAGAAGGATACGCCCGCCGACAGGGACAGGCCGAGGTACTCCGATTCGGAGATGCGTACGGATTTAGCGAAGAAGGCGGACGCTTCGGAATAGTTCTCCACGGCGACATTTTGGTGGTGGAGGGATAAGCCCGCCGCTGCGCCCAGGTGCTTTAGGGCGATGTGTCCACTGCCCCAGAGGGCTTGGGGAGCACCTTCTAGACCGACCCACTGCCGGCGTCCGGTGAACTGGATTTCATCGGTTCCCTGTATGAGGCTCGCCGCATGGTTGAGCGGGGTGGGGACGCTGTGGTAGTTGGTGTAGGTGATGGCCTGTTGGGCATCAACGGCGGACACGAAGGCCACTAGGGAGGCCGTGATTACCGTTTTCATGCTGTTTCCGTATGTATGGTGTCTCATATCTCAAATCTATTGTCTCATATTTCAAACCTAATACCGCAAGATGAAATACCCCTTCTTGTATTTCCATTGTCCACCTTCTCGGAGTTCCAATACATAGTAATAGGTGCCGGCGGGCAGGCGGCTTCCCCCAGATCCGGTTCCGTTGAAACGGGCATGCTCATTGTCATAGCCAAAGATCTCGGCGACTTCGGTGCCGTTCTTGCTGACGATGTAGAACCGGTTATCGGCGTAGTCCTTGATACCTTCGATGATGAGGAAGTCGTTGATGCCGTCGCCATTGGGCGACACGACGGGGTGTACGCGTACGGGGAGGTCGCTGGTGGGGTCGATAACGCGGATGGTTGCGGCGACCGGCTCAGCTGCTTCGTGGTTGGCGTCGCCGGGTTGTGTGGCGGTGACGCGGACGGTGCCAAGGCGGAGGATTTCGAGCTGGTCGGCTACCATCAGCCGTGCTACGAAGCTATCGTCTACGGACAAAGCCACGGGCAACCCGCTGGACGCAGATACATCTAGGGTGATGGTGCCCGCATCGCGGTTCACGGTGGCGGGAGCATGGAGGGTGACCGTTTGCGTAGCCTTCGCTACCGTCAGCCGCTGGGATGCTTCGGGTGTGTTGCTGTAGTTGGGGTTTTCCGGTACGGACGCCGTGATGGTGGCGCCGCCTGCGCCTACGATGGCGAGTTTGCCGTCTTTGACGTGAGCGACGGACTCGTCGCTGCTGGACCAGGCGATATCCTCACCGCTGCTGGCGGTCGCCTGTATCGTATGGGGCTCGTCGCCATAGGTCATCTCCGGCAGGGATGGAAAATCGATGCTACGCACCGCTTTGGCAATTGTAAGTGTGGCGGTGAGTATCAAATCCCGGTAACCGGTGGCACCACTGATGGAAGCAGTCACGGTCTGGCTACCCGCATCGGTACGGCCGTTATCCAAATAATTCACCGAAGTACCCGGTGGCAGCGTGCCGGATACCGTCAGTGTTTTCTCCGCGCCGTCGTATACGAACGATCCATCGTTAAACGTTACCTCGTAATCCAACTGGAGGGATACCGTTATCGTAGCGGTAAGCGTGAGATTTTCATAGTTGGTGCCCCCGTCAATGGCAGCGGTAGCTACCTGGCTGCCTGTTTCGGTGCGCATATTGCCGTCGTAGTTTACGATGGCTCCCGGAGGCAGCGTCCCCGAGATACCGATGGAATGCACCGTTCCATCGTATATAAACGTGGCGTCGCCGAAAGTTATCCCGGTTATCGTAGCCTTTTCAATGGTCAGCGTGGCCGTCAGTTCCTGGTTTTCATAATTGGTGCCACCGTCGATCGTTGCTGCGGCCGTCTGTGTGCCGGCATCCCTCCGCGTATTGCCGGTGTATACCACCGATACCCCGGTTGGCAACGACCCTGTCAGGAACATTGTTTTTTCGCTCCCGTCATAGGTATATGTCCGGTCGTCAAAAGTAATGGCCGTAAGCGTTGCTTTTTCAATCGTGAGCGATGCGGTCATCAGGAGGTCAACAACACCTGGTCCGTTGAAATGTGCGGTGACCTCCTGACTTCCCGCATCCGTCCGGCCGTTGTTGGAATAAGAAACCGTAAATCCTTCGGGGAGTGATCCGGTGATGGCTAGTTTTTTTTCCGAGCCATCGTACATAAACGAGGCATCCTCAAAGGTGATGCCCGTTATTTCGGGAGGTAATATGGTTAGTGTTGCCTGGCGTGTGGAAGAGTTGTAATTCCTTCCGCCATCGATTTCGGCCGTAACTACCTGGTCACCGACGGCTGTACGGCCATTGTTGGTGTAGCTCACGGAAGTTCCGTGGGGCAGCGTACCGCTGAGGGCCAATAGCTTTTCACTTCCATCATAGACAAACGTCTCATCGATAAAGTCGATGCCTGTGATGTTTGCTTTCTCAATCGTCAGCGTGCCGACTGTTTGGTAATTGATGTTGTAGTTTGCAGCGTTGACGCCTTGGGGGATCAGGCTGTACGTGCCAACGTCCGTAGCCCCTTGCGCGTCCCCACTGTAGGACAGCCTGGAAACATCGAGCACAGATTCGTCTTCGCCGTTCAGCAAGCCTTGGACACGGATACCGTCGCCACCAGCAAAGGGGACACCATCATACTGTTTAGTCACATCCAAAGCCGTAATCCACACGTCCGCTTTATACACGGTCACGATCCCATCGGTAGCGTACGTGATGTTGTAACTATCCAGGTTGGTGCCCAAGGCGCCTGAAAGCACAGCGGCGTAGGGGCTTCCGGGTACAGACGCATCGGCCGCAAGCCCTGCACTGGCCACCGTGATCTGCGTTACCTCATCTGAATTTGCCAATCCGATAGTGCTAAAGACGGTTGTTTCGGCATCCAATGCCTGGCCATAGTATTTAACGATTGGATTGACGTATATCGTCAAGTTGCGTTTCAAGACAATGAACGAGAAGTCCGAATCCATGGGGTCGAAGCCGTCCACCTCGGCTTCGGGATCCCCTTCGATTGAAATCGTAACCACGCCCTCACCCGACCGCAGGGAACGTATAAGCCCCTCCGGGGTAATGGTGGCGACATCAACCGAGGGATCGATATGGTAATGCACGGTGTTTCCCGTTGGAAGGCCATCGGCATCCACCGCTATTGCCGGCGAGAAGCCGGGTTCGCCATACGTCGTGACCAGGGAGGAACCAAGGACATACTCCGGCGCGATTTGAAGGTATTGCTTCCGCCGTTGCCGCTCATACGCGCCCATATCAATTACCGCATCGGCAAACCGCGGATTGCCCAGTAGGTCCACATCGGGCCCCGCGGCATTGACGGTATAATAGGGCCCATAACCCTTATTGATGGACGGGCTTCCCGCAGCCAACGTATAGTTGCCGGCCGTGCGGTCAGTAAACAGGGGGTCGGCATCCAGAATATCCCCTATGCGTTCCCCGATGGCATCATTCCAACTGTCCGTGCCGCCACTTCCTTCGATCGTGCTGGTAAAGTACATGATAGTTGCGCCGGTCGCTTCGTCGCGGTATATGCCATCTGCGCCGTCGCTGATGATCGTATTCAGTAGTTGCAGGTGTGCCCCGTTTAGGGCATAAAGCGCATTTGCCGATGCCGCCGCATTGTCTGCAATGGTTGTATTAAAAAATGCGCAGCCTGTGAGGTCATCACCATATACGGCCCCGCCGTTCTCCATCGCCCTGTTTTTCGTGATTTCGACATTTACCACGTCCAGGCTCCTGGAATTGATGCCAACAATTCCGCCACCGGACTTCTCGGCATAGTTTCCGGTAATCTTGGTATTCACGATCCGGACGTCTGCGGTGGTAACCAGCGCGATGGCTCCACCCATTTTGGCTGAATTGTTGGAAAAATGATTGTATTCCAATGGTTTGTCCACGCCGGTGTAGCCGGTGATGTATACACCGCCGCCGTAGCCGTCATCGGCACCTGTACCAACCGCCTCATTGGTGGCGAAAAGGCTCTGTCTGATGGTGGGCGTACTGTTGAGGCTGGCCATTGCGCCGCCGTTTGCCCCCGCTTCGTTCATGCCAAATTCGCAGAGAGCAAATTCCGGTTGGCTTCCGTTTTCCAACGCGACCGCGCCGCCCGAGGCAGCCGTTTGGTTCGAACTGAATATACACTTGGTGATGGTGGGACTGCCATTGCTGATATACAGTGCACCTCCCGACCCGACCGACCGGTTTTCCTTGAACGTGAGGTTGACGAGGGTTGGACTGCTATCTACAATGGACATCCCTCCGCCTTTGTTCAACGGGACGCCCGCACCACCGACATCTTCGATACCGCCGTGCCTTGAATGCCCATGCATAATGGTAAATCCATCCACGGCCGCATCACCCACGTCGCCCGCGGCGACCACCACGTGGTAATTGTCGTCTTCATGGTGGCCAAGTACGTATCGGTCGC
This sequence comes from Parapedobacter sp. 2B3, assembly GCF_041925275.1. Taxonomy (NCBI): domain Bacteria; kingdom Pseudomonadati; phylum Bacteroidota; class Sphingobacteriia; order Sphingobacteriales; family Sphingobacteriaceae; genus Parapedobacter; species Parapedobacter sp. 2B3. The sequence continues at coordinate 293,862 of NZ_JBHEUZ010000003.1, read as the reverse complement.
CACTGAGGATGGTTTCGTTTTCAGTGAAGTTACGCAGCGATAAATCGTAATCGGCGGGTTCATCGCCACTGAATCCACCGATCAACCGGAGATCGGGTTTGAGCAGGAAAGCAGTGGTTGGAAATTCCGGGTCTGAATAGGCTCCGCTGAGGTAGTGCGTCGGCTTATACGTGCCTGCCGCTACCCATATTTCGGCAACGGAAGGCGGTGCATCGTTCAAGGCAAATCCAAGGCTTGGATAGGCATTTTCCCAACTGTCCCCGGTGAAGTTGCTTGTAGGGGATGGCGTCTCATCTACATAGAGGATTCCGTTCGCATCTGGCGATAAAGCGAACGGATGCTGGTACTCGTAGGCTCCCATATCCACTTGCATGCCGGAGATCCGCGCGATTTCGTGCGTGGTTTCGTAGCGGGGAACATCGTGGGCATGCAATTGCCTGCCACCATAATCGGGCACCCGCCTATTGTCCCCGGCATCGATTGCCGCACTTCCAGCAGCAATACGGAGATCGTCTCCCGCCATGTCAACGAACAGCGGATCGCCGTCTATGTTGTTGCCCCCATCCATGCCGAAATCACCGTTCCACGACGCGCTTCCGCCGGCACCTTCGACCAGCGAATAGCTAAACGTCGCGTAGCTGTCGCTACCATCGGCCAACAGGCTGTTGGTTGCTGTACCGTTGCTATGTACAATGCTGTTGGTTACGATGGGTTGGGCACCGTTTTCCAAATACAAGGCACTGCCGCCGCTCCCGAAAGTACCGTTATCTGCAACCGTGACATTGATTAACGTCGGATTACTGCCAATAGCGGCTAATCCCCCGCCTTCTGCCGCGCTATTGAAGTAAATCAAGGTATTGGCGAATTTAGGAACACCGCTATAAATACTGTAGACCCCACCGCCGCGGCCTGAAGATAGGTTGTTGGTAATATGGCAATTGACGAACTGCGGGGATGCGGAGTAGTTGTAAATGCCACCGCCGTTTGCCGAAGATTGATTGGCGACAACGCGGCTATAATATAGGGAGAATGCGCTGCCGTCATTATAGATACCTGCTCCCATAGATGCCATGTTCTCACTGATATTGACGTATCGGAGTGCCAGTCCATTGCCACGGATATATACCCCGCCGCCGCCATTTTGATCAATTCGAAACGAGTTGACGGTGGTATAGCCGGTGCCATTGGCGCGGCCCTGGGTAACGGTGAATCCGTCTAACTCCGTGCCGTCCAACTCACCTGCGGCGACTACCACGTGATAAGCGTAGTCGGTATCGTTGAGTTTGCCGTTCAATATGGTTTCATAGGCAACGAAATTACGGCTATGAAGGCCCGTGCCAGTAGGTTCGTTTCCCTGGAAGCCACCGAAAAGTTTCACACCTTGCTTCAATACGAATGTCCGGTCACGGATGTTGGTGGAGGTGGGATCGGGAGCCTGTTCGGGAAGATAGGTGCCCCGTGCCACCCAGATCTGGTCACCTTCGGAAGCTGCATCCAACGCAGGTTGCAGGCTGGTGTAGGCGTCTGTCCATGTGCTGCCATCGTTGAGGCCGGCAGCATCCCACTTGACGAAATGAATGGTCTGGGCATAGGCCGTCGATAGGCAAAGTAGGAGACTTATACCCATCCATAAAAAAGTCCCGTGAAAATGCCGCGTTGTACGTTGATTGTATTTTTTTTCCATAGCGAAGTTGTCGGTCCAAACCAGTTGCCATGGCGGGCAATGGCCGTTATCTCTAAGGACGAAATAACGCATATATATGGACTGCCCATTGTAAAAGTACGACAGAAATTCGCCGGGGCCTCAGACCAGCCACATCTTATCCACTAATGTGATGTATTTACCGTGGTTGTGATCGGTATGGTGATGGGTATTGAAAATATTAATTTGGCTTGCGAATTTCGTTTCTTCGGATTGCGTAATGATTCCGCGAAATTCGCCGGGAGAGATGTTGCTGTGCTTCTTGAAATGCTTAATGAAATGGGATTGGTCATAGAACTTGCCTAAATAGGTGAGCTCTGGCCAGTCTATCTCTTGTAGCTTCGCCAATTTGGAAGTAATGTAAGAAAACCGGATGGTTTCGGCGTAGTCTTTTGGAGACATGCCCAACTGCCGGTTGAATTGGCGTTCGAGGTAGCGTCTGTTTACGTTTAGCTTCTTTACAATGTCTTCAATGCATACGCTTCCGAGATGCTCAATGATATACTTCAGGACATACGCTGTCAGTGAATAACGGCAGGTATCCCCGGAGAGGTGGTGCTTTAGCCAATCTTCGACCAATTCGATTTTGGCGGTGGTGCTGGACGACTGCGCCAGTTCATCGCACACCCAAGAGGATTCGGGAAACGGGTAGTCAGCCAGATCGACCACTTCGTTCTTCAATGCAAACATGTTGCCGCCCAATAGTTTGTATAGCCCCAAGGGTTTGAAAACGATAATAAACATGGAGATCGGATCCTTCCATCTATTTTGGCAGGGCTTGGTGTGCGGCCCAAGAATGGAAATGGTATTGATTGCCCGATAACTATCTAGCCCCGTGACGTATTGAAAAGGCGCACCATAGGAAAATACCAATGCAGACAGTCCGTTGGGCATGACCGCGGCCTCCTGCCAATGTGCATACGTATTCGTGTCATTGGAAAGGAGGTACCACGAAACGTAATCGCTTAGCGCTGGCGAGGGTAGATAGCAAGCGTTGATCATTGCCGGTAATTGTTAGTTGTCCAAAAGTAGCGAAAATAACGCCGCGGCTAAATACCTAAAAATAGGTATTTTAGGTGCTATCGCCGCAATCCCGGGTTGAGGAGATTATTTAGGTTTTCCCAGAATAGTAACTGGAGCCGACTGCGTTTTTCGAGCAGGATGATGTGCACGTCATGAAAATCCATGACCCAAATATACTGCTGCTTGTAACCGCTGAGGAGTGGGCCGAAAAACCGATCACCCGATAGTTGCGTATATAGCCCGTTGGGTATGGGTTTCACTTCGGTTAGGTGGTGGGCAATCAGTGTGTCAAGTGCGTACGTCGAGAATGCACCGTCGCCCCGCTGTTGTGGGTCGCCATGGAGCATGTTTTCGATGATGCCCATCTGCATATCTTCGACGTCGTCTTTAAATGGGAACACCAATTGTTGCAACCGTGCGGTGTCTTGTTGGTGGATGGCCTGTTTTAACGCCAAGAAAAATTCGTGCACAATAGGCATACCTTCCTGCGCCATCGATAGTGTAGGGGACGCCGTGAGAATAAGTAGGATAAACTGTCTCATTAGGCTGGTTAAAAGGCATCCTTAACGCCCACATCTTCCCATACCACCCAGATGTCCTTCTTGTCGCGGGACACGTATGCAGGAATGGACATACCGATTTGGATGCTAGACATGTAGATGGGGTCTATGAGTTTTTTTTCCCGGTAGGGGAAATTTTGGGCTGAATCCATTTTGATGTCGAACGAACATGCGTATTGGTGGATGTTGTTTACAGTGGTTCCCGTTCGTTCGACGGCCGTGAGGATGGCCGTACATTTCACACTTTCCGTCTTGAGCGTTGCTTTTTCTTTTTCAGATAAGCCGCTTTCTCCGAAAGTGGCAAACAATTGCCAGCCAAAGAAAGCCAGGGCAACCACGACGATAATCAGAAAGCGGGCCTTTTTCATTCGATGGGTACATGTTATGTGTTGGTGATGCTTGCCAGCGGCAGGCCTGAATTATCATTGGATATGCTTTTGGGCAAATTTCCAAATTATAGGAAGCCTGTCATTGTAAAAATGCGACAAATCGCCTGCGCGCGAACGATGGAATTGTTATTTTTGAGGACATGTAGGCCCGTTGATGAATCGGATACCGGAAATAAAAAGTACAAACAGATGAAATCCATTTTCTTAGCCATTATGTTCATGGCATTCGTCCATGAATCCATTGCCCAGGCGCCCTTGCGGTTGGCCATAGCCGGATTAAGCCACGGACACGTCGATTGGATTTTCAATAGAAAGGACAAGAACGATGTTCATTTGGTCGGGATTTATGAAACCAACCCCGAATTAATTGAACGATATGCACGGCGATACGATATTGACAATGCAATTTTCTTTACCGATCTGTCGGAAATGCTGGATGCGTTGAAGCCCGATGCGGTATGCGCGTTTGGTGCCATCAGCGAGCATGTGGAGGTGGTACGGGCATGTGCACCCCGTAAGATTCATGTAATGGTCGAAAAGCCATTGGCGACGACCTTTGCCGATGCGAAAGAAATAACGCAGTTGGCAACCCAACACCATATTCATGTGTTAACGAATTTCGAAACCTCCTGGTATGAAAGCAATCAAGCAATCAAATCGATGCTCGAGGGCGGCCGACTAGGTGCGGTACGGAAAGTGATGGTCAATGATGGGCATCAAGGGCCAAAAGAAATCGGTGTGAGCAATGAGTTTTTGGAAATACTCACCGATCCTCAAAAGAACGGGGCCGGTGCCTTGGTCGATTTTGGGTGTTATGGCGCCAACTTGATGACTTGGTTGATGGATGGAGCGAGACCCATTTCGGTAACCGCTGTCGTTCATCAAAACAAACCGGAAACCTACCGGGACGTAGACGACGAAGCGACCATTGTCCTCCAATATCCCGACGCGCAATGTGTCATCCAAGCCTCGTGGAATTGGCCATTTTCCAGGAAAGACATGGAGGTTTATGGAACGGATGGCTACGCGATTGCCGTCGATGCGACGACCCTCCGTTACCGTTTCCGGGAAAACAATATGGAGGAAACGCGAAAACTTGACACGAGGGCAGCACCGTTCAATGATCCGTTTTCTGTCTTGGCTGCGGTTGTCGATGGTTCGTTGGTCTTGCCTAAATCCGATTTGTATGGGTTGTCTGTCAACATGACCACGGTGGAAATCCTCGAGGCTGCTATGCAATCGGCAACGCAGCGGAAAACGATTTACTTAACCGATTAGAAGTTTTTTTATTTCCTATCTTAGCCTGCTCAACGTAAGAATGACAATACTTAAAAACGATAAACCCACCATACGCGCGTGGGCCATGTTTGATTGGGCCAACTCAGCTTATAACCTGGTCATCACATCGACGATATTCCCGGCTTACTATACCGCCATCACGTATACCGAAGCCTTTGGCGACCGCGTCACTTTTTTTGGTATTGAAGTGGTTAATACGGCGTTATCCAGTTTCGCGCTGTCGGTAGCATACCTCATCATGGCGTTGTTGCTGCCCATACTGTCGTCGGTGGCCGATTTCAAGGGCAATAAAAAAATGTTCATGATGGCGTTTACCTACCTTGGGGGGATTGCCTGCATGGGGCTGTTTTTCTTCAAGCTGGAAACGCTGGAGTGGGGGATCATCTGCTTTACGCTGGCAGCCATGGGCTATGTAGGCGGGGTGCTGTTCAACAACTCGTACCTGCCGCAGATCGCCACCGTAGACCAGCAAGACCGGGTGAGTGCGCAAGGGTTTGCCTACGGCTATGTGGGGTGTGTTACCATCCAGATCATCTGCTTTGTGTTTATACTCAAGCCCGAGTGGTTTGGTATTACCGATCCCAGTTTCGCACCCCGGCTGTCGTTTTTGCTGGTTGGCCTGTGGTGGATCGGGTTTGCCCAGATACCTTTTGTAAAGCTGCCGAAAGACATGCGGAATAATGGGCGCGTGACCCGGCATGTGCTGCGCAAGGGGTTTGCCGAACTGCGGGAGGTGTGGATGCGGCTGCGGGAGATACCGGAAATCAAGCGTTTCCTTCCTGCCTTTTTCTTCTATGCCATGGGCGTGCAAACCGTGATGATCGTGGCAGCGGCCTTTGGCGAAAAAGTATTGCACTTAGGCGCCCCCAAACTGATTGCCACCATCTTGCTGATCCAACTGGTGGCGATAGGCGGTGCCTACCTGATGTCGTTGCTGGCACGTTTTATCGGCAACGTGCGGGTGCTCATGTTGGTGGTGTGCGTATGGATCGGGATATGCATCTCGGCGTATTACATCCAACATGAAATCCAGTTCTACGTGTTGGCCGCGTTGGTTGGGTTGGTGATGGGGGGCATACAGTCACTTTCGCGCTCCACCTATTCCAAGCTGTTGCCGGCCGATGAAACCGACACCGCTTCTTTTTTCAGCTTCTACGATGTCACGGAGAAGGTTGCCATCGTCATCGGGCTGTTTTCGTTTGCCCTCATCGAGCAGGTTACCCGTAATATCCGCTATTCAGCATTGAGTTTAGGCCTATTTTTTGTGTTGGGGTTGGTGCTATTGTTTAGGATGTTGATGTTAAAGAAAGCTACTGCCGCATGAACGTTGAATTGTTCATTCCCTGTTTCATCGATCAGCTATTTCCCGAAACGGCCTTCCATACCGTAAAGGTATTGGAAAAAGCCGGGTGCACGGTCGCATACAATCCGCAACAAACCTGCTGTGGGCAGCCCGCTTACAATGCCGGTTTTTGGGATGAGGCCAAAGAGATCGGTACGAAGTTCCTGCATGATTTTTCGGATGACCGCGTTATCGTTTCGCCCTCGGCATCGTGCACGGGCATGGTGAAAAATGCGTATAATGACCTGTTTACGAACACCATGGTACACAACCGTTGCCGTGCTATCCAAGGGAATATCCACGAGCTCTCCGATTTTCTTGTGAATGTATTGAAAAAGGACTACTTTGGAGCTGAATTGGAAGGGCGGGCGGTTTATCACGACTCCTGCTCGGGATTGCGTGAATGCCGCATCAAGGACGAACCGCGGCAGTTGCTGGGCAATGTTGGTGGGTTGGAACTGGTGGAGATGCGGCATACCGATACCTGCTGCGGGTTTGGTGGTACGTTTGCCGTTAAATTCGATGCGATATCGAGTGCCATGGCCGAGCAGAAGGTGCATCATGCACTGGAGATGGAGGCGGATTTCATCATTTCCACAGACTCCTCATGCTTGTTGCATCTGCAGGCGTATATTGATAAGCATAACTTGTCCGTAAAGACCATGCACCTGGTAGATGTGCTTGCCAGCGGATGGGCAAATATTTGACGTGTGTATACTAACTTTAACGATATGACAGATAGAAGATCATTTTTGAAACATCTTGGGGTGGGTGCTTTGGGCCTATCCGTACTGCCTGCGCTGGGCAGGCAGTTGGCCAATCCAACGGGCAAGCAACTATTCTTCGATATTTCCCTGGCGGAGTGGTCGTTGCACAAAACGTTGTTTGGTGGGAAACTGGATAACCTCGATTTTCCGAAGACCGCCGCGGAAACGTTCGGTATCCATGCGGTTGAATATGTAAACCAGTTTTTCAAAGATAAAGCCAAGGATACCACTTATTTGGCCGATTTGAATCAACGTGCCAAGGATTACGGCGTAACGAATGTGCTCATCATGATCGATGGCGAAGGACCACTGGGGTCGACCGACGATAAGGAGCGTACCCAAGCAGTGGAAAACCATTACAAATGGGTGGAAGCGGCGAAGTTTTTGGGATGCCATGCCATCCGCGTAAATGCTGCCGGGAAAGGCACGCCCGAAGAGGTGAAAGCTGCGGCTATCGACGGCCTGGGCCGGTTGAGCGAGTTTGCCGCACAGCATAGCATCAGCGTAATCGTGGAAAACCATGGGGGCATATCGTCGCATGGCGATTGGCTAAGTGCCGTATTGCAGGGTGTGGGCAAAACCAACTGCGGCAGTTTACCCGATTTCGGGAACTTCTACGAATATGACCGTTACCAGGGCGTGAAAGACCTGATGCCGTTTGCCAAAGGTGTAAGCGCGAAAGCGAATGTTTTTGATGAGAAAGGCGATGAGGCCCATATCGATTACCGGAAAATGCTCCAGATTGTCAAGGACGCCGGTTATCGCGGGCATATCGGCATCGAGTACGAGGGAAGTGAGCTAAGCGAGGAAGAAGGAATCAAAGCCACCAAGCGGTTGCTGGAACGCGTGGGTGCCGAATTGAGCTAGATGCTGGTGCAGTTGGGGGCGGCCGCAAATTCAGCATAATTATATTGCATATAAATGTGAATTTATCTAAGTTTGCGGTCTCTTACACAGCCATGTTGCCTGGATGGTGGAACTGGTAGACACGCAGGACTTAAAATCCTGTTCCCGTTAAAGGAGTGCGGGTTCGATTCCCGCTCCAGGTACGAAAGGCCGCTCAAATTGGGCGGCTTTTTTGCGTTTCGCTGGAAACGGTTGGTCTAATCTAATAAGCCAATCGGTCGTCCAAATCGTATCGCACGCCTTCATAACCCAACACCTTCCGCATGAGGCCCAATTGTCCGAAAAGGTAGCTTTCCCGGTCAAGGCCCATGCCCACCATATTGCGTTTGTTTTCCTCTACATAGGGCGTGTCCATTCCGAACGGATGTGCTTGGTTAAGTTCGGGTTCATCAATCGTTAGGAGCTTTCGGTACAGTAACGGAGAAATCTTGTGCCATTGCTCTTTTAGTCCAGCAAGCGAAGGGTACGTCAATGTCGAATCCAGTGCTTTCGCATCCTTGAAAAGCACCTCATTGGGGTCCTTCTCGGGTATGTTTAATACTTCGGCCAACCAGTATCTACAATTGACCAGATTGCCCACCATCCATGTAAAGTGGTTGGTTCTGTCTTCAATCCGTTTCTGCGCATCGCTTTCGCGGAGATCAGCAAGCATATTGTTGAAGAGTTGGCTATGCATGCGGTAAGCAGGGATGACGATTGCCAGCGTCTGTGCTATGGGGTTGTCCATGTTTCTGTATTTAAAAAGTTAATCGATACTTTCTTCCGCTAGTTTCTTTGCCGTTTACCCACCAGTGGGGTTTCCTGGATAAAGTTATCGAATAAGATGAGAGAACGCTAGGGGTATTAATGACAAATTGAGGGGGTAAGTACGACTTTTCTTACCTTTGCTTCAATTTAGCAAAAAGATGACACTCGTACAACTGGAATATATTGTGGCCGTAGATACGTACCGGAGTTTTGTGGCAGCGGCAGAAAAATGCTGTGTAACCCAACCCACACTGAGTATGCAGATACAGAAGCTGGAAGAATCAATCGGTGCCCGTATTTTTAACAGGAGTCGGCAACCCATCGTACCTACCGAGTTGGGGGTGGAAATCGTGAAGCAGGCCCGTATCGTGCTTACCGAAAGCCGCAAGATCAGCGAGCTGGTACAACTTAAAAAAGGAGAATTGGAAGGTGAACTGCGTATCGGGGTAATCCCCACCATTGCACCGTACCTGCTACCGCGCGTACTGGGCAGTTTCATGCAGAAATTCCCGAAGCTGCAGTTGCAGATATGGGAGTATACCACCGATAAGATTGTTGAACAACTGAAGCTGGGGCTGCTGGACTGCGGCGTACTGTCTACCCCGGTGTATGACCAATCACTGGCAGAGCGCCCCCTTTTTTACGAACCCTTTGTTGCCTACCTTTCGGCAAAAAGTACACTGGTGGATAAGCGCGAAGTGACCGCAGAGGATGTATTGAGCGATAAGCTGTGGCTGCTTACCGAAGGGCATTGCATGCGCGGGCAGGTGCTCAACATCTGCCAGCGGAAACGGAGCATGGACCCACACGGCACTTTTGAATACAATACAGGTAGCGTGGAAACGCTGAAACGGATGGTGGATAGCAACTCGGGTGCCACCATCTTGCCCGAGCTGAGCGTGGCTGATTTCGACGAGGACCACTTGGCCCGCGTACGGTATTTCAAAGCACCTGAGCCGGTACGGGAAATCAGTTTGGTAACCACGCGGAATTTCCTGAAGAAGGTGGCTATCGATGCGCTCGAAAAGGAAATCATTGCTTCCGTTCCGAAGAAATTCAAGTCGAAGAAACAGCGGCAGGTAATGGAAATTGATTGACGTACCCGACGCTAATTTGAAAGAACGACATGTCTCATAAGCTGTTTTGCAGATACTTTTCTACGGTCTATATGGTACTCATCGGATCGGTGGTTTCCGTTTTTTCGCAAACCAAACACACGATCAGCGGCCACATACGCGATGCGCAGTCGGGCGAGACGCTTATCGGTGCCGGTATCCGGCTTGGTACGGATGTATCGGTGGGCGCACGTGCCAATAATTATGGGTTCTACTCGCTCACGCTGCCCGAAGGTAGCCACTTGTTGACGGTGTCGCACGTAGGCTACCAACCGCAGGAACTGGCCATCGAACTGACGGCAGATACGGTGGTGGATATCGACTTGCGCAGCGGCGAGCTACTGCAGGAAGTGGTGATTAGCCAATCTGCCGCGGACGATCAGGTGCGGAGCCCTCAGATGGGGCTCACCCGGGTAGATGTAAATGAGATAAAGCACGTGCCCGTGCTGATGGGGGAGAAGGACGTTCTGAAGACCATCCAACTGCTCCCCGGTGTGCTGTCGGGCGGCGAGGGCAGTAGCAATTTCTTCGTACGGGGTGGTGCCGGTGATCAGAACCTGATTTTGCTGGATGAAGCAATGGTTTATAATGCATCGCATCTTTTCGGCTTTTTCTCCACGTTCAATTCGGACGCGATCAAAGACGTGAAGCTCTATAAGGGCGGCATGCCTGCCCAATATGGGGGACGCCTATCATCGGTGCTCGACATCACCATGCTGGATGGAAACAAAAAGTCATTCGGTGCGGAAGGGGGCGTGGGCCTGATCGCCTCGCGGCTGAAGGTGGAGGGACCTATCGTGAAAGATCGGGGTTCATTCGTGGTGAGTGGAAGAAGGACCTATGCCGACGTATTTCTGAAGCTGTCTAATGATGAAGCGGTGAGTAACAGCCGCTTGTATTTCTACGACCTAAACGCGAAGGCAAATTACCGGCTCAATGAGCGGAATACGCTTTATCTTTCAGGTTATTTCGGCCGGGATGTGATGGGATATTCCGGCTTGTTCGGGTTCGATTGGGGCAATGCCACGGGCACGCTGCGCTGGAACCGCGTATGGAATAGCCGCTGGTTTTCGAACACGACGGCTGTTTACAGCAATTTCAATTACAACGTCAACATCGAAAGTGACGAGTTTAATTTCGTGATTGCGTCCCGTATACAGAACTACAATCTCAAGCAGGATTTCCAGTTTTTCGCCACGAATAAAAGTACTTGGCGCTTTGGGTTTAACGTGCTCCAACAGGGTATCTCGCCTGCCAACATCGATGCCGATGAAGAGACGGCAGTAAACAGTTTGCAATTGGAAAACCGCAACGGGCTCGAGCTGGCCGGTTACCTCTCACACGAGTGGAAGCCTGTACAGCGGTTGAATATGATCTATGGGCTTCGGTTGACGAATTTCATGCTATTCGGACCCGGCACGTTCCATGCATACGACGCCGATGGCGATGTGGTCGATAGCCGCGTATACGGGAGCGGCGATGTGGTGCAGCATTACCTTAACCTGGAACCCCGTTTTTCGTTAAGCTACGAGCTGCGGGCGAACAACAGCCTGAAATTGTCGTATAACCGTAATGTGCAGCACCTGCACCAATTGACCAACGCAACGGCGAGTTTGCCTACCGATACCTGGGTGATGAGCAGCAACAACATCAGGCCGCAGGTTGCCGACCAGGCGGCGCTGGGATATTACCAGAACTTCGGTGGAGACCGGTACGCGTTTTCCGTAGAATCGTACTACAAGCACATGCAGCACCAGATCGACTACCGCAACGCCGCCGATTTGCAGGCTAATGAACACATCGAGGCGGAGTTGTTGTATGGCGTCGGGCGTGCCTATGGAGTGGAATGGTACTTGAAGAAACAAACAGGCAGGTTGAACGGGTGGCTGAGCTATACCTTGGCAAAAAGTGAACGCCGGTTTGACGGCATCAACGACGGGGCTTGGTTTGCCGCACGGCAAGACCGTACCCACGATGTCTCTGCCGTAGGCATGTACCAATTGTCGCCCCGGTGGAACCTTTCGGCCACCTTTGTGTACAGTACGGGCAATGCGGTGACCTTTCCGAGCGGAAAGTATACGGTAGACGGACGTACCTTATGGTACTATACCGAGCGGAACGGCTACCGGATGCCCGACTACCATCGGCTGGACCTGGGCGCGACGTGGGAGTCGAAAACATCCAAGCGGTTCCAGTCGAGCTGGACGTTCGGCGTCTATAATGTGTACAACCGTAAGAATGCATATATTATTGATTTCAGGGAAAGCGAAGCCAACCCTAACGTTACGGAGGCGTATCGGATTGCGTTATTCGGTATCATTCCATCCATCACATGGAATTTTAAATTTTAACGGATGAGCAGAACCTATTTAATCATACTGTCCCTCTCGGCCTTCTTCTTTTCATGTGAAGATGTGATCGATATAGACCTGAACGATGCAGATCCGCAACTGGTGATCGTTGGCGCGATAAGCAACCGATCGTATGAGCAGCAAGTTACCATCAGCCGTAGCGTGGCTTTTGATGTTGCCCAGCCGTTTGACCCCGTATCGGGCGCCGAGGTTACCGTGGTTGACCGCACCGGGCGGGTTTTCCGGTATGCAGAGCAAGCCCCCGGGGTGTATGTGTGCAATTTCAGGGGGCGCGAAAGCGAACGGTACGACTTGTCGGTACAGGTGGAAGGCACCGTATTTACGGCCACTTCGACCATGCCGCGGCTGGTCACGGCCGACTCCATCGGCACGGCAGTGCGGACGCTTTTTGGCGAAGAACAGAAGTTCATCAGCCTACGGTACGCCGATCCGCCCGGTGTGCCGAATCACTACCGGTACCTGTGGAGCGTGAACGGCGGGCCTTTGGCGATGTTGCACGTATCGCAGGATAAGTTTAATGACGGCAAGTATGTAAGCGAAGACCTGGCCGATTTCGATACCGAACTTGTTGCCGGCGATTCGGTGACCGTGCGGATGCAATGCATCGACAGAGCCACGTATGATTTCTGGAACGCGGTGCAGTCCATTAACCCGGGTACGGCCGCGCCGGCAAACCCACCCTCGTCCTATGGCGACGGTGCACTGGGTTACTTCGCCGCGTATGCGGAGTCTGAAATGTCTACGGTGGTACAGTAGGTTATAATAGCCCGAATTCATAGCCTTGGTCTAGCCAGTGCTCGATGGCGCGGGGCAGGGCATAGGTGATGCGCGGTAATGCTTTGACATTATCGTGGAAAACAACGATGGAGCCGTTGCGCGTATGGTCGATGACATTGCGCAAGCACTTATCGGGGCTGAGCTTTACGTCGAAATCGCCACTCAGCACATCCCACATGATGATATCGTAGGTTTCCCGCAGCCGCTTGTACTGAGAGCGGCGGCCCCGCCCATAGGGTGGTCGGAATAAATTGGTGTGCATGAGTTGCTGGCACCGGTCGGTATTCTGCAGGTAAACATCGTCTGGCGTTTGCCAGCCGTTGAGGTGGTTGTAGGTATGATTGCCTATGCGGTGGCCATTTTCAACCAGGTGAGCAAACAAATCAGGATGTTTTTTTATATTTTCGCCAACACAGAAGAATGTGGCCTTGATGCCGTAGTTTTTTAAGGTATTTATGACGAAGGGTGTAACATCCGGTATCGGGCCATCGTCAAAGGTGAGAAAAATACGTTTCTCCGCCCGGCTTCGATGCCAGGTAAGCGCGGGATAGAACCACGTAAGGAATACGGGCGGACGGACGGTATACATATAACGCGTACAAAAGAAACAAATAAAGAGCACATATTGAAAAAGTAAAACGCACATTTGGACGCAAATACAATAACCTACTTATAACTACATGAAGAAAAGTTTCCCATACCTCGCGTATTTCATAGCCAGTTGCTGCTTGGTGGTGTTGACCCCATCGCATAGCGCAGCACAGAAATTGGTGCCTATCAAAGTGGCCATATATCATGCGCTAGATAATAATCTGCAGGTAAAGCAGGCCCGTTTCCAGGCGGCAATGTCTGAAGAAGACCTAAAACAAGCAAAGAGCCAGTTTTACCCCACGCTGAATGCCGATGTGAACGGAAGTATGCGGTTCGGGCGGTATTTCGATCAATATACCGCCCAGTTGGTGCCTTCGGTGAATACAGCTAGCGGTGGTATTTCCACCGATATACCGATTTTTCAGGGCTTCCAACGGATCAATCAGATATCGGCGAACAAAAGCCAGCTTGCTGCCGACCAAAGCAATGTGGAAAAGGCGAAAAACGACCTCGTTTTGTCGGTGGCAACCACGTACTTGGAGGCATTGACCAACCAGGATTTACTCACCGCGGCCGAACAGCAATTGAAACTATCGCAACGGCAATTGGAGGTGGCAAATGCCAACTACGAAGTTGGTAACAACACGCTGGCGGACCTCTCGCAGGCCAAAAGCCAAGTTGCTACCGACGAGTTGAGTGTCACTTCGGCCCAGAACGCGTATGACCTGTCGATGCTGAACCTGAAGCAGTTGATGGAGATGGACCCGACCGAAGACATCCTATTGGAAAAGCCGGATATCGAATTGGTTGAGCATACCCCGGTCGTCTATGATGCCGGTGAGATTTTCGCAACGGCACTGGATGCCCAACCCGATATCCAGGCGGCAGAACTATCCACCGAGGTCGCTAAGACAAACATAGCAATCGCTAAGGGAGCATATTACCCCACATTGGGCTTCGGTGCCGGTTATAGCACCAGCGTCTCTTCGGTGGCTTCCAGGCTCGTGGGGATGGATGCGAACAATGAACCGGTTTACGAACGGGTGAATTTCGGGGATCAACTGAAGGAAAACGAGAGTCCCTACATCGGGTTGAGTTTACGAATACCTATTTTCAACAGGTTCCAAACGAGGACAAGTGTCAATAAAGCCAAAATCAGCTACCAGTACGCATTGACGAACGAGCAGTTGGCAAAAAACAACCTGAATAAGATCATCGCCCAAGCGGTTCTTGACCTGCGGGCATCGAAAACGCGCTACCATTCTACCGAAACGGCCTTTGCATCTGCGAAAGATGCATTTGAAGTGATCAGCCAGCGGTATGACGTGGGGCTGGCCAACTCCGTAGAGCTCTTTACCGCGCAGACCACCATGAACCGGGCAGAATTTGATCATATCCAAGCTAAGTATGAACTGCTGTTCCGGAGCAAGGTGATCGATTTCTACCTGGGCAACGAGATAAATTTTGAAAATTGAGCATATAAACAACCCTATCATAGATAAACGATGGCAAAGAAGAAAAATACGCTTAAGTATGTGTTAATCGGTGCGGCAGTCCTGTTGGTATTCGTAATCGTCGCCAATAAAATGGGATGGATCGGCCAGGGCGACGTAATCAAGGTGGCGACCGACAAGGCGGAGAAAAAGACCGTCAACGAGCAGGTTTCGGCCAGTGGGAAGATCCACCCGGAGGTGGAAGTGAAATTGAGCTCCGAGGTATCGGGCGAGATTGTGGAACTTACGGTAAAGGAAGGTGATGTGGTGACGAAGGGTCAAATCCTGTGCCGCATACGGCCGGATATACTGCAATCGGGTTACGAACGCGCGGTAGCGTCGTTGAATGCCCAACGGGCGAGTTTGGCCATGGCCGAGCAGCAGCTGAAGCAGCAGGAGGTCAATTTCGCCAACTTGGAGGCAAACTTCAACCGGAACAAGGAGCTGTTTGATAGGAAAGTGATATCGGCTGCCGAGTTTGACCAGATCCGGGCCGACTACGAGAGCGCCCGTGCCACGTTGGAGGCGCAACGGCAGAATGTACTCGTTACCAAATATGGCATCGACCAGTCCGAAGCAACGGTAAAGGAAGCAGGTGATAACCTGGCCCGTACAACGATTTATGCCCCCGTGGATGGCGTGATATCGCTCTTGCAGGTGGAACTTGGTGAACGCGTGGTGGGAACCGCACAAATGGCGGGTACCGAAATCATGCGTATCGCCAACATGGACGCGATGGAGGTTGTGGTGGAAGTCAATGAAAACGACATCAACCGGGTAGCGCTCGATAACGAAGCGACGATTGAGGTGGATGCGTTTCAAGGGCGGAAATTTAAGGGTGTCATCACCGAGATCGCTAGCTCTTCTACCACGGCTGCTACGGCAACGAGTGCTACGGCAGGTACCGATCAGGTAACGAACTTCAACGTGAAGGTGCGCATATTGGCCGACTCGTACGCGGACCTGCTTAAGAAAGACCTTGAAAACCCTTCGCCGTTCCGCCCGGGCCTGTCCGCTACCGTAGATATCCATACCCAGAAGGATACCGGTTTGGCCGTTCCTATCCAGGCCGTTACCACGCGGGAGTCCGGCGGCGGCAGTGAAGCCGATACGACGGCCGCTGCCGCAGACACAGCAGCAACGGTTGCCCAGGGGAATGGTACGGAAGGTAAGAAGGCGAATGAGTATGTCTTTGTGTACGATAGCCAAAGCAACACGGTAAAGCAAGTAGCGGTGACGACGGGTATCCAGGACGATACCTATATCCGTATCCTATCGGGGCTCAATGAAGGCGACGAAGTGGTGTCCCGGCCATTCAATGCCATTACCAAAACATTGAAAGATGGCAGCAAGGTAGAAAAAGTAGATAAGAACAGCCTGTTTTGATTTGATGTCAGCATCCATTGCTGCATCAACGCATAGCGCGCTTGCCGGTGGGGTCGACACGTAATTGCACGATCCCATCGGTTTCGTGGTCGAGCAGTGCCTTGCAATCCACATCCAACACCTCGGCAATCTGGAACAAGCGCTCCAAAGACAGCTTATGGAATCCCAGTTCGAGCTTGCTATAGGCATTTTGGGATA
This sequence comes from Parapedobacter sp. 2B3, assembly GCF_041925275.1. Taxonomy (NCBI): domain Bacteria; kingdom Pseudomonadati; phylum Bacteroidota; class Sphingobacteriia; order Sphingobacteriales; family Sphingobacteriaceae; genus Parapedobacter; species Parapedobacter sp. 2B3. The sequence goes on along the minus strand of NZ_JBHEUZ010000003.1, from coordinate 277,195 downwards.
TCCCTATTTTCTGGGCTACGTAATCTTGTGTATAGTTGCGGTATTCCCGGACGCGCCGGATGTTGCTCGCAACGTTTTTCGCTTTGGCGATGGGCTTCATAGTTTAGCAATAATCCAACCGTTAGGTGTCATAAGCAATGATGCAAAGTAATAAGCCGTCCCGGTATCCGGGGTAGCTTATCTCGTTTATTTCGTTCACAACTTGCTGCGAGCAGCGGTTGATTATATTCCTATCGGTTGTAATTTATTCCTTTTGGTTATTTGATTTACAGCAGGTACCATATGATTTCAATCATAAATTGGCGTTCTTTGTCATAGGCAATGCAGCAAGCCGTTGCCGGAAGGGGACGCTGAAAACCTTTTAATCGAGTAAGCGCTAATTGAAAACTTACATTATCTATGAAACTTCAAGAATTGAACGAGCAGGAATTGAAAGCCACCAACGGTGGATTGTTGGGATTGTTTAATGGTCCGCTGATCAGTGGTATTGCCGTAGGTGACCTGTTGTCACTGACCGTGGTTGGCACCGACGACAAAATCGACGCCAACGCCAGTGTCAACCTGAACGGTTTGGCTGGCGGATTGGGCGGTGGCAACCTTCTGGGTGGCCTTTTGGGTGGCTTATTGGGCGGTATCAGCTTATAAGCCCGTTGCTCACCCTGTATGATGTGTAGCAATCATAATCATGCGGGCGGCTGACTAAAAGGAGGGATACCAACATCCCTCTTTTTTTTTCCAGATACGTTCGGGTAAGCGTTAACAATACAACAAAGACGAGATGGCTAAAAAGCTGTTTCCAGCCGAGATCGTCGAATTTACGGCGGAATACCATTTTAACAAGCACAACCCACGTACGCTCATCTTATACCAGCTCTTGTTGCTGTTGTTGGTGGTGGCTGGTATTTCGCTGTTTGTGGTGAAAATAGACGTCAGCGTAGGCGGGCTGGGTGTACTGCGCGCCGTGCAAGAGAACCATACGGTCAAGGCCATTGTTTCGGGCCGCATCGAAGAAGTGTTCGTTGCAGAAAACCAACGTGTGGAAGCGGGGCAGGTACTGGCGCGCATACGGACCGATATCCTCGATCAAGAGAAGGACCTGTTGGTATCCCAGCGGTCCGACTTCGGTAACCAACTGGATGACCTGCATAAACTGACCCGTTTGCTCCAACAGCGGAATGTTACGCAGCGTCCGGCGTTGTCATCAGCGATGTATGGCCAACAGTTCACCCTGTTTTGGCAGCGTATTTCCAAGATGCAGAACCAACTGGACCTTGCCCAGAAAAATTTCGAACGCTATAGCAAGTTGTATGACAACCGCGTTATCTCTGCGGCAGAATACGACGAAGCGAACTATACGTACCAACAAGCCAGAACCGAATTGGAATTGGCCTATGATGAACAGGCGGCGCTATGGCAGCAGGACCTGAATAGCCTCCGCCTGAAAACAGGTGAACTGGGGGCACGGATCAACCAGGTAAACAAAGAACAGGAACTCTATGTATTGCAAGCGCCCGCATCGGGTACCCTCCAATCGGTAAAAGGACTTATGCAGGGCAGCATGATCAGCGCAAACGAAGTGTTGGCCGAAGTATCGCCCGATTCGGGATTGATTGCCGAGACATACGTACTGCCAAGGGACATCGGGTACTTGCGCGCGGGTACTCCCGTGAATCTACAGATCGAGGCATATGACTACAACCAATGGGGCATGGCCACCGGTGAGATAACGTCCATTTCTGCCGATATCTTCACAGACCGTGGGCAACCCTATTTCAAGGTACGCTGTCTGCTCAATGAAGATCGGCTTACGCTCAGGAATGGCTATGAGGGGAAACTGCATAAGGGGATGACGTTACAGGCGCGGTTTTTCGTGACCCGACGCACCTTGTTCCAATTGATTTATGACAAAGCCGACGATTGGCTGAATCCGAATGTGATACCGCCCCAGCAGGCGGCGCTTTAGGAGGTAGCGGCCAAGACGCTGGCTTACTAAAACAGAACAACATGGCAAACTGGAAGGCTCCCCGATTTGGTCGGCAATACCGGATGGCCCGCGTTAAAATCAGGCAGCATGATATTGCGGATTGTGCCGCGGCTTGCTTGGCCTCCGTACTGGCGTGGTACCGGCGCGATGTGCCGATAGCCCGCATACGCCAGTATGCTTCGACAGACCAGAAAGGTACCACCGCATGGGGTATTATCCAAGCGGCTAAGAGGCTCGATCTGTCTGCTAAAGGCGTACGGGGTGATCTCGATGCCTTGGCCGATATCCCTTTCCCCGCAATTGCCCATGTGGTTGTGCGCCAGCGGCTGCAGCATTACGTGGTCATATACGGAGTGTCGAAGACCCATGCGCAGGTAATGGACCCGGCCACCGGGACATTGGAGAAAATACCGTTATCGACGTTCAAAGAAAGTTGGACGGGTGTACTGGTTCTCTTGAGCCCCGATGACGGATTCAGGCCCGGCAACGAGAAAGTGAGCGTAGCCAGCCGCTTTATGTACCTGTTGAAACCCCATAAAGCGATCCTTTGGCAAGTGCTCACGGGCGCTTTGATGTTTACCGTGCTGGGGCTGTCTACTTCCATTTTCCTTCAGAAGATCGTCGACCACGTGATTCCCGACGGGAACCGCAACCTACTGAACCTCATGGGGCTGGCCATGGTATCTATTTTGGTGGTCAAGCTTATCATTAACCATGCCCGTACCATTCTTACCATCAATACGGGTCAGCAGATTGATGCGAGGCTTATTTTGGGCTACTACAAGCACCTATTGCGGTTGCCGCAGGCGTTTTTCGACAATATGCGCGTTGGCGAGATTATTTCTCGGATGAACGATGCGGTAAAAATCCGTGCGTTCGTAAACGACGTGTTGGTGGGATTGGCTGTCAATGTTTTCATCGTGCTGTTTTCGTTTGCTTTGATGTTTACCTACTACTGGAAATTGGCGCTCGTACTGTTGCTGGTGGTGCCTTTGTTTTCCATCATCTATTATTTTTCCAACCGGATGCACCGGAAGACGCAACGTAAGCTCATGGAAGATTCAGCCGATCTGGAGGCCCAATTGGTAGAATCCGTCAATGCCGTGCGTACAATCAAGCGTTTCGGGCTGGAGGAATTTGCCAACTTCAAAACTGAAACCCGTTTTATCCAACTACTCAAGAGTGTCTACAAGTCGGCCACCAATTCGCTTTGGATAGCGGACGCCAATGGGCTGGTGGCGGGCTTATTTACCGTGGTTTTATTATGGTTGGGTACGTTGTTTGTGCTCAATAAAATCATTACACCCGGCGAGTTATTGTCTTTTTATGCCATTTTGGGATACTTTATTGGCCCCGTGGGCAGCTTGATCGGGATGAATAAGACCATCCAAGACGCGGTTATCGCGGCCGACCGTCTCTTTGAGGTAATGGACCTGGAGCGAGAGGAAGCTGAAAACCAAAGTGACCTGACCCCCGAGATGATCGGCGACGTGACGTTCGTGGATGTGAAATTCCAGTACGGTACGCGCGCGACGGTTTTCGAATGCCTCAACCTGCAGATTCCAAAAGGCAAGGTAACGGCGATTGTGGGCGAGAGTGGTTCGGGGAAAACCACACTGCTTTCGTTGCTACATAATATGTACCCCATCGAAGGTGGGAAAATCATGATCGGCGATTTCGACGTGCGGTACCTCACGCATGATAGCCTGCGGAAACTGGTGGGGGTTGTGCCACAGGAAGTCCATCTGTTCGCTGGCAACGTCGTGCAGAATATTGCCATCGGTGATTTATCGCCTGATATGAACGAAATCATGAAATTGTGTAAGGAATTGGATATGCTTTCGTTCATTGAGCAACTTCCGGCCGGGTTCAATACGTACATCGGCGAGAACGGTGCGCAGCTTTCGGGCGGGCAGCGGCAACGGATTGCCATCGCGAGGGCACTGTACCGTCATCCCGAGGCGCTTATCCTTGATGAGGCAACCTCATCGCTCGACTCGGTTTCGGAAAGCCATGTGCAAAAAGCCATCGCTGATTTCAATAAACAGGGCAAAACCGTGATCCTCATCGCGCACCGTTTGAGCACCGTAATGAATGCCGATAAAATTGTGGTGCTCCACAAAGGGGCTTTGGTGGAGGAGGGTCACCATTCAAGCTTGATGAATATAAAAGGATATTACTACAACATGTGGCAGCAACAGTTTCCGCCTGAACTCGCCCTACTGAGCAAGCCACTGCCACGGAATTGATTACCAAGATTAATTTAGTTGGACTGATTATAAATAATACGTATATTCGCCTCCGATTAATGACTTGGTTTGGACAATGGTTTGCCCGTTAGCTAATTTCGAAGAAGTATATAAGACCCAGCATGGGGCTGTGTACCAATGCAGTAGGCAGAATTGCTATTGGTTGGAGTTCGCCGGTGATACCACCGCTTTTAAGGTGAGCGACTTCTTTAATTTCAAGAAACGAATCGATGCCATCGATCTTTCGGCAATGATTATCGACCCCTCGCGTACGGCTGATTTTACCATCGTGATGCCATTCCGCACGCCGCGTTGTTTTGTGTTGGACATCAACGACGTACTGAACCTCCGCGAATTGTTGGATGGGGCCAAGTTTATGATCGAGCTCAACAGCGTGGTCAACGCGTGCCTCCAAGTGACTCCCGGCGGGATCCGCGTATAATTTAGACTGAATTCGTATTGCTTTTATTTAGTGGTGTTTACCGCTTAGTTTCCGTATTTTTGTACGACAAGCCCGGATATCGTGTCGCTTGTTTGTTGAATTAGGAAATTGATAACGTTATGAAACCATCATGATTTTCCAAATCACACAGTGGAATGACTAAATGGCTTCAGCCATCTTGAATACCGTTGAAGTTAAACACAAATGAAAAATCATGATAGCTTCATCACCATTAAAACCGCCGAAGGCAGCATGAATGCCGTTAGAAGCAAAAAAATGATGAATAAACAAATTTAGACAGATGAAAGATTTATTAAGATTGAAGACTTCGTTGAACGAAGAAATCGAAACCATATTGAATGCGCAGATCCAGGTAGAAGCACACTCTTCGTCTGTGTACTTGGCCATGTCGTCTTGGTGCGACGACCAGGGGTATGACTTCAGTGCAACGTTTTTCTCTGAACAATCGGAAGAGGAACGGAAGCACATGATGAAACTTTTCAATTATGTGAACGATCGCGGTGGAAAGGCAATATCGCCCGAGATTACCAACATACCCGCCGATTTCGAGTCGTTCCGCTCCGTGTTCGAGCAGATGCTCGAACAGGAAATGTATGTGACGCAACAGTTTAACAACATTGCGGACAAATGCATCAAATTGAAGGATTTTGTAACCTTCCAATTTATCCAATGGTTCTTGGAAGAGCAGATTGAAGAAGAGTATGTGGCACGCCGCATCCTGGATATGTTTGATGTGATTGGTGAGGAGGGCGTGGGCCGTTGGGAAATAGATAAACACATTCCGAAAGTGCAATATAACGGATAGCTATTGCCGGTTGGTAAAAGCAATAATCGGGTTGTCTATTTTTAATAGGGCAACCCGATTTTTTTTGCACACATACGGATTATGTGCTATCTTTCGTTCTTTATAAAAGGCGAGGCCGGGATAGCCGCATATTGGGTATAGCCTGCCCTGGGTTCATATTTGTTAACGAAAAGTTGCCGTCGATAACGCCACATAAGCTCCTTGTTTTTGTATTCCTTTTCGTATCGTTGCAGGCCTTGGCACAGCACCAACGAAAGGAAATAAGCGGTCTTGTCATCGATACGGCAAAGGCGCCGTTGGCTGGAGTAAACGTTCGCCTAACAACCATATTGGACACCATGCTCACCGTTACCGATGAACGCGGCCAGTTCAGGTTTGCCGACATCGTCGGGCCGGAATTCAGACTGAGTTTCAGTATGATCGGGTACAAGATATTGGACCGTACGTACGCCGCCAATTTCCCCGGCGCAACCATGCAGCTGTTACCGATTGTGCTGCCTCCGCAGCGGACACTGCTCGCGGAGATTGTCATCAACAGGGTACAGCCCATCGTTATCAAGGAAGATACCATACAATATAACCTGGATGCATATAATATCCGGCAGAACTCCCTGTTGGAAGAGGCGCTAAAATTGCTTCCCAATATACAAGTACGGCGCGACGGCAAGGTCATTGCACATGGGAAGCCAATCAGCCGGGTACAGGTAGACAGCAAGAACTTCTTCGGTGGCGACGTGCTCACAGCCACCAGGAACCTTCCGGCAGAGTTCATCCAATCCATCCAGGTAATCGACTACTACGGCGATATGGCCAATGCTACCGGTGTAAAAGACACCGAACCGGAGAAAATATTCAATATTGTATTGAAAGAAGACAGTAAGCGGATCTTATTTGGCCAGGTGACCGGCGGTGCCGGCACGGAGGGACGCTATATCGGAAGCATGGGGCTGAATAATTTCAACGACGGGCAGGAGCTGTCTATACTCGGTTCTTTCAACAATACCAACACCAGCCTCTTTAGCTATGGTGCGCCCAGCGGGGCGGGTACCCGCGAGCGGGGCAATGTGGACCTTACCGGCATGACGGATCCGGTGGATGGGGTGAATACCACCAATTCGGCGGGGATAAGCTACTCGGACGACCTTTCGGACAAGGTGAGCGTTTACGGTAAATACACCTTTACCAACAGGAAAAACCACACCATCGGCCATTCGCTCCTTACGAGCCACTTCGATTTTTACGAAATCATCAACCAGGAAGAGCGTGAACTTGCAACGGACAATATGAGCCATTTGATGGCATGGGACATCGAAGCGCAATTGGATAGCCGTAACTATTTGAAAATAAGTCCTAACCTGTCGTATAGTACGGTCAACACGAGTAACCATAGCAACGACACCATTAAGAATCGGAATATTGTGAGTGAACGGGTTTACCATGCCAATGACGAGGTTTCGACCCCCAATTTCGATATGGATATCCTATATTCCCGGATGTTTGATAAACCCGGAAGGAAATTTGTGCTCAACATGCAAGGTAAATACTCCAAGCGAGATAAGCTGGAAGATGTGAATGATTATTTCGAGAGTATCAATGCAAATTCCGGTCAGCCGGTCCAAGATGGTGCATATGCATTGGCCCAGCAGATCAAGAGCCATAACCAAAACCGGGTAGGGCGGCTCAAGGCTTCCTTTGTGGAACCGATTGACAAATACAGTATACTGGAAGTCGGTTATGAATATAACTATACGGCAATAGATAGCCGCCGTAGTGTGTGGGATACGAACGGCGGGTTGTATGTAGACTCGTTGAGTGTGGACTACTCTTATTTCTTTGAAAGCAACCGGGTGGGCCTCAACTATCAAATGGAGCAAAATAAGCGGTTTAAATATACCTTGGGGTTTGCCGTGCAGCCTTTGCTCCTCCAGGGCCACATGCTCGAAACGGATACGATGATCCAGCATCGCAACGTGAATCTGATTCCGAGTGCGGGTTTCCGGTTCCGTATCAGCGATGAAAGCGAGCTCACCGTCGAATACCTGGGTACCAACAACCAACCGAACTTTTCGCAGATACAGCCGATCCGCGATCTCTCCAATTCGCAGAATATCATTATCGGTAATGCCGACCTCAAAGCGGAATTCATCAACCGGATAACGACTAGGTTCCGTCAGACCAAATTGGGGAAGAACCAATTCTTCGAGGCCCAGCTGGCGTTCAACAAGATACAGAACAAGATCGTAACCAGCCGCTCCAACCCCAGCAGCACGGTGCAGGAAACCAGTTTCCGCAATTCGAGCGGCTATTTTGATGCAAGGGGCTACTACATGTTCAGCACACCGGTTATCAATGATGATTTCCAACTGAACCTCAATGGCACCACCGATTACCTGAATAACATATCGTATATCAACGAAGAGAAGAACTACGGGCGCAACTTCATCTACTCGCAGGCCGTGCAGATGCGCTTTATGCTGGAAGACATTGTAGAAACCGAGTTGAATACGAGCTACACGTTTAACCATACCCGGTATTCGCTGCGCAACAGTGAAGGCATCAACGCCAATTCGTTTTTGGTGGGGTTGGCGGCGAAGGGCTACCTTTCAGACAACTGGGCATTCGGCTTTGATTTGTCGCACAGGCTCAATAGCGGGTACAGCACGTTTGTGAACGTGAACCCGACATTGCTCAATGCGTACCTCGAATGCACGTTCCTTCCCAATAACATGGCACTGCTGAGGTTCCAGGGGTTTGACCTATTCAACCAGAATACAGGGGTGACGCACGAAATCATGGGGTCCGATGCACTTTTCATGCGCAATAATCGGTTGGCCCGGTATTTCATGGTGTCGCTCAACGTCCGGTTGCAGAAATATCCATCGAAAAAAACATGATGCGTGCAGCCGTTATATATCCACTGATATGTAACCGTACTGTTAGTTTATTGAGATGGTTGTAATAAATAGTTGATGTTGTTGCCAACCTGCAAATAATTTACGTCCTTAGTTGCCACTTATAACAACAGTTATCATGAACGAAGCGTTTTTTCAACGGCTCTATAATAAACAACGGGAAATAGGGGACGTCCCCCCGAACAGCGTCATTGCCGCGTGGGCATTGCAGCTATTGGACCTGCTTTTCCCCGAGCGGCAGACCCACCCCGATCGGGATGTGGAACAACTCAAAAGGCAATTTGCCCAATCGGAGGCAGACTTGCTTAGCATACTCAACCGGACCAAAGCATGTGAAGCGTGCAACCATGGGGCGGTTACGGAGCGGTTTTACGCTGATCTGCCCGAATTGCACAGGGTGATGCATACGGATGCAGCCGCGATTTTTGAGGGCGACCCGGCGGCGACCAGCACCTTCGAGGTCATCCGTACCTATCCCGGATTCCTGGCGATTGCACTGTATCGCCTGGCACATGCCTTGATAACATTGGAGGTGCCGCTCTTGCCGCGGATACTTACCGAGCATGCCCATTCGCAGACCGGTATCGATATCCACCCGGCGGCGATAATCGGTGAACATTTTTGCATTGACCACGGCACGGGTGTCGTAATAGGCGAAACGGCCGTTATAGGCAAGCACGTGAAAGTTTACCAAGGCGTTACCCTGGGCGCCATGAGCGTAGAGAAAATCCTCGCAAATACCAGGCGGCATCCCACCATCGAAGATGGGGTGGTCATCTATGCCGGCGCGACGATTCTGGGGGGCGATACGGTTATCGGCCACGACAGTGTTATCGGAGGGAATGTTTGGTTGACATCCAGCATACCGCCATACTCAACGGTATACCATCAGCCAACGGTGAAGATTGTGGATTCAAAAGCAGCGCACTGACCCATGAAAAGACTGATAGATTGTGTGGGGAACACCCCGTTGGTGAAAATTGAGAAACTGAACCCCAACCCGAGCGTGGAGCTTTATGCCAAACTGGAAGGTAACAATCCGGGTGGGAGTGTGAAGGACCGTGCCGCGCTCAACATGATCCGCAGTGCAATCGATCGCGGCGATATCACCGCAGATACCCGGCTGATAGAGGCTACGAGCGGTAACACCGGCATCGCACTGGCGATGATGGCGCGTGTTTTTGGGTTGTCGATTGAACTGGTGATGCCATCCGGCTCCACACGCGAGCGTACATTGACCATGGAAGCGTTCGGCGCGAAGGTGACCCTGTTGGAGTCGATTGAGGCATGCCGGGATTATGCCGAGGAAAAAGGCGAACGGCCGGACTATTACCTATTCAATCAATTTGCGAACCCTGACAACTACATGGCCCATTACCATACAACGGGCCCTGAGATATGGCGCGATACCGAGGGTAAAATAACTCACTTTGTGAGTGCCATGGGGACCACGGGCAGCATCATGGGAAATTCGATGTTCCTGAAAGAGCGAAACCCTGCCGTGCAGATCGTCGGTTGCCAGCCCACGGAGGGGGCGTCTATCCCCGGCATCCGCCGTTGGCCGGAGGAATACCTGCCTAAAATCTACGATCCTCAACGGATAGATCGCCTAATGGATGTCTCGCAGGCGGATGCAACGGCTATGGCACGGCAATTGGCGCGGGAGGAAGGTATATTTGTGGGGATGAGCAGCGGTGGGGCCATGGCCTGTGCAACACGGTTGGCCGCGGAAATGGATGGCGGCGTTATCGTATTCATCGCGTGCGACCGTGGCGACCGTTACCTTTCCAGCGATCTGTTCGGCTAGGACCCAAACTTACTTTTCAGTGCAGCCAGTTTACTGGCCATGTCGTTTTCCTTTTCCTGTGTGTGCGCCTTGCTAGGCTTACGCTGCTGATGCTTATGGGAGTTTTTAGGGTTGTTGGGGCGCCCGCTTTGTTTCTTCCTCGGTTCGGGGCGTTCTTCCGTTTTCATTGAAAGGCCGATCCGGTTACGTTTTTCATCCACTTCGGTAACCGTTACCATCACCTTTTGCTGCACCTTGACCACCTCGTTCGGGTCTTTTACAAAACGGTTGGCCAGTTGGCTGAGGTGCACCAATCCGTCTTGGTGCACACCGATATCTACAAAGGCACCGAAGTTGGTTATGTTGGTAACGATACCCGGCAGGCGCATGCCAATGCGGAGGTCCGATACGCTGTTTACCCCTTCGGTGAAAGAAAAGGTTTCAAACTGCTCGCGCGGATCCAGCCCCGGCTTGGCCAGTTCGGACAGGATGTCGTGCAGGGTAGGCATCCCCACATGTTCATTGATGTATTTTTTCAGGTCGATCCGCTTACGGAGCTGCTCATCACGGAGCAGGTCCGATACCTCACAGCCCAGGTCCGCCGCCATCTGCGCCACAAGGGCGTAACGCTCGGGATGGACTGCGCTGGCATCCAGCGGGTTCTGTGCGTTCCGTATACGTAAGAAGCCTGCGGCCTGCTCAAAGGCTTTTTCGCCCAATCGGGGCACTTGCTTCAGGGACTCGCGGTTCCGGAAAGCACCGTGCTTTTGGCGGAAGGTGATGATCTGTTGGGCCAATGACGGTCCTAATCCCGAGATGTAGGAGAGTATCTCTTTCGATGCCGTGTTAAGCTCCACACCCACCGCGTTGACGCAACTAACCACGGTATCGTCCAGTGCGGTCTTTAACTTTGACTGGTCCACATCGTGCTGGTATTGGCCCACGCCGATGGATTTCGGGTCGATTTTGACCAATTCGGCCAACGGGTCCATAAGCCGCCTTCCGATGGACACAGCACCCCGCACGGTGACGTCATGATTGGGAAATTCCGCCCGGGCGGTTTCTGACGCGGAGTATATGGATGCGCCGCTTTCGTTTACCATCACCACGGCCACACCGGGGATGCCCAACTTGCGCACAAATGCTTCGGTTTCCCGTCCTGCTGTTCCGTTTCCAATGGCGATGGCCTGCAATTGGTGTTTTTCTATCAGTGACCGGATGGTTTTGTCCGCTTGTTCAGCTCCAGCGCTGCCGGTATGGAGAAATAGAGTGGTGTTCTCCAGCAAGGTGCCCTGCTCATCCAAACATACGGTTTTACAGCCGGTACGGAAGCCCGGATCGATGGCCATGATGCGTTTCTGCCCCAAGGGGGCGGCCAGCAGCAGCTGCCGCACATTGCCTGCGAATACGCGTATGGCTTCATCGTCCGCCCGTTGGCGTGTAAGCATGCGCACTTCGGTTTCCATGGCGGGTTTGAGCAACCGCTTGTACCCATCCAGCATCGCCATGCGTACCTGTGTGCTTGCTTCGCCGACGCCTTTTACATACGCATTGTCCAATAGGGGGAGCACTTCGCTTTCGGGTACCTCGATATCGAGGTAAAGCAGCTCTTCCTTCTCGCCGCGGCGCATGGCCAGCACACGATGGGAGGGGGCCGTCTTCAATGGCTCCGTCCACTCGTGGTAATCCTTGTATTTCAATGCCGCTTCCTCCTTCCCAGGTACGACGCGGGCGGCAAACATCCCTTTCTCGAGGAACACCTGCCGTGTTTTTGCGCGGATGGCTGCATCTTCAGCGATGGTTTCAGCAACAATGTCGCGGGCGCCCGCTAATGCGTCTTCCACGTCATGGATGTCCTTTGCCGCATCTATATACGCCAATGCGGCTTGGCGCACGTCCGTGCCATCTTGTAGCAATACCAGCAGCGCAAGCGGTTCCAGCCCCCGGTCGCGTGCCACGCTTGCCCGTGTTTTACGCTTCGGCCTGTGCGGGAGATAAATGTCTTCCAGCGTGGCCATGGTGTCAACTACTTTAATCTTTTCTTCCAATTCGGGCGTCAGCTTTCCCTGGTCCAAAAGTGATTTGAGGATCGCTTCACGCCGCTTGTCCAATTCGCGCAACTGGTGCACGCGGTCGCGGATTTGGGTGAGCTGTACTTCGTCGAGGCTACCCGTCATCTCCTTGCGGTAACGGGCAATGAATGGGATGGTGGCTCCGTCATCGAGGAGCGAGATGGCCGTGTCTACCTGCCGTGCGGACAACGCAAGTTCCTGACCAATACGGATGTGGTGGTTCATATTCCCTTAGGGGTTCTTTTCTTCACTAACCGGTTGTTGCGGGGTTTCCGGTGCAGGAGATGTGCTGCCGGTGCCTGCGTCGGTATGCTCATCAGCAGGATGGTCGTTGTGGTAATAAGGACCTTGGCTGCCGTAGTAGTCGGGTTCCCGGCTGGGGTCGGGGTTATGTTGGTAGGTGCCCGCAGGTGCGGTCGGGTTGTTCTCATTCAGTTTCTTGGGTTCGTGATCTTCCACGATGGCATCCTTCACATCCAGGTCTTTTTCGAAATTATTGATCTGGTCGCTGATATCGCGTTTGATGGTTTCCGACGCATCCTTAAACTCACGTATGCCACGCCCCAAGCCACGCGCCAATTCCGGAAGCTTTTTACCACCGAATAGCAACAGGGCCACGAACACGATGAGCATCATTTCACTCGTCCCTATGTTCAAGAATGCAATAACTGTACTCAACATAACAATAGCTCAATTTTCCACCTGCTAAGGTAGGGGTAAATTTTTTTATATCCATGGCTCACCTTATTTTTCCGGATATTATTGGCCGAGCAGCCACGCCAACGTGCCGTGGCGTGGTGTGCGGAAGGGGATTTCGAGACCAAAAGCGTACACGGCACCCTTGCCGATGGGTGCATGGATAGCAACTACTCCCTTGCTGAGAGATATGTGAGGACTACACTGGTAAACCGACTTTCGGGACCTTCCGGGCGTGTTTAGCCGGCTTCTTTTTCATTTTGTTGAGCCAGATCAGCGTGCCGGTAATGGGCAGGGTGGTGGCTACCAGACAGGCGAGGAAATAGATCAACTTGGTGAATTGCCCGTAGACATTACCCACATGCAGTGCTTTAATGGAGGCAGCTATGCGTTCGTTTAGCGCTTTGTCGCGGAAAATCTGTATGTCGGTTATCGTGGCGGTGGATGCATCCAAACTTATTTGATCGCTGGCTGCGGGGGCAAAAAAGCCAACCCGGTTCTTGCTGATGGATAGGGGAGTTTCCGCATGGCGGGGAAGGGTGATCCGATAGTCTCCTGGATAGGGCAATGCTTGGTCGGCTGCGGCGATGTAGGTAGTGAAGGGGAGGAGTTCGGGGCCGCCACCGGCTTCGGTATTCCCGGTGCTGCGCGCAGGGCTCTGTGCACCGCCCTCTCCACGTCCGGCGGGTTGCTCCTTGTACGTTCCCAGGGCTTTTTGGAGGCCGGTACGGTACCACGGGAAGGACCACTGTGGGCCGGTAATGCCCATAAGGAACAAAAAGATGAGCGAATAGAAGGCCAACGTGTTGTGCAGGTCGTGGTTGATGCGTTTCCAACTAGCGCTCCATTTGATTTTCAGGCCCTGCCGCCAGTTCCTCAGTTTCTGTGGGAACCAGATAACCAGACCCGTTAAGACACCCAGTGTGAACAAGATGGTCGCCGCACCGGAAATATAACTGCCCAGTTGCCGGTTAGGGAGGTCGCCAATAAGCGGTTCCTCTATTTTATCCAGCAGTAGCCAGCGGTGCAGGCTGAACATCGTTTGCATGAACTCGCCGGTTTTGGTTTTTTCTTTGGAAGTACCGGTGATGTTCCCGGTGTATGGGTTTACGTAATACGTGGTGCCACCACGGCTTTGCTCGCCTTCTATCCGTACGGAGAATTGATACGTCCGGGCAGGGTCTGCCGGTAGGCTAACGGCGGTGATGATGCCACCGGATTCGTTGGCTATTTTCGGCAGGAGGGAATCCGCCGGTATCCGTTTCGCGCCTGCCGGTGCCTGTATCTTGTGCAGATGTGGCGATGCCCACTCGCGGAGTTCTGTATTGTAGGTGTAGATCGTGCCGCTGAGACAGACCACAACGACCACCATGCCGCTGATGAGCCCCGCCCAAAGGTGGATGTCGTTGAAAAGCTTTCGTATTTTTTGCCACGTCGTTTTTGTACGCGTTGATTTCGCCATGGTTGTTTAGTTAGTTTTGCTTAGTTAGTATAGCAACCTAAGCAAGAAAACCATCCAAAACGATGATGGGATGATTTTCTTGCTTGGCTAGGCAATCGCTGGAAATCGGGCGTTGTTAATATGCGCCGATGTAGTAGCTGCCTGATTGGTTCACCAACTTGGCACCTTTGGTGATTTCCTTGGTTTTGGAGTTGATGACAAAGATATTGCCGTCTTTTCCAGCAGGTGTGAGCGGTACGTATACGTTGTCGCCATCAACACCGATGTTTTGGAACTGCCCAAATGTGGATGACAGTTCAGCAATGGTTTCGACATCCGTAGTCAATTTAGTAGCTGTTTTGGCATTTAAATCAACCAGCGCTACGTAACCGCCATCTGTACCGCTCCTCGTGTATAGTACCAAACCGATACCGTCTTTAACATAACGGAACGCCCGGATACCGGCATCGCTGATACCAAGTGCGGCGTTCAAATCGAAATTGTACGAATTATCGTAGTCGTTCGTCGACTTGCTGATGCGCAATATTTGATGCCCGCTACCCATACTGGTTGCCGCTTGGTAGATATGTCCATCGGTACCTACGTATTGGGTCATCGTACGGTAGGAGAGGTTGTCTGTCTGTGCCACGGTAGAGGTGATGATTTTGGGATTTCTCAAAGACGGATAATCCACCACGTAGGTAATCGTACCCAAGTCCCGCTCGTCTGTGGTGGCCCAGCTAATTGCACCATTTCTACCAATAACCACCTCGGTATTGCCAATATCATGCCTACGGACACCTACACCGATAAACAACTTGTCTTTTGCCTGGTTCAAAACCGGTACGTCAGCACGCCAAACATGGTAGCCCTGGCCTTCCAACTCCGCACCCAGATCGATATCGATAGCGCCGGTATTTGTAATGGCAGTACTATTTAAATCGATGTTTGCAATCCGGATGGCGCCTTTCGGGTGTTGGTATTGGAAGTTGGGCGCCGTACCTGTATATGAGTCGCGGGCATCTCCGAAAGATACACCTACGCCGATACCTTCAGCCGCTTTGGTCCAGCGCGGCGAAGTCCCCAGAATGATGGCTGTGTTCAGCTCGAAGCCCACTTCCTTATAAACACCTTCGCCTGATACTTCGTATTTGTTGAATACGCCGCCCTCGGCACCGGTATATTGGATGTTGTACAGGTATTTGCCGTCGGCCGATGCCTGCACGCGCGCCGTACGCTCGGATTTCAGCGAAAAGCCTTTGCCCGCATCAAAAATCCGTACTTCATAATTGGGATTTGCTGCATTTTCGGGTGTGATGGCATAGGCGAGTGTACCGCCATTGCCAGCGGTTCCATTGTCATCGGGGAAGGCCGCGGTGAGGGTAATCCATCGCTGGCTGTCTTCGACCGGAGGCTCGGGATCGGGCCCCACACTTTTACTGCAGCTACCTAGGGTCACCGCCGCAACTGCCGCAGCACACATTGCTCTTGAGAGATGATTTTTCATGTCGATTATTGTTATAAAAATTTACTTATTGTGTAATTCAATTTGATATATATGCCCCTTCCTGGCTTCTGCACCATGAAATTGTCGTATACCTCAGCATTGAAGATATTCTTGGCATCGATGCTTGCAATTAATTTGCCGCTGGGAAAACGATAGCTGGCACCGAGGTCGTGCGTAAATTGCGTGGGCGTTTTGGACCACTCGGGTTCACCCCATACAATGTAGAATTCGCCCACATACCCCGCGTTGTAATACAGGTTCAATACCGATTGCCGCTGGAAGATATGGTTGAGCCGATATTGGATATTCCCGTTGACGGTAAAAAAGGGCTCATTGGGCACCTGTTCGTTGTAGAGGTCATGCGCTTCGCCGCTTGCATCCGCCCCGCCCTTGAATAGGTTGTTGAATTTCGAGAAATTTGCCGTGGCGTTGAGGCGGTTGTTGTAGGTGTAAATAATTTCACCCTCTATGCCCAATGCCTGGGTTTTGCCTAGATTGATGTATCGGGTGGTTTGTATATCGGCATCCTCTTCATACTCGATGTCGTCCGCATCGACCACTTGTTGCGTGATTTTATCGAAACCATTCCGCCAGAAAGCACTTGCGTAAGCAGAAAACCTGTGTTTGCCGAAGTCGACAGCGCCCCAGCGGAGGCCGAGGTTGTAATTGATGTTTTTTTCCGGTCTCAGATTCAGGCTGGGTAGGATATTCGTTTCCGGATCACCGTACAGTTGGGTTTCGCCCGGCATAATGTAAGCATTCTCAATGGAGGTGATGACAAACAAGTCAGGAATGGCGTTGTATGATAGCGTAGCGCCGTAGCCGAAATTATCGGCGAAGGTGGTGGTGTCTCGGCGGATAATTGAATTTTGCCCGTTTTGATTGATAATCCTCGGCTCGCTCCGGTGGGTTTTGTTTACCGTGTATTTGCCTAGTAGGTTTGTTTTCAGCTTGTTTTTGAAGGTTTGTGCCTCGTAGTTGACAGAAAAGATGTTCTTGGCCACCGTGCTAACGGTGACTAGGTCTTTGTTGATGGGGTTGAGCAAATCGTTGTCATCGCGGTCGGTCGTTTCAAATTTATGGTTCAAGGAGATACGATGCCCCTCTTTGACTGTATACCCAAGGTTCGAACGTATATTGGTTATTTTTCGGTCTATCTGCGAGATGGTTTTCTCGCCTTGTTGTCCACCGCCGGTGGTGCGCAAGGGCACCCTTTCGTCAAATTCGATCACTTCCCGCACCGTCCCGTCCCAATTGTAGGCCAATCCAACGGTATCTTGTAGGTATGTGCTTCGATAGCTGCGCACTGCGTTAACGTTTAACGCCAGCCCGTCAATGAACAAATCCCTTTTGTTATAATTCAGGCTCAGCACATGCGCTTGAAACTCGGAAAAACGGCCAACATAAGGTACGGCCATGGTGGTGCCGTGGGGTATTTCATTGTACGTGTCTGAAATGTTGTAACCTAGGAAGAATTGGTCAGCCCATTTCACATCCGTAAAACCAGCTTCTATGCGTCCACCGATTGATTTATAGGCGTCGTTGAACCGTTTAGCGCGGTAGGGCCTGGTTATTTGCTGTAAATGGTTGACGTAGGTGGTAGACCGGCCCCAGGTAGTGAAGCTATTGTCGGTATACGTATAAAAGCCCGACCCCCTTGCTGAAAACCCACTCTTTTTGTCGCGGAATGTTGCGCCGATATCCGATTGGAAGGTGTTGAACGACCCGTATGAAGTAGCTACCGTGATATTATTCTGCGAAGCGTCTTTCTTTAATACCACATTGATGGCTCCTCCTACGTAATCGCCCGTTAGATGCGAAGGTAATACCCCTTTGTAAATCTCGATACGTTCAATCATGGCAGGCGGGATATTGTTTAGATTGAAGGAAGAGCCATAGGTGGAGATTTCGATGCCGTCCAGGAACAGCCCGACAGCGCTACCTGATAGACCGTTCAGGTTGTATTCCACCTGGGACCCAATCCCCCCGTTTTGCCGCACGCGGACACCTACCGTCCGATCCAATAGTTCGTTGGTGGTCAGGTTCCGTAAGGATGCTTCCTTGGTCTCAACGACAGCAACGGCGAAGCCGGAAACTTCCATCGTCCGTTTTTCCGTATTCCGGACCACGGACGCTTCCTCCAATCGCGTAGACTCGTTTTCCTTTGCAACAATGTTTTTACGGTTACGGGCCTGATTGATTGTTATTTGTATTTCAACGGTCTGTATCTCGAGCGAAGTGACGGCCAACTCATAGCTGCCGAAGGGGATGTTGAGGACGGTGTAATGGCCCTTTTCATCGGTCATGGTGGCTAGATTGCCGGGTCTTAGCGATATAGAAGCACCCACCACGGGCTGGCCGGCGGGCGTGGTGACGGTGCCCGAAAGCCCGCCAGTCTGGGCGAAGGCGACTGAAGCTGTGAGGAGTAGTAACGCGGTGGATAAAAATTGATTCATATCTTTTTCCGAATCATTATTTATATATAGTCTAAATAATGTAAATTTGGCGCAAATATAAGGTGTTGCATAACCTGTAAATTATAGTTGACGGAATACAAATTATAAATGGCGGAATTTTACTTGGGGCGTGACGAATTTACGCATGGCACATTGGTAGACGGAGGGTGCCACGCTGTGGCGCTGAAAGACAATCGTATCACGATAAGCCGTTTTGGTATTTTCAGTTATTACCAGATCAGTGCCTCACATGCTTCGGGGTACCGAATTTCGGCACAGCCAAGGCCGGAGATCCGTTTGATGTTCGTGTCGAAAGGGCGGGATATCCGTATCGGAAACGAAGAGGAAATGAAGGCATTCACAGCAGGAGAGAGCAACTGTTCCTTGGTGGCCGGAGGTTGTACACAAGATGTGGCTATCCATGGCGATGGGACGAACGAACTGTTCATGCTCATTGTGGGCCTTTCGGATATCCCGCCACCGATAGCGGATAGCCAGCCGTACCTCCATGATTTTCTGGAAGCCGCTACCTGTACCTGGTTGCTGAAAGGGCAGAATATATTGTTGGGGATCAAGAAAATAGCCGTCATCCAGCAGATACTCCATGAGAAGAAGCCTGCTTATTTGCAAGCGGCCTATATGCAGTTGAAACTGGGCGAGTTGTTTGTGCTGTTTTTGGAAAAAGCTGATTGTTTTGCCGGCAAGGGGGCGTTGGTGCAGCTACGGCCGGAGGAATTGGAGCGGATCCGGAAAGTGCGGAATATGCTGCACGACAACCCGGCGGCGGATTACTCATTGGTAGGGCTGGCCCATGCCGTTGGTACCAATGAAACTAGTTTGAAGAACAATTTCAAGGCCGTATATGGTATCACGGTATTTGGCTACCTCACATCGTGCCGCATGGAGCGGGCCAAAGCGTTGCTGGTAAAGGAAAAATTGAAAGTTGCCCTGGTGGCGCAGGAAGTGGGCTATAAATATGCATCGCATTTTTCGGGGGCTTTCCGTAAATACTTCGGTTGCCTACCCACAAAAATGTTGCGCGTGCTTGTGTCCGTTCCTGCCTATTTATCAAGCATGGCCGGCCCGGAAGTTTGCACCTGTTTAGCAGTTTTGTAAGAATTTATCTAAGTTTGCCGCTCCTATTAAAAAAAAGGAAGGCAAGGTGCGCCAAAGATTCAAATCATACAAGCCGTATTATCTCAGCACATTGGTGCTTGCTGGCCCCGTGGTGGTTTCGCAGTTGGGCCACATGCTGGTGCAGGCGGCAGACAGCATCGTGGTTGGCCATTTTGCCGGTACCATCCCGCTCGCCGCCGTATCACTGGTGCATAGCATATTCATGATCGTGATGGTCATCGGCCTGGGCCTTGCGTATGGGCTCACACCGCTGATCGCGCAAGAGAACGGCCGTAAAAGCTATGGGGAGTGCGGCGCCTTGCTGGCTAATAGTATATGGATTAACCTGTTTGCCGGCATCGGGCTTTTCTGTTTGGTGTATTTTGGTTCGATGGTGGCCATCGATCACCTCGACCAAGACCCGGCGGTAGTGCTGGAGGCGAAGCCTTACCTGTTTATCCTGAGCCTATCCATCGTTCCGCTGATGGTTTTCAGTGCGTTCAAGCAATTTGCCGAAGGATTGGGCTTTACCAAGCAAGCCATGCGCATCACGATTTGGGGCAATGTGCTCAATGTGGTGCTGGCCATCGTTTTCGTGAAGGGGATGTTTGGCCTGGAGCCGATGGGCGTTCGTGGGGTAGGGTATGCTACGTTGATAGACCGCTGTTTGATGGCTGCGGTGATGGGCGCCTATGTGTTCCGGTCGGTCAACTTCAAGGTATACCTGGAACAGTTCCGTTTGTTTCATCTGGATATATTCCGGAGCCGGTCTATCTTGAAAATAGGTGCGCCTGTGGCTATGCAATACGTATTTGAAGTGGGTGCGTTTGCGGCGGCGGCGGTGATAGCGGGTACCATCGGTGCCAATGAACAGGCCGCCCACCAGGTTGCGATCACGCTGGCAGCCATGACCTATATGATGGCTAGCGGGATTGCAGCAGCGGCTACCATCAAAACGGGCAATAACTTCGGACAGCGGAATTTTTTCCGACTGCGGCGCTTCGCTGTTTCCAGTTACCACATCGTGTTGCTGTTCATGGGCGTGAGCGCCCTGTTGTTTGCGTTGTTGAACCAGTACTTGCCATGGATTTTCACGAAAGATACCGTGGTGATAGGCATCGCCGCGCAACTGCTCATCATTGCCGGATTATTCCAGTTATTTGATGGTACGCAGGTGGTAGGATTGGGCATTCTGCGGGGGGTGGGCGACGTGAATATACCGACGTTGATCACGTTCGTCGCCTATTGGGTCATTGGGCTTCCCATGGCCTACGTACTCGGCATCGTGCTTGATTTGGGGGTCACCGGTATATGGTATGGGCTTACGCTTGGCTTGCTCACATCGTCGGTATTGTTGTATGCCAGGTACCTGAAGGTCGCTGCGAAATTCAGTCCCAATAGCTAAACCTCCCGATTGGAATCCCAGTTTTCCAGGTAATCCGCAACACGTTTCACGAAACGGCCGCCCAAAGCGCCGTCAACCACGCGGTGGTCATAGGAGAGTGAAAGATACATCATGTGCCGGATACCGATCATGTCGCCGTGTTCGGTTTCGATCACCGCCGGTTTTTTCGTGATGGTGCCCACCGCCAGTATAGCCACCTGCGGCTGGTTGATGATGGGGGTGCCCATGATGTTGCCGAATGCACCGATGTTGGTGAGCGTGAACGTGCCGTCTTGGGTATCATCGGGCCGCAGCTTGTTGCTACGTGCGCGGTTAGCGAGGTCGTTTACCGCCTTGCTGAGGCCCACGAGGCTCAGTTGGTCGGCATTTTTGATAACCGGCACAATGAGGTTCCCCGAAGGCAGGGCCGCAGCCATTCCGATATTGATGTTGCGCTTTTTGATGATCTGCGTACCGTTGACGGATACGTTGACCAGCGGGAAATCGCGGAGCGCCTTGCTCACGGCTTCGATGAATATCGGTGTAAGCGTGATCTTTTCACCCTCGCGTTTTTCGTAGGCACCTTTCATCTTATTGCGCCAGTTAACGAGGTTGGTAACATCGGCTTCCACGAAGGAACACACATGGGGAGAGGTCTGTACGCTCTTTACCATGTGGTCTGCGATCAACCGGCGCATGCGGTCCATCTCGATGATCTCGTCTTGGGGGTTGATTGCGACAGCGGCCGGTGTTTCAACGGGCTTGTTGGTTATGGCTGGCACAGGAGCGGACTCATGCATCGTATCATCCCGTGTTGGTGGCGGTTGCGAGAAGGTAACTTCTTCTGTAAATCGTTGTATATTTTCATACGTAGCGGGCCCATCCGGATTGTTTTTCCAGGCCAGGTAATCGAGTACGTCCTGCTTGGTTACCCGCCCGTCATGGCCCGTACCCGGAATGCTGTCAAGCTCTTGGGTGGTAATGCCTTCTTCAGCAGCGATGTTTTTTACCAGCGGAGAGTAGAACCGGGTAGTGGCGTCTTTGTCTTTGGCAGACGCTGGCGTGTCGTCGATGTCCAATTGATCCACACCTGGGATATCCGCTGCTTCGACCGCGTCGGTATCAACCTCGGCCACTTCGACGGGTTCATTGCCGTCGGCTCCATCCACCTCGATGGTAGCAATGATGTCGCCCACCTGCGCTACCGAATTTTCCGTGAAAAGTTGCTCCTTCAGTGTGCCTGAAACCGGCGAAGGCACATCGGAATCCACTTTATCCGTAGCAACTTCCAATATCGGCTCATCCTCTTCGATGCGATCTCCCGGTTGTTTCAGCCATTTGACCACCGTTGCTTCCGATACGCTTTCACCCATGCGGGGTAGTTGTAAGTTGTATGTCGCCATAACGATTCTCCGTATTACTGATTGAAACGCGCCTAAGTTACATAAATAATTGACTAAAAATAAAACAACGAAATTTTATTCTGCATTCGGTTTGTATTTCAAAATAAAATAATGGTTGCATCTGCAAAAGATGCATACTATCAGTTTATATCGGTAGATTCCGCATGCAGTAGCCGCCAAAGCATGAACAATGCTGCCATGGATGACCGTTCGATGTTGATTGCCCGGTCGTGGCCAAACAGGAACTGGTGTGCCACCACACCTGTTTTGCCGGCTACGGCTATCCAGACCAGCCCAACGGGCTTTTCCGGCGTGCCGCCATCTGGCCCTGCTATGCCGCTCACCGCAATCGCATAATCTACGTGGAAGCAGGCTTGCGCACCCAACGCCATTTCTCGGACGGTTTGCTCACTGACGGCTCCTTGGGTTTCGAGCGTAGCCGACTTTACATCAAGAAGGTGCTGTTTCACGGCATTGGAATAGGCTACCGCACCCCCTTCAAACATGGAACTGCTTCCCGGCAATGCCGTAATCAACCGGGCGATATTCCCACCGGTGCAGCTCTCGGCCGTAGCCAGCAACAGACCCCGCTGCTGCATGAAATCCCGGATGAGCGCTTCCAACGTGGTGTCTTCGTCGGCAAGGAAGTGGTCGCCCAACCGCTCCCGCAATTGGCGGGCAACGGCCGTGGTTTCCTGTTTTAGTACTTCCAACTGCTTGCCCTTAGCGGTAAGCCGGAGCCGTACCATTCCGGGCTTGGGTAGATAAGCTAACTGGATATGCGCAGGCAGCGCACCTTCGATATCGGCTATTTTTTCTGCGAGGAACGACTCACCGATACCTGCGGTCAGCAGTGTGTGGTGCCAAAGTGGCTGGCGTCCTTCCAGGTTGCGGAGCCGCGGCAACACGTGTTCCTGCATGATGTGTTTCATCTCGAACGGCACGCCCGGCATGATGATGTAAGGCTTTTCCTTGTGGGTAACCCACATGCCGGGGGCAGTGCCCATGTTGTTAAAGAGCACTTCGCTTTTGTCGAGCACATCCGCTTGCCGGCGGTTGATTTCGAGCATCGGCCGGTTGTTCCGGCTAAAAATGGATTCTACGTGGGCGAGTACCTTCGGGTCGCGCCGGAGGCCGCAGCCGAAATAAACCGAAAGTGTCTGCTTGGTTACGTCGTCTTTGGTGGGCCCCAACCCGCCGGTCACCAAGACCACATCGGCCCTGCCCGAAGCGAGTGTGAGGGCCACGATGATGTCTGCGGGGTGGTCGGCCACGGAACTCACCTGCTTCACCTGGATGCCGATGGTATTCAGGTGCTGTGCCATCCATGCCGAGTTGGTATCAATGATCTGCCCGATCAGTATTTCGTCGCCGATAGTAATGATTTCCGCCTGCATATCTTAGAAAGCTCCGAAGTTATCGTTTCGTTTAGTCAATTTCAAATCCTGGAGGATAGAGGCTTTGGCCCGGATGGTTACATTGTAACTTTGGTACCGCCCGAAAGGCACCCAACCGAACGACATGTCCCAGCAGTGGAGGTCGCGATAGATGCTGAAGCGGGTCATGGAAATCTCCTTTTGCTTGAAATCATACCCGGAGTTGAACTGTACTTTCCACTTGGGCGTGAGGCTGAAGTCGCCATGGAGGTTCAGCGTGGCGGTAATACGTTTCTGGGTTCCCGGGTTGGCGTATTGGAAACTGAACGACCCGGCGAGGTTCCAGGGGATGTTGAAATCTACGAAAGCGTTCGGGTCTGAACTGATGCGCGCCAGTTGTTGCTGTTGCTCGGGCGTCATGTTGGCCTTCTGGTTATCCAGCGAATCGAGGCCCGCTTGCCGGCTTTTGTTCGCATCGGGGTTGAAGCTGTAGTCGAACGACAGCCCGAAGTTCGTGAGCCGCGCCAATTTGCCATCTTTGATCATATAGCGGTTTACGCGCCTGCCCGCCTGGTTATCGAAGGCATACGGGTCGAACGTTCCGTTGAAGTTGAGGTTGATTTTCTGGTTGAATAAGGCCGTACGGCCCGAGAAGTTGATATTGGACAGCTTGAACGAATCGGCCACGAAATTGTAGTTGCCGCTGAAGGTAAGCCCCTGCAAGAGCGGTATTTTCTTGACACCACCATCTGTCGTATCCTTTTTGCTCAATATTTTGGCCTCCACGTTGTTGTCTATGGAGAACCCGATGCCCATGGATCGGCCAGACCCGGGCGATCCGTAGCGGCTGCCCTGGAAAATCGAATACAAGGTCTCTTCGCCCCGGGCATCGATGAACTTCCGGTAGAAACCGTATTGTGCGTCGGAGAAATCCGGCCGGTAGTTGAGGTTTACCGATGGGGTGATGACGTGGCGCATGGCTTGTATTTTCCCGATTTTTGGGTACATGCCGTAGATCTTGGTCGATAGGCCGGATGACACCGAGTAATTATAAGACCGCGTGAACCCGTTTACCGTATCGCGCAGCACTTCAAATCCGCTGGGTGTATTTTCCAGCCGCTGGCGGTAGGTTTGGAAGTGCCAGCCTTCGCTGTAGTTCACGCTGGTGTTGAACTGGAAGTATTTCAGTGCATTGAGCGAGAGGCTTATGGGGATGCTGTGTTGGAAGCCATGCTGGAACTGGCTTAGGGTCTCTTTACTGAATAGTCCGGTTTCTTTCGCATTGAGGATGTTGTCGCCCCGCAGTGAATAGCTCACGTTGATGCGTTGGTACCATTTCTGTTCGCCTACGCGGTCTTTGGAGTCGAACGGGTTGAACGAACTCACGCTGAGCGAGAAGGTGGGGAGATCGAGGTTCACCGTCTTGGCCGCCATGTCTTGCGAGTGCCGCAAGCTGCTGGTGAAGTTGACCTTGCCGTCGAGGAAGGTCCTGCCGTAGCTGATGCTCGAATTCATCGAATTGCGGGTGATCTCGTCGTAGTTGTAGGATGCGCCAGCGGCGGTATTCTGGGCATAGGAGCTGGTGCCGAAATTCACGTTGGCGCTGAATGTGGTGCCGGGATTGGCTTCCTGCAGTTGCGTGTGGTTCCACGTTACGTTGAAGTCTTTGGTAGAGCGGTATTGGTCGGTGCCCTCCACGCCATTCTTGGTGTTGGCATAACGGAAGTTAAAGCCTCCATTGAACTTATAGTTTACTTTATACTGTGTGCGTATGGAAGCTTCATAAGATCCCTTGGAATACAGGGTGCCCCGGATTTCGCTGTCCCAATAATCGTTGAAGGCCAGGTACCATCCGATATCGCGCATGAAAAACCCCCGGTTGAACTCCTCACCGAACGTAGGGAAGAGGAAACCCGAGGAACGTTTGTTGGGTTTGGGGAAAAATCCGAAGGGGATGGTGATGAATTTGAGCGGAACCCCTTCCATCACGAGGTAGGCCGGCCCCGCAATAATTTGGTTTTCCGTTACGATGCCTTTGCTGATCTGGATGCCGAAATGGGTATGTGGTTCGGGCAGGTTACACGTGCTGTACATGCCGTGGTAGAGCGACATCTCGTTGTATTGGTTTTTGCGTACCGTGTTTGCTTGGATAAATCCGCCTTCCACTTCCGTAAAAATTCCCCAAGTATCCCCTTTTTCCGATTTAAAGTTGTACCGCAATGAATCGACGACCTTCGGCGTTTCGTTGGGGAAGATGACGACCGGCCTGCCGACATATTTGTTGTTATGGTCGTATAGGCCGCTGGCGTAGATTTCATTGGTGTTGTTGTCTATCCGGATGTAGTCGGCCGCGAGTTCGAACCCCTCATACTTTATTTTCGCTTCTTTGTACAGGTGAATGATATTCTTGCGGATGTCGGTGAACTGAGAATCTTGGGCAACGATGGTCACGACGGCTTTCAAGCCATCGGTCTGTTCCCTCCGCGTGGTATCGGGCGAAGCGTTCAGGGAGTCGAGCGCCAGGGTATCCGTTCCCAAGGTGAGCGTGTCTATTCGCGTGCTATCCGGCTCCGAAATTTCCTGGCCATATACCGAAGTGGCCGCGAATATCGTTAAGAATAGTGAAATGCAAGAAAAAATAGCGGCAACTGACCTCAAATTTGACAACGAATATTATTTTTGCAATATCAGAATTGCGTACAAAATTAATTAAAATAGTTAGTACTTTGGTGTTTTCAGATATGACAAAACGTTCCATTACACCTTTTCTTTTTTTCCTTTCGTTAGTTACCCTCCCTACTATATTAGTTGCAAACGAGCACCGAGATTCAATATACACGGTTCGCACCATTGTGCTGGATGCCGGGCATGGTGGCGACAAGCCAGGAACGCGTGGTGCCAAGTCGCTCGAGAAAGACGTCGTGCTGCAAGTGGTTCTGAAATTGGGTAAGGCGATCGAAAAGGAGCTGCCCGGCGTGAAGGTGCTCTATACACGGACGACGGATGTGGACGTGGATCTGTACAAACGCATTGATTTTGCGAATAAAAACCGCGCCGACCTGTTTATTTCGGTCCATTGCAATGCTACCGGCCTTAAACCGGTGCGCCGCCGAAACAGCAAGGGTAAGTATTATACTGCGCGTGTACAGGATAAGACCGTGCGCGGTACGGAAACCTTTGTGTCGGGCTTCCATCGGCTAGGCGAACAGGATGCGGCCATTCGGGAGAATGCCGATATCCTGCTTGAAGAAAATTACGAGGAGAACTACCAGGGTTTCGACCCCAAGGACCCGGCGAGTTATATCGTTTTCTCCTTGATGAAAAACCAGTACCGCGAACAGAGCATCCACCTTGCCTCGGCTATACAAGATGAGTATGTGCGGTCTGGCCGGGTAGATCGTGGCGTACAGGAGCAGGGCCTGCAGGTGCTGGCCGGGGCGGGCATGCCTGCAGTATTGACTGAAATCGGTTTTTTGAGTAATCCCAACGAAGAGACCTATATGATGTCTGAAAACGGACAGGCTGAAATCGTAAAGAATCTGGTCGATGCCATCAAAGCGTATAAGAAGCGAATCGGGCAATAACGCCCGGATATTAAACAATATCGGCATCAAAGTTGTTTTGTACTATTGATAAGCTTTTCATAGCTTAGCGCAATAGCTTAACAGACTAAAACGAAAGGGAACTCTTGAAAATAGCAAACGAAACCAAAGTAGGGATATTGGCGGTGGTCGCCATCGCGATATTGATTCTGGGGTATAGTTTTCTGCGGGGAAACGATGTGTTTAGCCGTGAAATCACCCTTTATTCCATCTATGACCGCGTAGATGGCCTCACTGAGTCGAAACCGATCTTGGTAAACGGCTACCAGATCGGCCGTGTCTCGAAGATGGAATTACAGCAAGATGGCCGTATCCGTACGGAGTTTAAGGTAAAGCGAGACTACGCCGTTCCGGCCAACACGGTTGCGCTTCTTTCCAGTACCGATTTATTGGGTGGTAAAGCCATCGTGTTCGAGCTTGGCGACAGTGCCGTCTATGCGAAAAATGGCGACAAGCTGCCTGCCGGCATACAGAAGAACATCATGGAGCAGGTAGAGCCGATACAGAAGAAGGCGCAGGACATCGCGGCGGTGCTCGACTCGGTACTGAATTCCATCAACAATACGATCAACAAAGATTTCCAGCGTGATTTCAACCGTAGTATCAACAGTATTGCCAATTCGCTCCAAAACCTGGAGGGTATTACCCGGCAGCTGGATGGCTTGGTGGTTTCCGAGCGTAACCGCATCAGCCACATCGTGGCGAATGTGGAATCCATTACCAACAACCTCAAAGAAAACAATGAACGCATCGGTAATGTGCTGGCCAATTTGAACAGCATCACAGACCAGGTAGCAAAAGCCGATTTTGCACAGACCATCACCAGTGCGAATAAAGCGATGGCCGATTTCCAGTCGATTACCGACCGCATCAACCAAGGGCAGGGTTCCATCGGCCAACTATTGAACGATGAGCAACTATACGATAATCTTAACCAGGCTTCTAAAAACCTGGAAGAACTGATTGCCGATATGAAGGCCCGTCCCAGCCGGTATGTGCATTTTTCGGTGTTCGGGCGAAAAGACAAATAGCAAAAAAGCAAAAAGTTATTGTTGGTTTGAAGAAATAACCCTACTTTTGCAGTCCAAAGAGAAATCCTATGCGGAAGTGGCGTAATTGGTAGCCGCACCAGACTTAGGATCTGGCGCCGCAAGGCGTGGGGGTTCGAGTCCCTTCTTCCGCACTTGAATCCTTCCGAGACACCGGGTCCTCCCGGCAAATCGGGAGGATTTTTTATGTAAATGCGAATAAACGCTTAAAATTGAGTATGAATATTTCACACGAAAACATCGACGAAACCAACGCAGTCATCACCGTGGACCTCGCACCCGAGGATTACAACCCACAAGTGGATAAAGCAATTAAAGAACAGGCCAAAAAGGCGAAACTGCCGGGATTCCGGCCGGGTATGGTGCCGACCTCGCACATTCGGCGGACCTACGGTAAAGCGATTTTGATCGATGAGGTAAACCGGGTGGTGAGCGATAAGATCAACGCATATATAGGCGACAATAAGCTGGAAATCCTGGGGCAGCCGCTGCCGAAGGAAGACGATACCGATTACAACTGGAATTACAACGATAATTTTTCATTTGCTTACGAGGTCGGGCTTGCCCCACAGTTTGAGGTGCCTTTTACCGAAAAAACCAAATTCACCCACTACGTGATCAAGGCCGATAAGGAGACGCTGGAGTCGCGCATGAAAAACCTGCGCCGCAGCTATGGTAAAATGACCAATCCCGAAACATCTGAAGACGGCGATGTATTGTATAGCGAATTGAAACAACTGGGTGCCGATGGCAACGAACTGGAAGGCGGTATCGCCAATACGGCATCGGTGCGTACGGACTTGGTCGATGATAAGAAAATCAAGAAATCCCTTATCGGCCTCAAGAAAGACGACGCGGTAACCATCGATGTCAAGAAAGCATTTAAGTCGGCAGCAGACATCGCCCGCATCATCGGTATTTCCGAAGAGGGGGTTGAGGCACTGGAAAATACGCAGTTCCAATTGACGGTGAAGAATGTGAACCGCCTCGAGGAGGCAGAACTGAACGAAGAGTTCTATACCAAGGTGTTCGGCGAAGGGGTGGTTGCCACCGAAGCTGAATTTGAGGAAAAAGTAAGGGCAGAGGTAGAAGATATGCTGGTGCAGAATGCTACCCAAAAGTTGCAGAACGACCTTTACTTGAAAGGGCTCGACGCGGTGAAGGCCGAGTTTCCGGAAGCATTCCTTAAGCGTTGGCTCAAAGCGACCAATCCGGAAATAAAGGATGACGAGTTGGAAGAGGGTTTTGCCGAGTTTGTGAAGAACCTGAAATGGACGCTGATTGAAAACCGGATCATCACCCAGAACGGGCTCGAAGTGAAATACGAAGAAGTGCTGGCGTTGGCAAAGGAACGTATAGCGGCACAGATTAAGTTATACGGTCCTGGGCAAGAAGTCTCCGACCAGCAGCTTGCGCAATATGCCGTGCAATTGCTGGGCGATAAGGAGCAGGCCAATCGGCTGTTCGACGAGGTGAAGGCGTTGAAGGTATTTGACTACCTCAAGGGCGTGGTGAAGTTGGAGGAGAAAGAAATCGAATACAACAAATTCCTCGAATTGAAATAGCACTGCATTGATGCATAAAAAAGAGGCGCCTCAACGAAGCGCCTTTTTTTATGCGTTGCTTTTATTGTTCTTTCGCCACGAATTTGGCCAACGGTGCCATCCGCGCACGGAAGAGCTGCAGCGTATCGCCCTGCACGTGGTAGCTATCGGCCGATTCCAATGCACGCTTCAGCCCGTTTTCGACCTCCATATTCTCGCACGCCATCAACGTGCCTATGAGCTGCGA
The DNA here is from genome assembly GCF_041925275.1 of Parapedobacter sp. 2B3. Taxonomy (NCBI): domain Bacteria; kingdom Pseudomonadati; phylum Bacteroidota; class Sphingobacteriia; order Sphingobacteriales; family Sphingobacteriaceae; genus Parapedobacter; species Parapedobacter sp. 2B3. The sequence continues at coordinate 247,103 of NZ_JBHEUZ010000003.1, read as the reverse complement.
AAAGGATATCCGGGTGGGCTCTTTCAGTTCGTAAGTGCCCCCCATGCCATTGCATCCGCCAGTGGCTTCCAGCCTGTTGTCCTCACTGTGCAGCTGCATGTAAGGTTCTTTTTGGGTAGACCCGTCCACTACGGCTTGGCCGCCGACCTCGATGAGCTTCCAATAGCGGTCGGTAAGCTGGTCCGTTACTCTGGCCAATACGTAATGCTCGGCCAAGTTACCCGTAATGCGGTTGCCTTCCATATCCAAGTGGAACAACTGGTTTTCCCCTACCTGGAATTTTTCGCCGCGGTCGGCCAACGTGATCTTCCCGCCGGTTTGATCCCATGCGAAGGTGCCCGACTCGGTAAAGACGGAATCACTTTTTTCGAGGTAACGGGTTTTCAGCAGGTAGGTGTCGTCGTCGTTCAATGTAATCGTGTACCGGATACCGGGACAGTCGGCGCAGGGTAACGTCCCCTGGTACGTCCCTGTCCAATCGACCGAGTTCATGCTATTGTGTGCCGGGTCTGCATCTTCGTTGCTTGCTGTTTTCTTGGTTTGGCATGCCGCAATGGCAAACGCGATTACCATCGCGCCAATAGCGGTTTTCAGTAATTTCTTAGTTTCCATAGCACCTATGTTTTATCAACTGATAAGCATAAAATATACCAAAATCGTTATCGGGCGTTACAATGTTTCTTCCAGCCAGCGGAAAAACTCTCGTTGCCAAACGATGGCATTCTGGGCACCCAACACCCAATGGTTCTCATCGGGCAGGTACAGCAGCCGGCTTTTGATGCCGCGTAACTGGGCGGCCTGGAAAGCCTCCAGTCCCTGCTCGATACCGACCCGGTAATCTTTGCCACCCTGCACAATCATAATGGGTGTATTCCACTGGCTTACCCGGGTGATGGGGTTGAAGTCCGTGTACGTTCTTCCATTGCGCTCATCCCAATACGGTCCGCCAAGGTCCTTATTGGCAAAGAAGAGCTCTTCCGTGGTGCCGTACCAGCTGCGCATATCAAATAAACCATCGTGGGCAATGAATGTTTTAAACCGGTCTTGGTGCACACCGGCAAGCATGAAAACGGAGTATCCACCGTAGCTGGCGCCCACGGCACCCAGCCGATCGGTATCCACATAGGGTTCCTTGGCCATGTCGTCTATCGCCGAGAGGTAATCGTTGATGGCTTGCCCGCCCCAGTCGCCGCTTATCTGTTCGTTCCAGGCCACGCCGTAGCCCGGCATGCCCCTGCGGTTGGGTGCAACCACGATATAGCCTTGCGCAGCAATTAGCTGGAAATTCCACCGATAGGAGTAGAACTGCGAGAGGGCACCCTGAGGTCCGCCTTGGCAATACAATAAGGTGGGGTACTTTTTGGCAGGGTCGAAATTGGGTGGATAGATGATCCACGACAGCAGGTCCTTGCCATCCGTGGCTTTCGTGATCCGCGCTTCCACCTTGCTTTTGGCAATGCCTGTATAGCGATGGTCGTTTACCGACGTGATTTTAGCAAGTTGATGGCTGGCCAGGTCAAAGCGGTACAGCTCGGCGGCATGGTTCATGTCTGTGAGCGATACCACCAGTTGGTTGCCTGCTTGGCCAACCACGCCGGCAATATCGTGTTGCCCCTGGCTTATTTGGCGGATGTGGTCCGCGTTCGCATCCGCTAGGTTTGTCGGCAAACGTATTTCAAACAGTTGCACAGTTCCTTTCACGGCCGCTGTGAACCAGATGGTGCGTGCATCATTGCTCCAAAGGTATGCATCGACGGTGCCGTCCCAATTTTTGGTAAGGTTGTGCCGCCGGGAGGTACGTTTATCGAAAACGATGATGTCGTTTTTATCGGCTTCGTAACCGTCTTCTGCCATGCTAAGCCACGCCAGGCGCTGTCCGTCCGGGCTATAGGCCGGCGATCGGTCGTATCCCATCATCCCTTCGGTAAGATTGCTGGTTTTAGCCGTCGCCAGCTCATATCGGTAAATATCGGTGTTCGTACTCTGGGCGTAGGCCGTGCCCTCGCTTTTCTTGCTGACGTACAGGATGCTTTTGCCATCGGGACTCCATATTATGTCTTCCTTGCCGCCGAAAGGTTGCTGGGGCGAATAGTAGGGTTCGTCGGCCATGATATCGATGGGCACGCCGATTTCACCATCGGTGTAGGTTGCGTAGAACACATGGTTGTACGTTCCGTCGGCCCACGTGTCCCAATGGCGGTAATCCAGTGCGTCATATACATAGGCATCGGATTTTGGGAGGTCTGCATGGCGGTCCGTACCGCGCATTTTTTTAAGGAGAACGGCTTTGGTGAATAGGATGTGCCTGCCATCGGGCGAGAAGCGGACGTTCTGCAGGGATATCGCTTGGTCGGTCAGTTGCTTTGGCTCGGCATTGCCGGGCGCTAGTTGCCACAGTTGCCCTTTGGATAGATAGATGATTGCGCCGTTGTTGCCGTCCACATGAACCACACTTTCTCCACCCTCGGAGGTGGTGAGCTGCTGGGCCGCACCGCCCGATACGGGAATGCGGAAAAGGTTCTTCTCGGCTTTGTTTTCGGTCAGGTCGTAATAAGTGACGCCGAAAACCACATCTTTTCCGTCGGGCGTGATGGCTTCTGCCGACACCCGGCCCAGTTGCCAGAGCATTTCGGGGGTAAGGGGTTGTTGGGCCTGGCCAACGCCTGCCGTGGCTAACGCTGCTGCGATCATAAGTGCTTTGTGCTTCATGGTTGTTGTATTCGTGTGTAACGGCTGCAAGTTAGTGAAGTCTGGCTATATACGGAAATGATAGGACAGACGCGAACGTTTCGTACCTTTGGGTTATGAATAGAGATTTAATCCTTCGCGAACGGTTAGCCCTCCAGCGGACGATATTGGCCAACCAGTCCACGTTTTTGTCATTTTTGCGGACGTCCATGTATTTTGCTGTGGCTGGAATTTCCGTCGACCGGCTGCTCGACATTCCGGGCGGACGTATCTACGAGTATGTCCTTTTCGTGATTGCTGCCGTTGTTTTGGTGGTGGGCGTGTTCAACTTCTTTATCCAGCGTAAGAAAATAGCAGGTAGCGAGAAACATATCGGCGGCTATAAAATAGAATACGGCGAGCAGATCGATCAGGTGGGAAAGTGAGCCAACAAAAAGGCGAATCCAAACCAGATTCGCCTTTTCTTGTGCCCAGGGAGAGACTCGAACTCTCAAGGGACTGCTCCCAACGGCTTCTGAGACCGCAACGTTTACCAATTTCGCCACCTGGGCGGGCTTCCCCAACACCAGTCGGTTGGGGGAGTGCAAATATATTAATAATTGTTAATTGTCAATCGCCAATTATCAATTAAATTCTACTCTTCTTCATCATCGCTATGCAGCATATCCCGGTGTTCTTCGGGTTTATACGATGCTGAAAGTTCCGCGAGCTTTTTCTTCCCATAAGCCATCTTGGTAATCAGTACAAACAGCACGGGGATGATGAAAATGCCGATGATGGTAGCGATAAGCATACCGCCGAATACCGTCCAGCCGATGGTTTGCCGCGACACCGCACCGGCGCCGACGGAAAACATGAGCGGCATGATGCCGATGATGAATGCGAGCGAGGTCATGATGATGGGACGGAGTCGTAGTTTAACGGCCTCGATAGTTGCCTTCAGCAGTCCCATGCCCATATCCACACGTTCTTTGGCAAACTCCACGATGAGGATGGCATTCTTGGCCGCCAACCCGATGATGGCCACCAGACCGATCTGCGCATAGACGTTATTGTCGAGCTGTGGCAGGAATGTCAGGACCAGGATAGCACCGAATATGCCCAATGGCACGGACAGTAGGATGGAGAATGGCACGGACCAACTTTCATATAAGGCGGCCAATAGGAGGAACACAAAGATAATGCAGAGCGCGAAAATCTGCAAGGTTGCGTTGCCCGATTCTTTTTCCTGCAAACTTAACCCCGAAAACTCGTACGTATAGCCGGCTCCGAGTGTTTCGGCCGCAGCCTCTTCGAGTGCATTCAACGCATCGCCGCTGCTGTATCCCGGTGCGGCGCTGCCACCCACCTCGATCGACCGGAAAATGTTGTAGTGGCTGATGATCGAAGGGTTTTGGACCACCGAGTATGAAACCAATGTGCTCAAGGGCACCGACACACCTTGCTGGTTCTTGACGTACAGCCTATTGATGTCTTCGATGCCCATCCGGAAGGAGGTGTCCGCTTGGGTCACCACGCGGAAGTTCCGGCCGAAACGCGTGAAGTCGTTCACGTAGCTGCTACCCAAATAGCCCGATATCGTACTGTAAATGCTGTTGAGTGGGATGCCCATTTTCTTGGCCTGATCCCGGTCGACCGTCACTTCGTAATTGGGGGTTTTCGAGTTGAACAGCGTATAGGCCATGCCGATTTCTGGCCGCTGGTTGGCCGCCATCAACAGTTTGCCCACTGCGGCCTCGAAATCCTTGATGTCGCCGCCCTGCTGGTCGAGTACCTGCATACTGAAGCCACCGCTCGCACCCAATCCGGGTATGGCGGGCGGCGCCACGGCCAGCACGGTGGCTTTGGGGTATCCCCTGTACATCCCCTGGATTTGGGTGAGGATCTCAGCCGCCGTACGCGTACGGTCTTTCCATGGTTTTAGCTGTACGAAGAACGTGGCACCGTTCGACTTGAACGAACGGTTGAGGAGGTTGATGCCGTTGATGGCGGTGATGTTGTTGATTTCGGGGAAGGCTTCCATAAAGGTGGCTTCCATTTCTTCCAGTACCTCCGTGGTGCGGGCAGCCGATGCCCCTTCGGGAAGGGTGATCCCCGTGATGAATATACCGTTGTCTTCCGTCGGGATAAACCCGGCCGGTTTGGCCGAAAACAGGCCATATGTGCCAACATAGATGCATACCAGGATAATGATGACGAATGGCGCGCGCTTGATGGCGGCCCGTACGCCGTGCGAATAGCGCTTAGTGACCCGGTCAAACCAGTTGTTGAACCGGTAAAACACCTTGTTCATACCCGTCGATTTTTCATTAAGCTGCGAGGGTTTGAGCATAATGGAACACAATGCCGGGGTGAGCGTAAGCGCAACAAACGCAGATAAGAGCACGGAAACCGCAATGGTAATAGCAAATTGTTGGTATAGCAAACCAACCATGCCGGGTATGAAACCGACCGGAATGAATACCGCCGCAAGGATGAGTGCGATGGCGATGACCGGTGCCGTGATCTCTTTCATGGCGCGGAGGGTCGCCTCCCGCGCACTGAGCTTGTTTTTATCGATGTGATGCTGCACGGCCTCGACCACCACGATGGCATCATCCACCACGATGCCAATGGCCAATACGAACGCCAGCATGGTGAGGTTGTTGATGGAGAAGCCAAATAGGTTGAAGAAGACAAACGTACCCACGATGGACACCGGAATGGCCAATACGGGTATCAGTGTGGCCCGCCAGCTTTGCAAGAAGATAAACACCACCAGCGTAACCAGGATGAGCGCTTCGATGAGGGTGTGAAGTACGGCATTGATAGACGCCTCGACCACCGATACCGTTTCGTAGCTCACGGTATAGTCTAGGTCGCTCGGGAAAGTCTCCTTCAGCGCTTCCAACGCGGCATATATGCCTTCGGCGGTTTGTACGGCATTGCTGCCCGGCATCTGGTTGATCATCATCCCCGATGCCGTCCGGCCATTGACGGTACTGGTAATGGTGTAGGCAAATTGGCCCAGCTCTACCCGGGCTACATCATCGAGGTACACCAACGAACCATCGGCATTCGTCTTGACAACGATCTGTTTAAATTGCTCTTCCGTATCAAGGTCGCCATCGAGGATGATGGGGAACTCGAAAACCTGGTCAGATTGCTGTGGCCGTGCGCCTACGCTACCACCCGGCATCCGGAGGTTCTGCTCCTGGATGGCGGCGCTGATGTCGGCCGGCGTAAGGTTGAGGTTGGCCAGCTTATCGGCGTCGAGCCACACCCGCATACTGAAGGGCTGTCCGAACGCCATCACGTCGCCCACACCATTTACCCGCATCAGTGCATCGCGCACGTAGAGGTTGGCATAGTTGTTCATAAACTGCTGGTCGCGCGTGCCATTGGGCGAAAAGAGGTTGATCATCATCAACACGTCGGTATTGGCTTTGCGCGTGGTAACCCCCAGCCGGCGGACAGCTTCCGGCAACGCCGGTTCGGCGATGCCCACGCGGTTCTGCACGTCGAGCGTGGCGATATCGATGTCCGTGCCCACGTCAAACGTAACGGTGATATTCGCCCGTCCGTCGGAGGTGCTGTTCGACGACATATAGGTCATGCCCGGCGTGCCGTTGATCTGGCTCTCGATCAGCGTGGTAACGGTTTGCTCCACGGTCTCGGCATCCGCTCCCGTGTAGTTGGCCGAAACGTTGACCGTAGGAGGCGTAATGTTGGGGTACTGGCTTACCGGCAGCGTGGTAATGGATATGGCGCCGATCAGCGTTATCAAAATGGAGATAACGATGGATGTGACCGGCCTTCTTATAAATACTTCTGAAATCATGCTTACACTTGTACTACAATGTGATCTACCTTCTATTCTGGCTTGGCGGGCTGTTGCACAGTAACTTTAGCGCCCGACCTCAAGTTGATGAGTCCCTGCGTTACCACCTCGTCGCCAAGGGAAAGCCCCTCGCGCACCACCACCCGGTCGGCCACCTTGGCGCCGAGCCGGATCAGGCGTTCTTCAACCGTGCTGCTGTCTGTAACCACATATACGGCCGATTGCCCTAGCTGTTCGGTGACCGCTTGGTAGGGGATAACCAGTTGCTCGGTTTCGGATGTTGTGCGGACACGCACGTTGGTATTCATTCCGGCCCGTAGCAGGCCGTCGGGGTTGGCAAAAGTTGCCCGCACGGTGATGGTACCTGTATTGGCATCCACGGCACGGTCGATAACCGTGATTTTGCCGGGCAGCGGATACACGGTACCACCCGCGAGACTGAGCGTGATGATGGAGTCTTTTTCGATGTTGCCCTGTTTCTGGAGCGTCACGAACTGTTGGATGTTCCGTTGGTTCACGGCGAAGTCAACCGCAATAGGGGTGGTGGATGAAATGGTGTTGAGCAAGGTAGTGCCAGCGCTTACCAAGGCCCCTGCACGTACCTGCGAAATGCCTATCGTACCACCGAAAGGGGCTACGATCGTGGATCGGTTGAGGTTCGTGGTAGCCGTAACCAGTGCCGCTTTCGCCGATGCTACCTGAGCTTCGGCGTTATTGAGGTCGGTCTCGGCATAATCCAGCGTCTGCCGTGCAATGGCGTCCTGCTCGGCCAGCTTGCGGTACCGCGCCACATCGCGCGTGATGCGATCCAGGTTGGCCTCTGCGATGGCCAAGCTGGCCTTGGCCTGCTGCGCCGCCGCCTCATAGCGGGTACGGTCTATTTCGTACAGCTTCTGACCTTGGCTCACGGAAGCACCGTCGGCGACGAAGATACCGGTAATGTAACCGCTTACTTCCGCACGTAAGTCGGTTTCGTTGAGCGGCACTACGCTGCCGGGGTAGGCTTCCACACCTGCCACGATTTCTGCCGTCACCACATCCGTAGTTACCGGAATGGCCTGCGCTTGCGGTCCGGCAGCTTGTTGCTGTTGCTTATTGCCGCATGCGCCTGCAAGGCCGGCAGCAAGGAGGAGGAGGGGGGCTATCTTGTAATTTTTCATCTGTTTATAAATCAATTGCCGTATAAGTCACTAGTCGTATGTCGATAGTCGTATTATTTTCGAATCATCAAATCTGCTCATCCAATACCGATCCCAATGCGCGTTGTACTTCCAGCTTGCCGGAGAGTACGGCAAACAGCGAATTGAGGTAGTTGATCTGCGCGGTGCGCAGGTCCGTTTCGGCGGTCATCAGGTCGAGGTACGTTTTGATGCCTTCATCGTATTGCAATTTGAGGGTATTATATACCTCTTCCGCCAGCGCCATGTTGTACTGAGCGGTGGTCCAATCATTGAGGTTTGCTTTGTAGGTGGCCATGGCCATTTCGTACTGCGTATTGATCCGGTTCTTCAGGTTGAAGATGTCCCAATCGATACGCGTTTCCTGCAGCTTGGATTTGCGGATTTCCTGGAGGCGCTTCGTGCCTTGGAAGATGGGTACGTTGAGTGTAAGACCGAATACCGACCGCGGGAAAGCGGGGTTGTACAGGTCTGCGAAGCGGTTGTCGCGGAAATCCCATGCGTAGTTATAGAAGGCCGACAGATTGGGCAGGAATGTCCATTTATTGTACTGGGTATTTACCTGCTGCAGCTGCTTGAGTGTCTGTAACTGCCTAAATTCTACACGGTTTTCGAGATCGACGGTCTGTGTGGTGTCCAACAGTATTTCGCGTTCCATAGCCGTGTCTTCAAACGACAAGGAGAGCGGTTGTGCGGCTTCCAGTCCGATGAGTTCCTTCAAGTAAGCGTATTTGTAGTTGAGCATTTCGGCAACCCGCTTTTGTTCGGCCTTGGTATTGGCGAGCGTGATCTCTGCCCGTTTGTAATCGATCTTGTCTACGATGCCCGTTTCATAGCGTACCTTCGCATCGGCCAGTTGCCGCTCGATACGCCCTAGGTTCTCGCGGATGATATTCAGTTGCTCCTCACTGGTGAGGATGTCGTAATAGCCTTTGCTTACTTCCACCACTGTATTGATGGTGCTATTTTCCGTGTTCAGCGCATTTCGCTGCCGGATGTACCGGGCTGCTTTCGCCGCCTGCATCAAGCCCGGATTGAGTAGTTGTTGATCGGCTTGGAGCACCACGGCACTTGCGTGGTTTTGCCCCATGGCGATCACTTGGTCGCCGATTACCGTGGTGGGGATTTTAACGTTGTAATTATACGTGCCGGTAGCGTTGATCTGGGGGTACCATCCCGAAAGTGCCGACGCGATTTCACGCTCGCCGATTTCCTCGTCCAACACCGCCTGCTGTACCATTGCCCGGTTGTCCAGCGCGAAATCGATCAAATCCTGCAGCCGCGCACGTTCAGGAAGGTCAGCCGTGTTTCCCTGTGCCAGCAAAGGTGAAGAAAAACTTCCGCCGATCACTATCAAAGTGGTATAAGCAAGTTTCTTTAAATACATAGTTGCCGTTGTCGTCATATTGCAAATCAATTCTTGATGCCATCCCAGATAATGGCAACCATCTTTTTGAAGTCTTCTTCCTTTAACGCGAAGCGGCCGTGGATGTTTCGCTTGGCCGTTGCAGATACCGTACCGATGTATGCTGCACTGATGATATTGATATCCAGTGGTTTGATGTAGCCTTCCTGGATGCCTTGCTTCAGGAATACCGATACCTCATCCTGAAAGCACACGCGGTCTTCGGGGTATACGTCTTTTACGTAGGGAGAGGAAAAAAACTGCTCGAGGAAACTCAATACTTGTGGATGTTGTATATAGTATTTCACGAGATTCATCCACACGGCAGCGAACCGCTCCGGATAGGACCGCTTGTGATCGTTGCCCTCGAATATCTCCTGTTGCATACGCTCCCTCACGTAATGATAGAGGTCCACGATCAGTTCGTCTTTCGAGTCGAAATAATGGTAAATCGTGCCGGTGGCCACGCCGGCCTCCTGTGCAATCTGGCTCATCGGTGTGCCGTGGAAGCCAAACTCCCTGATGAGGCGCAGTGTGCTCTCGTAGATTGCCTGCTTTTTCGCTGTGGTTGCCGTATTTAATTGAACGTTCATTCGGGTGGCAAAGGAAAACATAATTTGCGGAAAATAGCGGCGCCTACCCGATTAATAACGGAAATTTGACAATTGCCGTCAAAAGGTCAATTGCGGTGCCGGACTAGGAGACAAGGGTGAAGTCGATTTGCCTTTTGGCCAAATCTACTTTCTTCACGCGGATCTGCACTTCGTCGCCCAATTGGTACTTCTTTTTTCGCCGCTGGCCGATGATGGCATAATTCTTCTCATCCAGTGCATAGAAATCGTCGGTGATGTCGCGAAGCCGCACCATGCCCTCGCACTTGTTTTCCTCAATTTCCACATACATGCCCCATTCGGTTACTCCCGAGATGATGCCCGTGAAGGTTTCGCCCACCTGATCCTGCAAAAACTCGGCTTGCTTATATTTTACCGATGCCCGTTCGGCATCCGCAGCCCTTTTTTCCATCTGCGAAGCGTGTTCGCACTGCTTTTCATACGCTTCGGCATTGACCGATTTGCCGCCCGCGAGGTAATGCTCAAGCAGCCGGTGCACCATCACGTCGGGATAGCGGCGGATGGGAGAGGTGAAGTGCGTGTAGTAGTCGAACGCCAGGCCATAGTGGCTGGTCTTTTTGGTGGTATAGATGGCTTTGGCCATGGAGCGGATGGCAAGCGTGGTCAGCACGTTCTGCTCCTTGGTGCCTTCTACCCGCTCCATCAGCGTATTGAGCGACCGGGCGGTCTCGCGGTCGGACCTTGTGTTGATTTTGTAGCCGAAGCGGGCAGCAAACTGTGCGAAAGCGGTAATGCTTTCCTCTTTGGGTACATCGTGTACGCGGTAAACGAACGTTTTCCTGTTTCCGCTTTTACCTTGCTTACCGATAAATTCGGCTACTCGCCTGTTGGCTAATAGCATAAAGTCTTCGATGAGCCTGTGTGCATCCTTGCGTTCCTTCACATATACCCCCAAGGGTTTGCCATCCTGGTCGAGGTGGAACTTCACTTCGGTGGTTTCGAAACTGATGGCGCCGTGCTTGAATTTGCGCTCGCGCAGGATGTAGGCCAAGTTGTTGAGGGTATGCAGTTCGGTGCTGAATGCGCCCGATTGCTGTTCGAGGATTTCCTGCGCCTCTTCGTAGCTGAACCTCCTATCGGAATGGATGATGCCTTTCCCGAACCAGTCGTTAACGACGTTGGCATCGCTATCCATTTCGAATACGGCCGAGAACACGAGGCGGTCTTCATTTGGCCGGAGGGAGCACAGGTCGTTCGATAAACGTTCAGGTAGCATGGGGATGACCCGGTCTACGAGGTAGACCGAGGTTCCGCGTTCGTAGGCCTCCTTGTCAAGTGGCGAGCCGGGTTGCACAAAATGGCTCACGTCGGCAATGTGCACACCGATTTCGAAGTTGCCATTGGGAAGCTGCTCAAAAGAGAGTGCATCGTCGAAGTCTTTGGCGTCTTCCGGATCGATGGTAAAGGTGGTAACGGACCGGAAGTCCCGCCGTTTGGCGATTTCCGTTGCAGGTATTTCGGCGCCGAACGCGGTAGCCTCCTGTTCGGCTGCTTCGGGAAATTCAAGCGGGAAACCGAAGTCGGCGAGGATGGCATTCATTTCGGTATTGTTCTCGCCTTTTTTGCCCAACACGAAGGTTACCTTCCCCACGGGGTTCTTGCTGTCGCGCGGCCATTCGGTGATGGCTACGACGACCTTCTCGCCGTCGTTGGCACCGTTGAGGTCGGCCAGCGGCACGAAGATGTCGTGCAGCATCTTCCGGTCGTCGGGGTTAAGGAACGCAAAACGGGGGGATATGGCGATGGTTCCGGTAAACTCGGTGCGTGCACGTTCGAGTATCTCCACCACTTCGCCCTCCTTGCGCCGGCCACGCCGCTTTTCGTAGGTATGTACCTTCACCCGGTCGCCGTGCAGCGCTTGGCGCAGCTTCCGCGGCGCAATGTAGATGTCGTCCTCAAATTCGTCTTCCGGCACGATGAATGCGGATCCGTCGGCCGTCATGTCTACCTTGCCGATAACGAACGCCTTGAGTTCCTTGAGGGTGTATTTCCCTTTTTCTACCTCTTTGAAGAGTCCGCCTGTTTGGGCTTCTTCCTGCAGGATGTTGCGGATGGCCTCGCGCGATTCAGCGTCGGCCAAGTTGAGTTTGGCCGCCACCTGCTTGTAGTTCATCGCCTTATTGCCCGATTTCTCGATAAGATCGGAAATCAGTTGGGTAAGCACGTTTTTGAATGCGTTGTTTTTTTTATTTGCCATTTTATGTTTTTTGCTGTTTGCTATTTGCTCTCCGCTATTTGCGCTTTGCTGTTTGCTTTTTTGTGAGCTTGTGAAGTTGTGAACTTGTGAGAATATCTCATATCTCACGTGTCATATCTCATATCTCACGTCTCATATCTCATATCTCACGTCTCACCTGCATAGCTAACGGCCTCTTGCGCGATGGGTGGTTCATTGCGCAACCGCCGCAATATTTGTGCCGTGGTGAGCACATCCTTTTCGCAATAAATGCGGATGCGCGCCAAATCGTTTTCTCCGTAATACACCCGGTACACATCTTCACCACTGATGTCGTCCTTAGGCGATGGGATACCCAAGGCCGCTGCGATAAGGTTGAGCGATACGTAGCTGCGGAAATCGCCGAATCGCCAGAGCTCCATCGTATCCAGGTGATTGATTTCCCAGGGCTTCTTGCCCGATATGTCCAGCTGCGCCGGCAGCGGGAGTCCGTTGATGACCATCCGTTTGCACAAGTAGGGAAAGTCGAAGGCCTTGCCGTTGTGGCCGCAGAGGATCAGGGTGGTGGGCTGCGTTTGCAATAGATTGGAAAAACCGACCAGCAATTCCCGCTCATCGATATGGGTGAATGACTTGAGGCGGAAGCCCATTTGGCCCTGCCGCTGGTGGAATACGCCTACGGATATGCATATTATCTTACCGAACTCGGGATGTAATCCAGCATTCGGATATACATCCGCGGCTGTCTGATCCGCTTCCAGTGTATTACGCACTTTATGTGCCCACAGTTCTTTGAAGTTGTCGGGCAGCTCATCGAAAGCAGCCTTTTGGCTGACCGTTTCGATATCCAGTACCATTACTTGCTGTAGGTCGACCGTTTCGAGCATGTCATTTCGCTATTTCGCTAAGATTTCAAATCGCTGGCTGATGCGTGTGCCGTCATCGTCTACCAGCGTGATGCGGTGTTCTCCAGGCGGTATTTCCAGTGCCAGTTGGTGGAATGTTTCTGTTTCGCCGACAAACGTATCGTCGAGGTGCCAGAATATCTTGCTGCCACGCTTGCGGTGGGCGGCATTGAAAATCACCTGGCCGCGCTGTCCATCAATTTCTAAAGGTATATAAATTCTCGCATTATTTTTCGGATATATCATTTCCATTACCAGCCACGGTGTGCCGACGGCACATCCCGGCGCGTATGGCGGCAGCTCCCGGTAGTTGCCGTGGCGCGGCTTGTAATAGTATTCCATGGCGGGAGGCAGCACGAACCACTTGGCCGCTACGATATCCGCCGGCGCGGCACAGTCAGCCGTGACGCGGAGCGTGCCCTCCCTGTTGGTATGGATGGTTTGGTGGTAGGGGCATACGGAGGAGCGGTGGCCCGGTACCGGAATGTACAGCGTATCGGGGTTGGGGCAATCCGGTCCAGCCAGGTGGCCGCTTTGGGTGCATACGGCCGTTTGCACCATGCGGTCCAACGGCGGGTTGAACCAACCGGGCGACGGTAGCAGGTCGAAGATGTCGAACAATATGGGTGCAGCCGTGTTGATGCCCGTAAGCCCGGGTCGCCCTTCGCCATCGGCATTGCCCACCCATACGCACACCACGTGTGTGGGGGTGAGCCCCACGGCCCACCCGTCGCGGAAGCCAAAGCTGGTACCCGTTTTCCAGGCTATTTTCTTGGAGGAGGCGAACTGTTCCCAAAGTGCTTCCTCGCCGGGGCGCATCACCTCGTTCATGGCTTGGAAGGTGAAGTAAAGCGAGGCATGGTCGACGACCGAAGCCCTCTCGATGGATTCGTCGGGTGGCTCGTAGTCGTTTCCGAGATAAGATGGCTCGTGGTAGTCCGCGCGGTTATAGTTGGTGCTGTACCTTTCGTAATGGTTCAGTGTGCGGGCCATACTGGCGTAGGTGCCAGCCAATTGCCAAGGCGTTACCTCACAACCACCCAAGATCATCGACAGTCCATAGAAATCGGCCGGCCGGTTGAGGGTGTGGATGCCGAGGGACTTGAGGAAGGGGTGGAAGCGTTGGTATTTGTATTGCTGCAGCATCTTCACGGCGGGGATATTGAGTGAACGGCTCAGTGCGCGGGAGGCAGGGATGGCGCCGTCGTAGCCGAGGTCGTAGTTCTGTGGCGCATAACCGCCGATCTGGGTGGGCACATCGGCGATGAGCGTATTCGGCAGGATCAGTCCGTCGGTAAGCATAGCCGCGTAGAGTAGCGGTTTGAGTGTGCTTCCCGGGCTCCGCAGGGAAGTGATCATATCTACTTGGCTTTCGGCACTGCTATTTTGCGGTGTATGGATATTTCCTATGTATGCAAGCGCTTTACCTGTTTCTACCTCCAATACCAGTGCAGCAGCATTCTGGATGCCATTGGCACTCAGGTTACGGTGGTAGCGGTCTACGATGTCGGCAACCTGCTGTTGCAGGGATGCGCGTATCGTGGTGGCCACACGGGTAGTATTCAGGTCTAGGTCGGGGTAGTCCTGTTTGAAACGTTCAAGCAAGTGTAGGGCGAGCCGCGGTAGCGGGTGCGGCTTGTCGGGTAGCGGTTCCAACTTGGCCAGGTGGGCCGTCTCTAGGTCGATGGTTCCGGCTGATGCTAATTTATCCAATAAGGCGTTGCGTTTGGCGAGGAGTTGTGCGCGGTTGCGGCCGGGGTGGATGAGTGCCGGTGCATTTGGCAGTACGGCCAATACAGCGGTCTCGGCCCATGACAGTCGTTCGGGCGCGCGGCCGAAATACCGCCACGCGGCCGCATCGAGCCCTACCACGTTGCTTCCGAACGGGGCGTTTGCTGCATACAGTTTCAGGATATCGGTTTTGCTGTAACCCGCTTCGAGCCGCATGGCCAGGAACGCTTCGATCAGTTTCTGCCATAGCGTACGGTCGCGGTTGCGGCTCATGCGGATAACCTGCATGCTGATGGTGCTTCCGCCGCTAATGATGTGTCGGCTCGCGATATTCTGTCTTATCGCCCGTGCCAACGCGAGGAGGTCGATGCCGGGATGGTAATAGAACCGTTTGTCTTCAAATGTGGTGATGCATTTGGCGAATTTTTCCGGCACTTCGCTGGTTGCCGGAAAGCGCCATTGACCGTCGACCGCAATGGATGCGGCAAGCAGTTGGCCCGAGGCATCTTCGATAACGAAGGAGGTAGGGGAGCGGAAGAGCAGTTTGGGCAATGAAAGGTAGAACAGTGCCAGCAACAATATGGACACGGCCAGCAAGGCCATGCCTTTTTTCGTTTTGGAGAAGCGGACGAAACGCCTCCCTTGTCTCTTTGTCCATGCCATCACCCCGCTAAATTACAAAAATAATCACGCCTCGGCAGGTCGCCTAACGGTAGAAACTGTGCTAAAATTTATATATTATGCGTCTATTTATATGATATGTATATTATATTGTGAATTAATTTGTTGAATTGTATATTGTTGTATTTTTAGCTTACATTTTAGCAAAGAACGGGGCTTGTGGGGCCGCTAGGGCGGGTCGTGAGTATTTCGGGTGACATAGTTCGTGATTTGCTAAAAGTGTAAACGATATTTTATATTTATGTAAATATGATTTATATTTTGATTGCCAATTATATATTTGTTTGAATTTGTAATTTTAGCAAAATTATTAATGAATATTTTAGCTATTGTTTAGAAGGGTTTTTATGTTGTTTGTGGTGTGCATCGGCTGGGGTGGTCGTTCTGCAGACGTACCTTGGTTTGGTGGAAAATCCTTATATTAGTATTTTCGGTTTTTTAAAAAAAATGCATGAAATCTGTCAGCGGTGTGATCTTGTTGTTATGGCTTCTATTGGGCGGTGGTGCGGGTTGCCTGGCACAAGATGCTCCGGCCGATACCACCTCGGTGATTACCGAGCAGTCGCAGGCCCTTATGCGCATGCTGGAGCAGCAGCGCCTAGACTCGGCCAAGCGTAGGGCATTGGAGGAGCGCCTCATGACGTTGGAACTGGGCGACCGCCGGGAGAACCAGCAGTTGCTTACGGAGATTGCCACGTTGAAAAGCCGCGATTCGATCAATCTTGCGCGCCGCAGGGATAAAGTGGATTCACTTCGGTCGTTGAACGCGGGCACTCCGGTGGTGCCGTTCAGGGATACATTGTTTACCATCTACACGAGCTTGGGCAGTTATGCTGCCGCGGAGCGTGCGGCGGCCGTTGAGGAGCGCGTGCGGGCGTTAGCCGGCAATTACGAATTCCATCCGGATTCGCTTTATGTAGCGCAACAGGAGAACAGCTATGTATTGCAATGGCGCGACCAGATGGTGACCAGCGTGAATGACCTCGATGCCCTTTGGATGGACACGGATGCAGCCACGCTTGCCAGGGATTATCTCCATAAAATAAAGGCATCCATTTCCGCGCATCGCGACGAGACCAGTTTGAAGAAGCTCCTGGTGGGGGTACTTCAATCCCTGTTGATCGTGGCGGTGATATTCCTACTCGTAAAGGGGATTGCGAAGCTGGTGGGTTGGGCGAAGCGGAAATCGGTGGCCGGAAAGGGAACTGTATTCAAAGGTATTAAGATAAGGGGTTATGAGCTCATTTCGGCCCAACGGCAGGTGAAAGCCGTATGGTTGGCCATTGATTTATTGAAGTGGGTGTTTATCCTGACGTTGATCTATCTTGCCTTGCCGCTGTTGCTGAATATTTTCCCGATGACGCGGGGATATGCTCCGGTACTGTTGGGTTATTTCCTGTCGCCTTTGAAAGAGATTGGCCTTGCCGTGATTGATTACTTCCCGAAGCTGATCACCATCGTGGTTATAGGGGTATTGTTCCGTTACCTGCTCAAGGTATTGAAATTTTTTGCTCATGAGTTACAGAGCGGTGCACTGAACTTGCCGGGGTTTTTCCCCGATTGGGCGTTGCCGACGTACCAGATACTACGCGTGTTGCTGCTCGCATTCATGGTGATCGTTATCTTCCCTTATCTGCCGGGTTCGGAGTCGCCTATTTTCAAAGGGGTTTCCGTGTTCATCGGTGTGTTGTTCACGTTCGGGTCGGCTGGTGCGTTGGGCAATATCGTGGCCGGGCTGGTGCTTACCTACATGCGGTCGTTTACGGTGGGCGACCGGGTGAAGATCGGCGATGTGGCGGGTGATATCATCGAGAAGTCGCTACTGGTTACACGCATACGGACCGTCAAGAACGAAGTGATTTCCGTGCCCAATGCGCAGGTGATGAACAGCCATACCATAAACTACAGTATGGATGCGCCTGAGAAGGGACTGATTATCCACACCAATATCACGATGGGGTACGATGTGCCGTGGCAGCGTGTTCACGAACTAGCGACGGCTGCCGCGCGGAAAGTGGAGTGGCTGGAGTCTGAACCGCCTCCCTTCGTACTACAAAACAGTTTGGACGACTTTTATGTGACCTATCAGGTGAATGCGTACACGAAAAGCCCGAATAAGCAAGCACTGATTTATTCGGAGCTGCATAAGCATCTGCTTGACGAATTCCATGCCGCAGGCATCGAATTATTGTCGCCCCATTTCAGGGCTGTGCGCGATGGTAGCGGACGGGAAATGCCCGCAGACAGCCGGAAAGATGAAGACAGGGTGCCGCCAATCCGAGTGGATATCCGCGACTCCACGGGCGCGTGAGCGGTGGGAAGTTATACCTTCCGGACCCTGCACTGCGCACAGAGCCCCACGGCATTGACGCCTATAGACTGAAGCTGGTAGCCTTCGGGCAGGTTGATTTTGGGCATCTTGAAATCTTCTAAGCAGTAGATGCGGTTGCATGCCGAGCAGATGAAATGCACATGCTCATCATGGTGGTGATGTTCGTCGCAATCCGTTGAGCAAAGGGCGTAGGTTGCCGTGCCGTGCAGGTCGAATATTTTGTGGAGGATGCCCTTCTCCTCAAAAGTGGCCAATACCCGGTAAAGCGTTACCCGGTCCACCGAGTCGCCGAGGAGTTTCTCCAGATCGGGTTGGGAAATGGCGGTTTCCTTTTCAGAGACAATTTGCAATACCCGTAGGCGGGGCTGCGTTACCTTGAGCTTGTTGCGGCGCAATAGCGGGGCGAAACGCTCGTTGGCTTCCTGTTCCTGTGTATGTGCGATGGCAGTCAATCGTGTATCGGATGAAAAGGCCCACACGTATTTGTATGGGCCTCAAAAGCATTTATTTGCCTGCAGCCTTGGCGTGGTCGGCCAAGAACTGTGCAAGTCCGTTATCGGTAAGCGGGTGCTTGAGCAGTCCCAATATGGCTGACAGCGGGCCGGTCATCACATCGGCGCCGATTTTGGCGCACTCCACGATGTGCATCACGTGGCGGATGGAAGCGGCCAATATCTGTGTTTCGTAACCGTAATTGTCATAGATCAACCGAATATCCTCAATCAATGCCAGTCCATCGGTCGAAATATCGTCCAAGCGGCCCAGGAAAGGGGATACGTAAGTGGCACCTGCCTTTGCCGCCAACAGGGCTTGGCCCGAAGAGAATACCAGGGTGCAGTTGGTTTTGATGCCGTTGCTGCTGAAATATTTGATGGCTTTTACACCTTCCTTGATCATGGGCACCTTCACCACGATGCGGTCATGGAGTTTGGCGAGTGCCTCGCCCTCTTTGATGATATTGTCGTAATCCGTGGATATGACCTCCGCGCTCACATCGCCTTCGACGATTTCGCAGATGGCTTTGTAGTGGTTGATGATATTCTGTTCGCCCGTGATGCCTTCTTTGGCCATCAAACTCGGATTGGTGGTTACGCCATCCAGCACGCCCAGGTCTTGGGCTTCTTTAATCTGTTGCAGATTGGCGGTGTCAATAAAAAACTTCATGTTTTTGAATGATATAAAATGATGTATTTGTAAACAGCTATAAATGTTAATATACAGCCTGTAAAATTAACGATAATAACCCGGATGACGAAAAATTATAGGTATGACTTTTGCGCGAATCGTAGGGTGAACATCTTCCGGGCACTCACGCATCGCAATTACCGGCTCCACTTCACCGGCCAAGCCATATCCCTGATGGGTACATGGATGCAACGCATTGCGGTGAGCTGGCTGGTTTACCGCCTTACCGAATCGGCATTGGTGCTGGGTGTTATTTCGTTCGTGTCGCTGATTCCTTCGTTGGTTTTATCGCCTTTTATCGGGAGTTTCGTAGATAAGCACCAGAAATACCGCATCGTATTGCTTACCCAAATCGGTTTGATGCTCCAAGCCGGGGCACTCGCTACAATGGTTTTTCTCGGCTATTACAATGTGTGGTGGATCGGCGCGCTCAGCCTGGTGCAGGGCGTCATCAATACGTTCGATGTAACTGCACGGCAGTCGCTCATGGTCGAACTGGTAGATAACAAGGCCGACCTGCCCAATGCCATTGCGCTCAACTCGTCGGCCTTCAATGCCGCACGCATGTTGGGGCCGGCTTTGGGCGGCATCTTGCTTAGCACGTATGGCGAAGCGGTGTGCTTCGGCATCAATTTCATCAGCTTCTTCGCAGTTATCGGGTCGTTGCTGCTCATGCAGTTGAAACCGCAGCGGGCCATTGCACGTAAGGAGAGTACGTGGCAAGGTCTTAAGGAAGGCTTCAGCTACCTGCGGCACTCGCCGCACCTGTCGTCGTTAATCATGCTGCTCACTGCATCCAGCCTGCTGGTGATACCCTACACCACGCTTCTGCCCGTCATTGCGCGCGAGATGTTCAATGGCGATGCCACCACCTTCAGCTGGTTTGAGAGTGCTGCCGGGCTGGGGGCCATGGTCGGTGCCATTTACATGGCCAAAACGCGCATGGGCACCAACCTGCGATTCCGGGTAATGAAAGCTTCGGGCTTATTGGCCGCGGGCATTCTTGCCCTTTCCTTTGCCTCGTGGTTACCGCTGGCGTTACTAAGTACACTGTTAGCTGCTATGGGCATGATGGTGCAGAATTCGAGCATCAATACCTACATACAAACCCACGCCATGCCGGCCTACCGCGCGCGGGCCATCAGCTATTATATCATGGCTTTCCAGGGAATATTCCCGCTGGGGAGCCTGTTGGTGGGGGCTATGGCCAGTGCCTGGGGTATCCATTACACGTTGCTTTTGCAGGGTGTGGCCGGAGCGCTTGTTGCCGTAGGGTTCATGGCGTATATCTGGCAGCACATCAACCGGAAATACGTGCCGGCACAGCGGGGCAATAAATAGAACAACCGATTGATTAAGCTCCAAAATAGGTTTATGCCGTTTTGTCCTTGTCGTCCAGTTTTATTTTTTTAATATTTGTGGTTGTGCCAATGGTTAGCAACTAACCAATAATCAATTATCTATTTAATTATTCATAATGAACTATTCAAGAAGACGGTTTTTAAAAACAGCAGGATTGACGACCATCGCCGGCGCGGTTGCCGCTGATTACGCGCTTGGATCCAATTCCATCTGGTCACTCAACTCAAACACCTTGAAGGTGGGCCTTATTGGTTGCGGTGGCCGGGGCACCGCCGCGGCCATGGAAGCGCTCAATGCCGACCCCAACGTAATCCTTTATGCGATGGCCGATGCGTTTGAGGACCAGCTGGAGCAGTCGCTTACAGCGTTGAAAGAGCAGTTCGGCAACAAGGTGAAGGTCCCCGGGCGGCGTCAACTGGTGGGGCTGGATGCCTACCAGCAATTGGTCGATCTCGACGTGGACGTGGTGCTGCTGGCAGCGCCACCGGCCTTCCGTGCGGACCACCTGGAGGCTGCCGTAAATGCCGGTAAGCATATTTTCTGCGAAAAGCCGTTTGCCGTTGACGGCCCGGGCATGCGCCGGGTCATCGCGGCTGCGAACCAGGCGAAGGCCAAGAACCTGTCGCTGGTATCGGGGTTCTGCTGGCGTTACCATGCTCCCAAACGCGAGACCTTCGGCCGTGTGCTCGACGGCCAGATCGGCCGGGTACTCACTGCCGAATGCAGCTACAACACCGGTGAACTGTGGCACAAAGAGCGGCAGCCCCAGTGGACGGACTTCGAATACCAGCTGCGCAACTGGTTGTATTACAATTGGATTTCGGGCGACCACATCATCGAGCAGGCCATCCATAGTCTAGATATGATGCAATGGGCGCTGGGTGATAAGCTACCGGTGAGCGTAACGGGCAGCGGCGGCCGACAGAAGCGGGTGGACCCCAAGTTTGGCAACGTGTACGACCATTTTGCCATGGTGTACCAGTACGACGACGGTACGAAGGCTTACTTCTCCTGCCGGCAGCAGAACGATACCGCGCCGGCCTATGCCGTAGAACTGGTAGGAGATCAGGGCCGGTGTGTGGTGGATTGCCGCACGGGTGGGCATGACATCACGGGAAAGAACCCGTGGAAATACGACGATACTACCAAGTTCACAGATGAGAATGCATATAAAGAGAGCAGTTCAAGAAGTATGTACCAACAGGAACATGATGAACTTTTTGCATCCATCAGGGCGAACAAGCCGATGAACGACGGTGACTGGATGGTGAAATCGAACCTCGTTGCCCTTGCAGGCCGGATGGCGGGCTATACCGGCCAGACCGTTTCATTGGAGGCCGCATTGGCTTCCAATGAGGTGCTTTTCCCCGGCAATGTATCGTGGGATATGAAATATGATTTACCCATCGCCATCCCCGGCGAAAAAACGACGATCTGATATGATGGATAGGAAAAACTTTATAAAATCGGCATCGCTGTTGGCGGGTGGCGCCGTGGTGGCCCCCGCGCTCGGTAGCAACAATCCGCTGATGGCCAAACCGATGGAAAACACATTGAAGTTGAAGAAAGGCGTCAGCTTTTACATGATCAAGGAGGAGCTTTCGTTGGTCGACAAGTGTAAGCTGGTGAAGGACCTGGGTTTCGACGGGATCGAGTTCAACAGTCCGGTCGACTTCGGTTTGGACGAATTACTTGAAGCCAAGGAGAAATCGGGCATCGAGATACCCAGCGTGGTCAATAAAGACCATTGGAGCAAGCCGTTATCCGATCCCGATCCAGAAGTACGGCAGTTTACCATCGATTCGGTGGCCAAGTCGCTGGCCGATGTAAAGGTACTCGGTGGCGACACGGTGCTGGTGGTGCCGGGCGTAGTCAACGAAAAGATTCCCTATGGCGTGGCCTACCGGAATGCACTGGATTCTGTGCGGAAGTTGATTCCCCATGCCGAAAAGACCGGGATGAAGATCGGCTTGGAGAACGTGTGGAGCAACTTCATTCTGAGCCCAGTGGAAGCACGGCAATTTGTGGACGAGATTAACCACCCTTTGGTGGGCTGGTATTTCGATATCGGGAACATCTTGCGGTACGGCTGGCCCGAACATTGGATAGCCGAACTCAACAGGCGTATTGTGAAGCTCCACGCCAAGGAATTCAGTCGCAGAAAGATGAACGACGAGGGGCTATGGAAAGGGTTTGGCGTTGACCTGTTGGCGGGCGACAATAACTGGCCGGTAGTGATGCAGGCACTCCGAGATATCGATTACCGAGGCGGGTGGCTCACCGTTGAGCTGGGCGACGGCGATCGCGAGTACCTGCAAAAGGTATCGAAACAGGTGGATGCTATCTTGGGACTTTAGGCTCCAAAATTGATGCGTGAATATACAGCCGACCCCATCGGGGTCGGTTTTCTGTTGTAATTACCCCCCCCAATTTATCTTACGTTTAGGGCTATTGAAAACCATCTGCCAATGAAAACCTCGCATTCTTCCGCAATTTGGGTAGCCGTGTTCGACGCCTCTACGCGACTAGTTTACGATTCAGAAGATGTGTACAGAAGCGCAGAAGCGGTGCTTGGCCAAGAAGCAGATTACTTGGTTGTTGAAACAATCCAAACCCTAAATAATTCGAAAATTTTGCGCCTCACAATACGACTTCGCAAGCGTATTTTTGGCAACTATCATTAATTCATGTTGACCCTTGACAAAGGATTGTCACCGAACAGGCTTACGTTTGCATCGTATTGGCTTTTAAGCAAAACAGATGGAAAATGTAATTAGCACTGAATTTATCCGCCCGAATTTCCAAAGCCTATTATGATTTGGTCTATTCAATAAGAACTTCCAATTGAAACAAATCAAGCGATTTTAAAATGGTTAGACCGAATATAATGCGTAGAAAGGGAAATAGAAACATACTGCCCTAAAAGTAGAACAGATTGGCGAAACTGGTTAGAAAAAAACCATTGTTCAAAACAGTCTGTTTGGCTTATTTATTCTAAGTCGTCAACCAACAATGCTTCCGTAAGTTGGAGTGAAGCCGTTGATGAGGCGCTTTGCTTTGGGTGGATAGATAGCACTAGAAAGACGATTGATGAAGAAAGGTATATACAATATTTCACTAAAAGAAAGCCTAATAGCATATGGTCAAAAATAAATAAGGATAAAGTAGATCACTTAATTTCAAATGGCCTTATGCAAAAAGCTGGTTATAAGTCTGTTGAGATTGCTAAGAAAAATGGATCTTGGTCTATTTTAGATGAAGCAGAAGCGCTTGTTGTTCCAGAAGATTTGAGAAAAGAATTTGACAAGAGAGCTGGCTCCTTCGAATATTACCAGCGTTTAAGTAAATCAGCAAGGAAAATCCTATTAAGTTGGGTTGTTCTTGCTAGAAGACCTGAAACCAGACAAAAAAGAATTGTTGAGATAGCAGAAAATGCAAGTAGAAAACTGAAACCGAAACAATTCAGATAGCGTAAAATGGGATACAACATTGTATAAGCATTGGCTTTTTTTATAAATTTAGCCATTGGCAGAAAAGTATTGGCTTTATACATCAATGGCGAGATGAGGTATAAAGCGGAATGACGATAGGTAATTGACAAATATGCATGAATATCAGAAGGGAAGACGCCAGCGACTACGAAGCTGTCTTTAACGTTGTCGAAAAGGCTTTTGAAAACGAAGAACACAGCGACCATCAAGAGCAATTGCTGGTAGAACGCTTAAGAAAATCAGCTGCATTTGTGCCAGAACTGGCACTGGTAGCCGAGCTGTATGGGGAGGTAGTGGGGTATATCTTGCTCACCAAGATCCGGATTGTAAATGAGCATGCCAACACCACGTCGCTGGCGTTGGCCCCGGTTGCGGTTTTACCCGCACATCAGGGGAAAGGAATAGGTGGTCGACTGATCGAAGCTGCCCACGTAAAAGCAACCGAATTGGGTTTCGGGTCTGTGGTTCTGCTGGGGCATGAAAATTACTACCCACGGTTTGGCTACGAGCCCGCCGGTAAATTTGGCATCATGCTGCCATTTGATGTTCCTGTCGAAAATTGCATGGCCATCGAACTGGCTGAAGGCGCGTTGACCAATGTGAGCGGAGTAGTGGAATACCCGCATGAGTTTAATGGCTAGAGGCGAATCACTGTTTTTTTTAATACGACAAAACCATCAGGAAATGAGCATAGAATCGAACTATCTGGCAATAAACCGCCAATCCTGGAACAGCAGGACTGACTCACATCTGAAATCGGAATTTTATGATGTGGCGGGTTTCATTAAAGGTAAAACTTCTTTAAATGATATTGAGCTGGCGTTGCTTGGCGATGTCAACGGAAAAACGATCTTACATTTGCAATGCCATTTTGGACAGGATACAATTTCGTTAAATAGGTTGGGGGCAGAAGTGACCGGTGTCGATTTGTCAGACAAAGCCATCGAAAGCGCGAAACAACTTGCAGCTGAAACAAACTCGACCGCAGATTTCATTTGCTGTGACGTCTATGATTTACCCAATCACGTAACCGGGCAATTTGATATTGTTTATACGAGCTATGGGACCATCGGTTGGTTGCCCGACTTGGAAAAGTGGGCGAAGGTGGTCTCAACGCATTTGAAAGCAGGCGGTCGGTTCGTATTTGTGGAGTTTCATCCGGTCGTTTGGATGTTTGACGATAACTTTGAGAAAATCGGGTATAGCTATTTCAATTCGGGAGCTATCCTCCAGTCGGAAAGTGGAACATATGCAGACAAAACTGCAGCTATCATGTTGGAAAATGTAACGTGGAATCACAGCCTGAGCGAAGTGGTGGGCAGTTTGATGAACAATGGACTAGAAATCTCGTCATTCGAAGAGTTCGATTATTCGCCTTACAACTGTTTTAACAACGCGATTGAATATGAACCAAGAAAATATAGAATAGCCCATTTGGACAACAAAATCCCCATGGTTTACTCTCTTGTTGCACAGAAGAAGGATAACAGTTGATGGCTTAAAAAGACCATGCAATGAATCGAATGAATAAATCAACGATAGAAGAGATTAAAACGCGGTTTGACAATGATGTGGAACGATTTTCCAACTTGGATACCGGCCAACGTTCAACAATAGATGCCAAAATTTCCCTGGAACTTATTACGGAAGCCGCGAAGCGGATTGTTCCTGAGGCTGAAAATTTACTGGATATCGGTTGTGGGGCGGGTAACTATTCGTTGACCATGCTTTCAAAGATGCCCGACCTAAATTGTACGCTGGTTGATCTAAGTAAGCCAATGCTGGATAAGGCTTGGGAGAGGGTGTCGCCGCAGACAATTGGTAAAGTGACTGTTTTACAGGGTGATGTCAGGGAGGTGGAGCTGGCCGAAAATCATTTCGACATCATGCTGGCAGGCGCTGTTTTGCATCATTTAAGGGATGACAACGACTGGAAAGTGACCTTTCAGAAACTTTTTAGGTTACTGCGGCCGGGAGGCTGCCTGATGATAGCCGACCTAATCGCACAAAATACCGGCGTGCTAAACGACTATACGTGGGAACGGTACGGCGACTACCTGGAAGGGCTGGGCGGAAAGGAATATCGTCAACACGTGCTGGACTATGTGGCCAAAGAAGATTCACCTCGGTCTATCAACTACCAACTGGATCTGATGAAAGAAGTTGGCTTTAGCGAGGTAGAAATATTGCACAAGAATATGTGCTTCGGGGCTTTTGGAGGCATAAAATAAAATTTCAACGGAACAGCTAGATGCAAGACACATATATACAGGACCAGACGTTTGACCGGAATGCCGCGCTGCAAAGTGGTGAGTACGACAATTGCATTTTCAACAGTTGCGACTTTGCCGAGCACGACCTTTCGGCGTTTAAATTTGTGGAATGTACATTCAACGAGTGCAATCTCAGTTTGGCAAAACTCAGTGGAACGGCATTCCGTGATGTTCAATTCAAAGACTGTAAAATGCTTGGCCTCCGGTTTGATAACTGTAACCCGTTCGGTCTTTCGTTTTCTTTCGATGGTTGCCAATTGGACCATTCCTCATTTTATAAAACGAAAATAAAGATGACCATTTTCAAAGATTCGCAGTTGCAAGAAGCCGACTTCGCGGAAGCTGACCTGACCAGTGCCGTATTTGATGATTGCAACCTGATGAATGCCGTTTTTGACAGTACCGTGCTTGAAAAAGCTGATTTACGCACCTCTTACAACTTTGCCATTGATCCAGAAACCAATCGTATTAGAAAAGCACGGTTTTCGGTTTCGGGTATCGCGGGGCTGCTCGGTAAATACGGTATTGTCATTGAAAAGTAAAGCCGAGCATGAAAACATCAAATGGAACGGGGCGGAGACAACGGCCTGATTTCAGAAGAAGAAAGAAGGAATTTCAATCCAAGTACGTTATTTTTGTTTGAATTTCATAAGGCGACATGTAAAATGGACAACGATGTGCTGACATACAATCAATCGCAAACGGATGTGAGCGGTGAAATCTGCCATGCATTGGTAAAGCTCATTGACGAGCACCTTGCCGGTGCGGAAAGCAAAATCTGGCACGCGCACCCGGTTTGGTTTTTGGATGGGAACCCCATTGTGGGATACAGCAAGTTGAAAGCGGGTGTTCGCCTTATGTTCTGGAGCGGCGCAAGTTTTGAAGAGGATAAACTCACATCCGGCAACGGTAAATTTAAAGATGCATCCGTTCTTTATACAGCTGTTGAAGAAATCAATGCTCCCGATGTAATACGCTGGCTCGACAAAGCAACCAAAATACAATGGGATTATAAGAACCTCGTGAAACGGAAGGGGAAATTGGAGCGGTTAAAGTGATGGCTCAACGTTCGTTGTGCAATACTTTCACATCTTTGAACATAAACACGTTGTCACTTATTCTTAGCGGTTTACCGGAGGCTGCCTTTACATTGCGGAGGATGACTTCTTTGGTCTTTACATAGGGGAACTGCTCTTGGTAGGACTCGTCTTTCATCTGGGGGTTGAAATCGGCAAAAATGGCCGGACCACCATACCCCGCTGGGATATTGGAGTCGTCAATCTCCAGGTTTTCGATGGTAATGCGTTCAGGCATATAGCAAATGTACCCGAAATCGTGCAGGCCGGTTTGGCTTCCGGTGATAAGCGACACGTGGGAAAGTTTTTTGGCGGAGGGCCTCAAAACGCAGTTTCGGATGATCAGCTCGCCTTGCCACGTGCTGCCGTAGTCGGGACGCAGGTTGATGATGCTTCTACCTAGGATAGTACAGTTTGCTACGGTGAACGTTCCGGAGCCAATGGCGTTAATTCCCATGTGGCCGAGTGTGGAATTACGTACCGTGGCGTTGGCTACCCCTTGGTGGGCATCGAAACGGGATAGGGTACAACCGTCGTACAACAGGTTCTTGCCGAAATTGGACCCCATGATACCCCAATAGGTGGGGTCCGTAATGTCATTGGTTTGGGTACAGTTGATAAACGATACGTTGACCGCCCGATTGACCGAGATATCATACGTTCCCATCGATACGGGCCTGCCTGCCGAACCGATGGTGGTGTAGGTTTTCCGCCCCGTAAGCACGGTATTTTTCACCGTCACATAGGCGCAATTGCCCACGTCAATGAAACCACTATACGGTGCGCCGTGGTCCCCTTCGCCCGTAACATGGTGTACCAGCCCTTCTACGGTCACGTTAGACCGCCGTATGGCAATATTTCGGCCGTAGTAGGTGTATTTCGATTCCGCTTGGTTGGCGATAGTGGTAAAAATCCCACCGGTGATTTCCAGCGGGGTTTCGTCGATGGGAAGTGCCGTGATGCTGGTAATCTGATCAAAATCCCATATGATCGGAGCGTCCATGTCTACATTCCCGTTCCCATCCACCACAAAAATATCGGTTTGCGGCGAGCCGCTGTTCTGGTTCGGACCGAACCGGATATACTGCTTTACGTTGGCGTTGGTAACGGTGATCAGGCAAGGGCCGGGAAGTGTAAGCTGAAGTTTTGCCTGGTTTTTCCGGAGCGACGTAATCCCAGTCGGCATATAGGGCTGCTTGCCCGAACGAACCACGAAAACCGCTGCACCCCGGCGTTCAACGTCGGTATCGTCGATGATGAAGGAAGCTTTTCCAAAATGGGTGTCGGTTTTTATGGTGGCTGTGCGCGCTTTTCCACTGATGTAGTAGGTCGCCTTATCATCTGCCCTTACGGTGAGCCCGTAGGCATTGGCAAACGCATGGGTGGCCGCAATGGCATCGATGTCGTCTGCTTTTCCGTCGCCTTTAGCACCGAAGTCGCTATACCATATCTTGCCCGTTGCTTTGAATTTACGTGTGCTTTTGGGCGGTACATTGATATGCAGCCGCCCGTCTTCGTGGTTGCGTACGTGTATATTCCCTTTATAAGAGGTGATGACCGCATCATCCTGGGCTCGGCTAACAACCGTAAAACCGAGTAAGCAAATTATCAGTAGCGTATGTTTCATAATCTTTCCGGTGTGGACGGGAGGCCAAGTTAACTAAAAAAAACCTTTCCCTGCCGCGAATGGATTTTTCTTTTTGGAAGACATTCCTGTTTTGTTTATCTTTACGGCTAAGATATTTTGTTTGTAAGAGT
This sequence comes from Parapedobacter sp. 2B3, assembly GCF_041925275.1. NCBI lineage: Bacteria > Pseudomonadati > Bacteroidota > Sphingobacteriia > Sphingobacteriales > Sphingobacteriaceae > Parapedobacter > Parapedobacter sp. 2B3. The sequence continues at coordinate 218,410 of NZ_JBHEUZ010000003.1, read as the reverse complement.
TATGGGGGTCAACGAAGGGATTGTCGGGCTGAGAAAATTGAGCCAACAATACGCCTATACATCCATCCAGATGCACGAAAGTATTGGCAGGAAGGTTGGGCTTACGGGTACCGACCACAAATACCTAGGGTTTCTGATCCAAAAAGGACAAATGACGGCAGGAGAGCTCGCCGTTCTTACGGGGTTGACAACGGGCGCGGTAACGGGCTTGATAGACCGCTTTGAAAGCAAGAAACTTGTCAAAAGGCAAGCCGATAAAAAGGACAGGCGGCGCATCATCATCGTCCCTAATGTTGATAGGATAACGAAATTGGTCACGCCGTTTTACAAGGATTATCAGGACGATACGGATGAATTTTTTGGCTCTTTTTCCATGGAAGAACAGAAAACGTTGGAGAAATACTTCGCGGGTTCTTTGGAAATATTGAATCGGAAAATTGAAAAAATAAATAAAAAGTAAGGGCCATGATAAACAAAATGATTTCACCAAACGCTGCTGATGGTCTAATGAACGGCCCCTTTTATCACGGCACGAAAGCGGATTTGCACGTTGGAGACCAGCTGACGGCGGGATTCGCTTCAAATTACCACCCCCATGTAATCATGAACCATATTTATTTCACCGCTTTGGTCAATGGTGCCGGTCTTGCCGCTGAGCTGGCGCCGGGCGATGGGCAACCCCGCGTATACATCGTCGAGCCGACGGGAGCTTTTGAAGATGACCCGAACGTTACGGATAAAAAATTCCCGGGGAATCCGACCCGTTCGTATCGAAGCAAGGAACCCTTGAAAATTGTGGGAGAGGTGGCCGATTGGGTACGGTTGACACCAGCGGAACTTCAACGATGGCGGCAGAACCTCGCTAGCATAAGAGCCAATCCGAATGCGGAAATTATCAATTGATAAAAATTGCTAACTTATGTCGCTCCTTTTACGGAGGAAAAAGTCTGGAACGTATAAAATGATAAAGCAATAACATATGTCCTATTGTTCTGCTATAGAAGCAATGCAAACCGGAGAAAGAAAGGCATTGCACAAAAACTACCACGATAATCATTATGGTTTTCCGATTTACGATGACAACGAACTGTTTGGCCGATTGGTTATGGAAATCAACCAGGCGGGGTTGAGTTGGGAAACGATCCTGAAGAAAGAAACTTCGTTTCGCAACGCATACAGTAATTTCGATATCGAAAAAGTCGCGGCATACGCCGAAGCGGATAGGGAAAGGCTATTGGCCGACGCAGGTATTATCCGCAACAAACTAAAAGTAAATGCGGCGATAGAAAACGCAAAGGCCATCCTGGTTTTGCAAAAAGAGTTTGGCTCTTTCGCTCAATGGCTGGAACACCACCACCCGAAGACAAAGGACGAATGGGTTAAGCTGTTCAAGAAAACATTTCGCTTTACGGGTGGTGAAATCGTAAATGAGTTCTTAATGAGTATCGGCTATTTGCCCGGGGCACATTCCGAGGGCTGCCCGGTTCGCGCGCAAATCTTAAAAGAGAAGCCTATGTGGGCGAAGCAGCTTTGAAAAAGCGACCGGATTTTACACGGGCCATTCGCTGCGCTCATTCAGCCCTCTGGCTTGTTGTTAGAAGACCGTTCCTTACAATTCCACAGTAAAGCAAGGCTTTGGGCAAAAAATACTCGGGAACGAAGCGAGCAGGGAAGATTTTTTTGAACAAACCCCCTTGGGGCTTGGCCTTGACGACCGGGGGATTGGGGGATTTGCTAACGAAAAGGCCAAAGGAAATTCGCCTACCGCTGATAACAAAGGGCTACGCAAGCAGAGTTTAGATAGAGGGAAGAAAAGCAGACGGAAATTTAGTTGGGCAATGGATAGGTGCAATGACGAAAGTCTTGGAAATAGACAGATTGAGAAATCATGTAACTTTATAGCTTAAACAATTATAATAATGGGACTTAGTTACGAATTGGCACGGAGATTCAGAGAAGTGGTTTTGAATGGGACTTTTATAGCAAACACCAATTACAAAGACCAATTAGACGGACTTGACTGGAAATTGGCAACGAAAGAATTGGGCAATCTAAATTCAATTGCTACCCTCTCACAACACATTCATTACTACGTAAAAGGAGTTAAAAATGCTTTTAAGGAAGAAACTTTAACCATAAGTGATAAGTATAGCTTTGATTTTCCAGCTATAACGTCGAGTGACCAATGGGGAGCTTTCTTAAGTGTTTTTTGGAGCGATTCCGAAGAATTTGCTCAAATTATTGAACAAATGCCGGAAGAACGCCTTCAAGAGATTTTTATCGTTGAGAAATATGGTACCTATCTCCTAAATATAGAGTCGATGATCGAGCACTGCTATTATCACTTGGGGCAAATAGTATTATTGAAGAAGCATTTTGTTTAGTTTAGTTACCTAAATTGATTGCTTGATTTTGTGGTATATCAAAGATGAATTAAAAGTTGCCGTGAAAGTCCGTAAAAAGGAATTGGAAAGCAAGAAAGCATTGTTGGTAATAGTCATCCCGTGCGGGGAGGCTTCACCCGCAATGAAGCCATTCGCTGCGCTCATTCCTTTTTCTGTTTAACTGGCTTAGCTCAAGCACACTTGGCTCGTCTATTAAACAAAAAGCCCCTCGTTTAAAACGAGGGGCTTTATTTGGGCTGGCGGAAAGGGAGGGATTCGAACCCTCGAGCCGGTTACCCCGACTACAGTCTTTCCAGGACTGCTCATTCGACCACTCTGACACCTTTCCGAACGGGTTGCAAAAGTAAGGGTTTATTTTAGCATTTCAAATGTAAAAATGAACGCAACGATTGCCGTGCAACCTATTGGTATCCCAGCAACCGGAGCACTTGCTTGCTGTTCTGCTCCTCACCGAATACCTCGAAGTTGAATGTTTCGTCGCGGTTACGCCGGATCAGCACATGCTTGGGCGAGGGGAGTAGGCAATGGTGGATGCCTCCGTAGCCACTGAGCACTTCCTGGTAGGCCCCGGTATGGAAAAAGCCCAGGTATTGCAGCTTGCGCGTTTTGGGCATGAATACACTGTTGATATGCGCTTCCTGGCTGTAATAATCCTGCCCGTCGCAGGTAATCCCGCCTAGGTTTACACGCTCGTACTCCGCATCCCAATTGTTGATGGGCGCCAGGATGTACTTCTGGTTAAGCGCCCACACATCGGGTAGGTTGGTGATGAACGACCCATCGAGCATCAGCCACTTTTCGCGGTCATTCTGCTGCTTGCGGCCAATTACCTTGTAGAGGATGCCCGACGCTTCGGCCACCGTGTATTTGCCAAACTCGGTGATGATATCCGGCTCCATCACTTCGTGCACCGCACAGATCTGTTTGATGCGGTTGACGATTTCGTTGACCATGTATTCGTAATCGAAATCGTGCACCAAGGAATCCTTGAAAGGCATGCCGCCGCCGATATCCAGTGTGTCGAGGTCCGGATTGATTTTCTTGAACTTGCAATACAACGTGACGTATTTTTCCAACTCATTCCAATAGTAAGGCGTGTCGGAAATACCCGAATTGATGAAGAAATGCAAGAGTTTTACCCTGAAATTCGGATTGGGTACCACCTTGCTGTTATAGAAATCGAGGATATCTTCCAGCCGGATGCCTAAGCGCGAGGTGTAGAAGGGCGAGTCCGGTTGCTCTTCCGCAGCGATCCGGATACCTAAATTACAGGGTTCGTCCAGCTCCACCTCGTCGTCATAGATGTTGAACTCTTCCTTATTGTCCAGCACCGGGATGATGTTCTTGAAACCATCGTGTAGCATATCGACGATGTACTGCTTGTATTGGTAGGTCTTGAAACCGTTACAGATTACGGTAATCTCCTTGTTTACCACCCCTTTCTTTTCGAGCGCATCGATCATCGGCATATCGAATGCCGATGAGGTCTCCAAGTGGATGTCGTTTTTCAGCGCTTCTTCTACCACATGCCTGAAATGCGAACTCTTCGTGCAGTAACAGTATTTGTAAGACCCCCGGTAATTGTGCTTCAGGATCGCTGTTTGGAACAATATCTTGGCTTGCTGAATCTTCTTGCTGATGATGGGCAGATAGGTGAACCGTAGGGGTGTACCATACGTCTCAATCATCTCCATTAGGTTGAGGTCGTGGAAGTACAATTCGTCATCGATGATTTCAAACCCATCCTGTGGAAACCCCACACTGAGGTCAAGAAATTCCTGATAGCTCTGCATTTTTTTTATATTTTTATTCTAAACAATCATTCCGTCTCTTCAGCGGTAGAAGAGAATTAGACAAACATCCGCTTGCATATAATAGGGTGTTTGTCTAAGTTTGGCAAAGATATGTTTTCGGTATGAATACGTCGCTATAAAAATAGTTACTATTGTAAATTCGTTATTTACGACATCGACGCTAAGAATTTAATGCTTAAACACTTACATGGCAAGTACGATACAACAACAACTCATCTACCATACGAAACAGGCAATTAGGGAATTATACGATGCCGACTTACCCGACCATCAGCTAGCCATCCAGGAAACGCGGAAGGAATTTGAAGGACAACTTACCATCGTTGTTTTCCCGATGACCCGGTTTTCCAAGAAGTCGCCAGAAGCCACCGGAAATGATATCGGGGTTTACCTGCTGGAGCACTTGCCCGAGCTTACGGCCTTCAACACCATCAAAGGGTTCCTGAACCTGAGCCTGTCTGACGCCTATTGGACCTCGTTGTTTACAACAGTGATCAGGCAGGAAAGGTTTGGTCGATTTCCCGCCAACGGCAGGAAGCTCATGGTTGAATACTCGTCGCCAAACACCAACAAACCCCTGCATTTGGGCCACATACGCAACAACCTACTGGGCTATTCGGTAGCATCCATCTTAACGGCATACGGCTATGAGGTAATCAAGGCCAACCTGGTGAACGACCGTGGCATCCATATCTGCAAATCGATGCTGGCATGGCAGCGGTGGGGCAATGGCGAAACGCCCGCGACCAGCGGCCTCAAAGGCGACCACCTGGTGGGGAAGTATTACGTGCTCTTTGACAAAGTGTACAAACAGGAAATAGACCAGCTCAAAGCGGAAGGCCATACGGAGGAAGAAGCGAAAAAGCAGGCACCCATTATCCGCGAGGCCCAGCAGATGCTCCAGCAATGGGAGGCGGGCGATGAAGCCGTCATCGGTCTCTGGAAAACGATGAATAGCTGGGTGTACAGCGGTTTTGAGCAGACCTACACGCGCCTCGGCGTCGACTTCGATAAATACTATTATGAATCGGATACCTACCTGCTCGGTAAAGACATCATCAATGAAGGGCTGGAGAAGGGCGTGTTTTTCAGGAAGGAAGACAACTCCGTATGGATAGATCTTACCAATGATGGGCTGGACGAGAAGCTGGTACTGCGTGGCGATGGCACCTCCGTGTACATAACGCAGGATATGGGTACCGCCCAGCTGAAATACGACGATTTCGGCATGGACGAATCGATTTACGTGGTGGGCAACGAGCAGGATTACCACTTCAAAGTGCTGTTCCTCATCCTTGAAAAGCTGGGCAAACCCTGGGCGAAGGGGCTCTTCCACCTGTCGTATGGGATGGTAGACCTGCCCTCGGGCAAAATGAAATCACGTGAAGGTACGGTGGTGGATGCCGACGACTTGATGGATGAGATGGTAGCGACCGCGAAAAAACGCACGGAAGAGCTGGGGAAAACCGAAGGGCTGCCCGAAGCTGAAAAGGCACAGCTGTACGATATCATCGGTATGGGCGCACTCAAGTACTTCCTGCTTAAGGTTGAGCCCAAAAAGCGGCTCCTCTTCGACCCCAACGAGTCCATCGATTTCCAAGGGCATACCGGACCGTTTATCCAGTACACCCATGCGCGCATCCAATCGGTGCTCTCAAAGGGTGGTTACACCTCCCTGTTGGCCGTGGTTGTACCGGCTGTGCTGGCGGAGAGCGAGCGCGATTTGATCCAACTGCTTGGTAATTTCCCGGCAACCATCGCAGCGGCTGCCAAGGAATTCAGTCCGGCACAGGTGGCCAACTACGGCTATGAGGTGGCTAAGCAATACAACAAATTCTATCACGAGGAGACCATCCTCAAAGCGGAAGATGAGGCGGTCCGTCATTTCAGGCTGCATCTCTCGGCCGCCACGGCCCGCATCATCGCCAACAGCATGCAACTGCTGGGTATTGAGGTGCCGGACCGCATGTAAAACGTAGCTGATTATTATGAATAAAGTGATCAATGTAGGGCTGATCGGCTTTGGTGTAGCCGGCCAGGTATTCCATGCCCCTGTCATCGCCTCGGTAGATGGTTTGCGGCTGCACCGCGTTACCGCCCGCAAACCGGACCAGCAAAAGTTGCTGCGAGAACGGTACCCCGATGCCTTACCGGTGGGTAGTGCAGAAGCACTCATCCAAGCCGATGATATCGATCTGGTTGTCGTGGCCACTTCAAATGATGTGCACCATTCGCTCACCAAAGCCGCGCTTTTAGCAGGCAAGCATGTGGTGGTCGAAAAGCCGTTTACCAATACATCGGCCCAGGCCGATGAACTTATCGCGTTGGCGCAACAGCGCGACCGCTTACTCACCGTGCACCACAATTCGCGGTGGCACAGTGACTACCTCACGGTGAAGAAAGTGATTGGAAGCGGACAACTGGGGCGGCTGGTGGCATTCGAAGCCCGGTATGACCGCTTCCGCAATACGCTCCGGGAAAACGCATGGCGCGAGGAAGACCTGCCCGGATCGGGTATCCTCTACGACCTCGGTGCCCATCTCATCGACCAGTCCATACAGCTGTTCGGTTTGCCGCAGGCGGTCAATGCCGACCTGCGCAAGCAGCGTACCGGCGTGCAGGCGGTGGATGATTTTGAAGTGATTTTGCATTACCCCGCGCTGAAAGTGTCGCTCAAAGGAGCCATGCTCGTCAAAGAGCCCTCGCCAAGGTACGCCCTGTATGGTGTAGATGGCGCATTCGTTAAATATGGGGTCGATCCGCAGGAAGCAGCGCTCAGAGCAGGGAAAATGCCCAAGGATGATCCGGATTGGGGAAAGGAGCCCGAAGAAATATGGGGCAAACTGAATGTGCTGGAGGATGGCCGGGACCGCATCGAATACCTGCCCAGCCAAAGGGGAGACAACCCGGCGTTTTACCGGAACGTGTATGAAGCAATTACCGGGCAAAGTGAATTGCAGGTGAAGCCGGAACAGGCGCGGGACGTGATCAGGGTCATCGAATTGGCAGAGCGTAGCTGGGCGGAAAGACGGACACTGGATATAAGTCACTAGTCATAAGACTTATGACTAGTGACTTACGACTAAAAAAGACTTACGACTAAAAATGACTTATGACGCCATCATCATCGGCGGTGGGGCCTGCGGCCTCATGTGCGCGGTCCAGGCGGGCATGCGCGGCCGGCATACGCTCGTGTTGGAAAACAACGGCCGACCGGGAGCCAAAATCCTGATTTCGGGTGGTGGTCGGTGCAATTATACCAACCTGTACACGGCCGTGGAAAACTTCATATCGGCCGATCCTGCATTTGCCCAGGCCGTGTTTGCACAATGGACAGTAGCGGACACGGTTCGGTTTTTCGAACAAAACGGCATCTTGGGGAAGGAGAAGACACTGGGCCAACTGTTCCCCATAAGTGATAAGGCAAGGGACGTAGTAAACGTATTTGTTAAGCTGATGCAGCAATACGGTCAGGAAATGGCGCTGAATAGCAGGGCAGTCGCCGTGGATAAACCGGCCAATGGCCATTTCGAGGTGTCATACGACCGGGATGGCGAAGTACGGCGCGTTAGTGGGCGCTCGGTAGTGGTGGCCAGTGGCGGATTGCCGGTGGCGAAGCTGGGTGCCAGCGATTTTGCGGTGCGCACCGCACGCCGGTTTGGGCTTGAAGTGGTGCCCACGGCGCCGGCATTGGTTCCGTTGGCCATCACGGGTAAGGATGCCGATTGGTTCGCAGCACTTTCGGGCAACAGCGTGTACTGCCGGGTGTCCAATGCGCGGGCTGCTTTCGAAGAGAACATCCTCTTTACCCATTGGGGGCTCAGCGGTCCGGCGGTCCTGCAACTGTCGTCCTACTGGCGACCAGGCGAAGCCATCACCATCGACCTGCTTCCGCACCACGACATGGAACAGCTTATCAAGCAGCAACGCCAGGCGGGGGGAGCACGGCTGGTGCGGCAACTGCTGGGCGACTTCTATTCGCGCCGGTTTGTTGAATCCCTCGGCAAATTCCTCCCTATCGATACCAAGATCGCTTCGCTGAGCAAAGCCGATGCGAAACTGATGGGAACGACGATACACCGCTTTACGGTAACGCCTGCAGGCGATAAGGGCTATGACAAGGCCGAAGTGATGCGCGGCGGCGTAGCCACCCATGAATTGGTAGCGCAGACATTGGAGGCGAAGCGCGTACCGGGATTGTATTTCGGCGGCGAGGGGGTGGACATGACCGGGTGGCTGGGCGGTTACAATTTCCAGTGGGCATGGGCCAGTGGCTATGCGATTGCCCAGGTAATCTGATCTGATTCCGGCGGCTGCCGATCGCGCTGGATTTACGTTATTTTCGACCCTTAAAATTTCTAATCAACTGGTACTCATTTGTTCCCTATCGCGGTGGTTTGAAACGCACTTCATTGGCGTGGTTTTTGGCGCATTAACAATTGGTAAAGTTATTAACAAAGTTGTATCTTGTTGTTTTCCAGTGTCTGCTGGCTTTTATTAACATTTTTTGCACATTGGGCGTTGATAAACTGTCCTGTTAATTGCACTTGTTTCCAGCGGAAACACGGTAGGGAAAAAGGGGGTGTGAAAAGGTTGTTTAGAACTTGTCGGAAAGCGGCCCGTAAATTTCCCTAGTTTTGTTACGCTGTTTTTGAAATGGCAACCGGTGATAAACCACCGTATCGATGCTGCTTTATTATAGATAAACTGAAATAAAACGTTGTTGTAAATAAGATGACAAACCAAAATGAATATGCTTCCAATCCATCGAGTCCATCAGGGCGGGGTTCGTTTGCCGAGCGCCGTACGCGGCTGAATAATTTGGTGAGCGGATTGGGCAAGCTGCCTCCGCAGGCCGGAGACTTGGAAGAGGCCGTGCTGGGGGCACTCATGCTGGAGAAAAATGCGCTCAGCGAAGTCATCGATATTCTGAAGCCCGAAACGTTTTATGTGGAGGCGCACCAAAAGATATTCGAAGCCATTTACAACCTGTTCCAGAAAACATCGCCCATCGATCTGCTCACGGTAACGGCCGAATTGCGCAAGATGGGTGCCCTGGAACTGGTAGGGGGGGCTTATTATATCACGCAACTTACAGACAGGGTGGTTTCGGCTGCGAATATCGAATACCATGCGCGTATCATTTCGCAGAAGTACATCCAGCGCGAGCTGATAAAGATATCGACCGAAATCATCAACAACGCCTACGAAGATACCACCGATATCTTCGACCTGTTGGACCATGCCGAAAAAAGCCTGTTCGATATCGCCCAAAACAACCTGCGGCGGGACACACGCAAGATGGACGACATCATGCGGGAGGCCGTGGAGGCGTTGGAGACGCTGCGCGACCGTACCGATGGACTCACCGGCGTACCATCGGGTTTTACCGAGCTGGACCGGATGACGTCGGGGTGGCAACCGTCTGACCTAGTGATCGTGGCCGCGCGGCCAGCCATGGGAAAGACGGCTTTCGTACTGAGCTGCGCGCGCAATGCGGCAGTTGACCATGATAAACCCGTAGCGGTATTCTCCCTCGAAATGTCGTCCGTGCAATTGGTCAACCGCCTTATTGCCGGCGAGACCGAAATCGAGCAGGAAAAGCTGCGGAAGGGCAACCTGGCCGACCATGAGTGGACCCAACTGCATTCGCGCATCGGCAGGCTTACGCAGGCTCCCTTGCTCATCGATGATACCCCGGCACTGAATATTTTCGAGTTCCGCGCCAAATGCCGGCGATTGAAAGCGCAATACGACATCCAGATGGTCATCGTCGACTACCTGCAACTGATGCACGGCAAGAGCGATGGCAAGGGGGGCAACCGCGAGCAGGAAATCGGTAGCATCTCGCGGTCGCTTAAATCGGTCGCCAAAGAATTGAATATCCCCGTCATTGCCCTTTCACAGTTGAGCCGGGCGGTGGAAAGCCGGCCTGGTGGAAGTAAGCGGCCCATGCTATCCGACCTGCGCGAATCGGGCTCCATTGAACAGGATGCTGATATGGTGCTGTTCCTCTACCGTCCCGAATATTACGGCCTTACCGAAGACGAGGCAGGGCGGCCCACGGCGGGTGTTGGCGAGGTCATCATCGCCAAGCACCGGAACGGTGAAACCGGAACGGTGCAGCTCAGGTTCATTGGCAAGTATGTGAAATTTGCCGACCTCGAAGACGACTTCTCATTCGGCGGTGGCGCACCCTTCGGCGATTCGGGTTCGTTTTCGTCGGGCATGGCCCCATCTGCGTCGTTCGATCAACCGGGAAGCATCACCCGGCAGTCGCGCATGAACGACATGAACGACGATTCGCCTTTTTAGGCTGAAATTTTATATCTTTACACCGCAATCGAGGAAGATATTTAGCGTAGACGATTTTGGATTATTTAGCTGGTTTAAACCCGTCGCAACGGGCCGCCGTGGAACAGACCGAAGGGCCTGTGATGATCGTAGCGGGTGCTGGCTCGGGTAAAACCCGGGTAATCACTTACCGCGTGGCCCACTTGGTCCGCAACGGCGTAGACCCGTTCCATATTTTAGTGCTCACCTTTACCAACAAGGCCGCCAAGGAAATGCGCCAACGGATTATGAGCGTGGTGGGCAACGAGGCCAAGAATATTTGGATGGGGACCTTCCACTCGGTGTTTGCCAAGATACTGCGGGTCGAAGCCGAGCATATCGGCTACCCGCGCAATTTTACCATCTACGATACGGACGATAGCAAAAGCCTTATCCGCAGCATCCTTAAAGAGATGCAGCTCGACGATAAGCTGTACAATGCAAACTTCGTTTACAACCGGATATCATCGGCCAAAAACAACTTGATTTCGGCACAGGAATATAACAGCAACGAGCAGCTGCAGGCCGATGACTTCGCCAATGGCCGTGGGCAACTGGGCCAGATTTACCTCACGTATGCCCAGCGGTGCTATAAGGCCGGTGCGATGGATTTCGATGACCTGCTCTTCAAAACCAACGTGCTGTTCCGCGAATATCCCGAAGTGCTCCACAAGTACCAGCATAAGTTTAAATACTTGATGGTGGATGAGTACCAGGATACCAATTTCTCGCAATACCTAATCGTGCGCAAGCTCGCCGCCATCAACGAAAATATTTGTGTGGTAGGCGACGATGCACAGAGCATCTATGCCTTCCGCGGGGCAAACATCCAAAATATCCTCAATTTCGAGAAGGATTATCCCGACCTGAAGGTCTTTAAGCTAGAGCAGAACTACCGCTCCACACAGAATATCGTCAACGCTGCCAACAGCGTGATCGCCAACAACAAGGACCAGTTGAAGAAGCATGTGTTTTCGGAGAACGAGGCCGGCGATAAAATCAAGGTACACCGGGCATTCAGCGATAACGAGGAAGGAAAGATCGTAGCCGAAGCGATTGCCCAGGAACGTGCCCTCCACGGAGGTCATTACCGGAATTTTGCCATCCTGTACCGTACCAACGCGCAGTCGCGCGCCATGGAAGAAGCCCTGCGGAAAATCAATATCCCCTATAAAATCTATGGCGGAACCTCTTTCTACCAGCGTAAGGAAATCAAGGATCTGATTGCCTATTTCCGGCTTACGTTCAATCCGAACGATGAAGAGGCCATCAAACGGGTGATCAACTACCCGCGCCGCGGTATCGGCGACACCACCTTGGATCGCATACGCGTTGCTGCCGACCAGCGCCAGCTCACCCTTTGGGAGGTCATCAGCAACGCGGCCACCCATCTCGATGGGCGCAGCGCGGGCGCTGTCGGCCTATTTGCCACCATGATACAGGGCTTCCAAGCAGAAGCTAAAAAGCATACGGCTTACGATGCGGCTATGCACATTGCACAGCACTCGGGGATATTGAAAGACCTGTATGCGGATAAATCCGTGGAAGGCCTCAGCCGTTACGAAAACATCCAGGAGCTGCTCAACGGTATCAAGGAGTTTAGCGAGCGTGAGGATATCGAAGACAGGGGGCTCGACGTGTTCATGCAAGACATCGCCCTGCTCACCAATGACGACAACGACAAAGACCCCAACGCGGATACCGTTTCGCTGATGACCATCCATTCGTCGAAAGGGCTGGAATTCCCCCACGTGTTTATCGTGGGGCTGGAAGAAAATCTGTTTCCCTCGCAGTTGTCGCTCAACTCACGCAGCGACCTGGAAGAAGAACGACGGCTTTTCTACGTGGCGGTGACCCGTGCCGAGAAAAAGCTAACGCTCAGCTATGCAACGTCGCGCTACCGCTGGGGTACGCTCAATAACTGCGAGCCAAGCCGGTTTCTCGACGAACTGAACCCGGCCTACCTGGAGCTCGATTTCAAGCCGCGGTCGGCTCCCGAAGGCTCCGCATCGTTTGCCGAGGAACGGTCTGCGTGGGGCGATCGGGATGTGTTTACCAAACCCAAGCCGAAGGTGGTGCCCAAAACAAGGACACTGCTGCTCAAAGCGCATACGCCAACACCGGGGTTTGAACCGTCCGATACCAGCGGCCTGCAAGTGGGCATGGAGGTCGAACACGAACGCTTTGGTTTTGGAAAAGTGATCCAACTGGAAGGCAACAAAAGTGACGTGAAAGCAACTATTTTCTTCAAAGAATTGGGGCAGAAACAATTGTTGCTTAAATTTGCGAAATTACGCATCGTAGGATGAGCGGAATAACAACGAAACAACAATGGAAATAGACTTTGATTACAATAGCACGCGGCCGAAACTGATTTTGGCAGAATATGGCCGTAACGTGCAGAATATGGTGGATTACATTTGCACCCTGCCTAGCAAGGAAGAACGCAACCGCCATGCCCAGGTTGTGATAGACATGATGGGATTCCTCAATCCACACCTACGTGATGTGGCCGATTTCAAGCACAAGCTGTGGGATCACCTGCACATCATATCCGATTTCAAAATAGATGTGGATTCACCCTATCCTATACCCGATCAGGATTCGATCCATCCCAAGCCCGATCTGCTCGACTATCCGCAACATCGCATCCGGTTCAAGCATTACGGCCATACCATCGAACAAATGATTGAGCGGGCCAGGATAATCAATGACCCGGAGAAGAAGCAAAGTATGACGCTCGCCATTGCCAATTTCATGAAAATGGCCTACCTCACGTGGAATAAGGATTCGGTAGAGGACGATTCGATCATCGCCGATCTCCGCGATCTTTCGGGCGGTGAACTGCAGCTTCCACCAGACGCGACCTTGACCAAGCTCGACTTCAAAAGCCCGCCCCCGGGCAGCCGTACAAAAGGCGGGGCAGTCCAGCAAAACAATAACAACGGAAAGAATAAAAAACAGCAGCTGCAAAAGAAAAAGAAGAAGCATTGAATGCATTCGAAATACACGGTGGAAAGCCGCTGAAGGGCGAGATCGTACCGCAAGGGGCTAAAAACGAGGCGCTCCAGATTCTGTCGGCGGTGTTGCTTACCGATGAGCCGATGACCATCAGTAACATCCCCGACATCAAGGATGTGAATAAGCTGATTGAATTGTTGGTCGATCTGGGGGTGGAGGTGCACCGGCTCGGGAAAGATACCTACACGTTCCGGGCAACCGATATCAATCTCGATTATTTCAAGTCGGCAGCCTTTAAGGCGAAAGGTAGTGGCTTGCGCGGATCGATTATGATCGTCGGACCGTTGTTGGCCCGATTCGGTAAGGCAGCTATCCCCAAACCGGGCGGCGACAAAATAGGCCGCCGCCGGCTTGACACCCACTTCCTCGGGTTTGAGAAATTGGGTGCCCGCTTCCGTTACGATGCCGATACGCATTTTTTCAACGTCGATGCCACCAACCTCACCGGCACGTATATCCTCATGGAAGAGGCGTCCGTAACAGGTACCGCCAATATCGTGATGGCCGCCGTGCTCGCCAAGGGCACTACGACTATCTATAATGCGGCCTGCGAGCCCTATCTCCAGCAACTGTGTAAGATGCTGAACCGCATGGGGGCAAATATTTCCGGCATCGGATCAAACCTGCTTACCATTGAGGGGGTAGACCAGCTAGGGGGCACGGAACATCGCATGTTGCCCGATATGATCGAGGTCGGCTCTTTTATCGGGTTGGCAGCGATGACGGGTTCGGAGTTGACCATCAAAGATGTACACTTCCATGAGTTGGGGGTTATCCCCACGGTATTTTCCAAGTTGGGGATACAGTTCGAGCTCCGCGGGGATGACATTTACATACCTGCCCAAAGCAGCTACGAAATCGATACGTTTATTGATGGTTCTATCCTTACCATTTCGGATGCACCGTGGCCCGGCTTCACACCCGATTTGCTGAGCATCGTACTGGTGGTGGCCACGCAGGCCAAGGGTAACGTGCTTATCCACCAGAAAATGTTTGAAAGCAGGTTGTTCTTTGTCGACAAGCTGATTGACATGGGGGCACAGATTATCCTCTGCGATCCGCACCGGGCAACCGTGATCGGTCTCAATAACGCGTTCCGGCTGCGAGGGATTGAAATGACCTCACCGGATATCCGGGCGGGTGTATCGCTGCTGATTGCAGCACTCTCTGCCCAAGGGAAATCCATTATCCACAACATTGAGCAGATTGAACGTGGCTACCAGGATATCGAGCATCGGTTGCAGGCATTGGGTGCCGATATCAAACGCATCCAGGCCGACCCGAAACTTCACTGAAAACATTTTTGTCTATAAATTGTTAATTTGCCTGTATGCATTAGGGAAAAACAGGCCCGTTCTATATTTTTGCAAAATAAATGTTTAACCATATAATTACTTAATCGTCAAAAAAGCATGGGAAAAGTAGTATTATCAATGGTCGCGGGCGCACTGGTGCTGGCATCATGCGTGAGCAACCCCGAAGGAAAGCGAGCGGAAACATCAGACAATGTGGAAGCCGCGACATTATCGCAAGCGGGCAATGACCTTGCTGTGGATACCGAACAGTCTTCGGTACACTGGACCGGCCGGAAGGTGAGCGGTCAGCACCACGGTGATGTCCAGATCAAGTCAGGCACGCTGACAGTGGAAGAGGGCAAGCTGGTGGGCGGCAATTTCGTCATCGACCTAACCACCATTACCAACCACGATCTGGATGGCGAATACAAAGGAAAATTGGAAGGCCACTTGAAGTCTGCGGACTTCTTCGATGTGGATAACCACCCGGAGGCTAGTTTCGAGATCACGAATGTGCAAGACGGAGCAGCCGCAGGTACCGTTGCCATTTCGGGCAATCTGACCATCCGCGGTGTCACCAAGAACATCACCTTTGATGCGCAGGTGCAAGAAGCAACGGATACCGCTGTGAAGGCGACGGCCGATTTCAATATTGCCCGCGAAGACTGGGGCGTAAACTACGCTGGCCAGGCCGATGACCTCATCAGCAAAGAAATCAATTTTAAAGTGACGCTCGTAGCTGGTGCATAAGCAGTAGCTGATACGGCTGCGTTAGAAAGTCCGCCTCGTTTAAAAGAACGAGGCGGATTTTTTTATCCCGAAATGGCATTGATGATATCGTATTGGGTGATGATGGCTATTTTGCCATATTCATCTTCTACCAGCACCGCTTGGTTATCCTTGTGGATGAGGGACGATATCTTGTCGATGGAAGTACGCAGGTCGACAAAAGGAAACGGCGGTGTGCATATTTCCATAACGTCGGCCGACTTCAACGCTGGATTTTCCAACAGCGCATGGAGGATGTCCGATTCGGTCACCTTGCCGATGATCATTCCCTGCTGGGTGACGGGTATCTGCGAGATGTTGAGTGCCTTCATGCTGTTGAATGTTTCAATGACCGATTGCTCCACATCGGCCATGATGAGCGGCACGTCGCCCCGTTTCCTCAGGATGGTCTGGGCCGTCAGTTTTTCGTCTTCGAGGAATCCCCGTTCGCGGAGCCAATCCTCGTTGTACATCTTGCCCATGTAGCGCGAGCCATGGTCGTGCAGGATAACCACCACCACCGAGTCGTCGTGAAGCCGTTCGCCGAGCTGGAGCAGGCCGGCTACGGCTGCCCCCGCTGAATTGCCGGCGAAGATGCCTTCGGCGCGCGCCAACTCCCTTGTCATCAGTGCCGCATCTTTGTCGGTTACTTTCTCGAAGTGGTCGATGACGTCGAAATCTACATTTTTAGGAAGGAAGTCTTCGCCGATGCCCTCGGTAATATAGGGGTATATTTCATTCTTGTCGAAGATGCCGGTCTCTTTGTATTTTTTGAATACCGATCCGTACGAATCAATGCCCCATACGATGACGTCGGGGTTCTGCTCCTTGAGGTATCTGCCAGCCCCACTGATGGTGCCGCCGGTGCCTACGCCGGCAACCAGGTGGGTGATTTTCCCTTCGGTCTGTTCCCATATTTCCGGGCCCGTCTGTTCATAGTGGGCCTGCGTATTGGAGAGGTTGTCATACTGATTGGCTTTCCATGAACGGGGAATCTCGCGTTCCAGTCGGCTGGAAACCGAGTAATAGGAGCGGGGGTCTTCCGGATCCACATTGGTGGGGCATACGATGACTTCAGCACCGAATGCGCGCAAAGCATCGATCTTTTCCTTCGATTGCTTGTCCGTTGTCGTGAAAATACAGCGGTAACCCTTTATCACGGCGGCCATGGCCAGCCCCATACCGGTGTTGCCGGAGGTGCCCTCGATAATGGTGCCTCCCGGTTTAAGCAGTCCGGCCGCCTCTGCGTCTTCGATCATCTTCACCGCCATACGGTCTTTGATGGAGTTGCCAGGATTGGTGGTTTCTATTTTTGCCAATATCGTCCCTTTCAGCTGGTTAGTGATCCTATTCAACTTAACGATTGGCGTATTTCCGATCGTTTCCAATATGTTGTCATGCCACATGGTCGTGAGGTTTTGAGCGGTTAGAATTGCAGGTGTTTTACCGTTAGTCCGTTGTTGATCAGCTGTCGGAGCGATTCGATACCGATCGTGAGGTGGGTTTCCACAAATTCGGCGGTCACGCTCGAGTCACTTTCCACCGTTTTCACCCCTTCGGGGATCATTGGTTGGTCCGATACGAGCAACAATGCACCTGTAGGAATCTTGTTGGCAAAGCCAACGGAAAAAATCGTTGCCGTTTCCATGTCCACGAGCATGGCACGGATGCTTTTCAGGTATTTCTTGAAATCTTTGTCGTGCTCCCATACCCGTCTGTTGGTGGTATAGACGGTGCCCGTCCAGTAATCGAGGGAGTGGTCGCGTATGGTCGTGGAAATAGCCTTTTGCAAAGCAAAGGCCGGTAGCGCAGGCACCTCGGGCGGAAAATAGTCGTTGGACGTGCCCTCACCCCGGATGGCAGCGATGGGCAGCACGAGGTCGCCGATCTTGTTTTTCTTTTTCAGTCCGCCCGCCTTGCCCAGAAAAAGTACCGCCTTGGGCGATATCGCAGACAACAGGTCCATGATGGTGGCCGCCATGGGGCTCCCCATCCCGAAATTAATGATGGTGATCCCCCCGGCCGTCACGCTTTGCATCGGCTTATCCAGCCCCAGGATGGGCGCATTGCCGTGCATCTCCGAAAAGAGCTTTACGTAGTTGGAAAAGTTAGTGAGCAGGATGTAGTCGCCGAATTCGCCCAATGGCCGGTTGGTATACCGGGGTAGCCAGTTGTTTACAATGTCTTCCTTGGTTTTCAAGCCCGGTTTGATGGGTGTCTGTGCGGGTATGTCTTTCTTTTTTGCCATGGCCATAAAATGAAAATCCCCCCGTTTTCGGCGGGGGGAGAAACGTTACGCTGCTTTCAGCTTCTTTAAATCGGATTTCTCGAATTTATGCTTGGCATATTCGAGCGATATATACAGGGTTTTCTGTTCACCCTTATCAGACGGGATTTCAAACATGGCATCCAGCATGATGGCCTCGCAAATGGATCGGAGCCCCCGCGCCCCGAGCTTAAATTCATTCGCTTTATCCACGATGAACTGGAAAACATCGTCATCGAACTTAAGTTCCACATCCTCATATTCAAACAATTTCCGGTATTGCTTGATCAGCGCATTCTTCGGCTCGGTAAGGATGTTCAGCAGCGTTTCTCTATCGAGCGGATTGAGGTAGGTAAGTACCGGCAGTCGGCCGATCAGTTCTGGAATAAGACCGAAGCTTTTCAAATCCTGCGGTGTAATGTATTTGTACAGGTTGTTCACATCGATTTCTGCCTCATCCTGGTTTACCTTATACCCGATGGTCTGCGTGCGCAGGCGGTTGGCTATCTTTTTCTGTATGCCATCAAATGCGCCACCGCACATGAAGAGGATATTGTTGGTGTTCACGGCTATCATCTTCTGGTCGGGGTGTTTACGTCCACCCTGGGGTGGTACGTTTACAATGGTTCCCTCTAGGATTTTCAATAACGCTTGCTGTACACCCTCACCAGACACGTCGCGTGTGATGGAAGGGTTGTCGCTTTTGCGGGCTATCTTATCGATTTCGTCAATGTAGATGATTCCGCGCTCGGCAGCGGTAACGTCGTAATCCGCAGCCTGCAGCAGCCTCGTGAGTATGCTTTCCACGTCTTCGCCCACGTAGCCCGCCTCCGTCAATACGGTAGCGTCACAGATACAGAATGGAACGTTCAGGATCTTTGCGACTGTTTTGGCAAGCAACGTCTTTCCCGTGCCCGTTTCGCCCACGAGGATGATGTTCGATTTTTCCAATTCGATTTCGTCCTTGTCCGCTTTCTGGTTCAGGCGTTTATAGTGATTGTACACCGCTACAGCCATCACTTTCTTGGCATCGTCCTGGCCGATAACGTACTGGTCGAGATGCTCCTTGATTTCGATGGGGCGTATGAGTTTCAGTGTGGTTTGGAGGGCCTTGCTCTTGCGGAGGTTCATCTCCTCGGTCAATATCTCACCAGCTTGGGCAATGCAGCGGTCACAGATATGCGCACCGTCGCCCGCAATGAGCATCAGCGCGTCCTGCTTCCGGATGCCACAGAATGAGCAAGTAACTTCCTTTGTGTTTTTCGCCATGGTTATTTTCCCTTTTTGGACGCCAGCACTTCATCCACCATGCCGTGTTCTTTGGCTTCTTCAGCAATCATCCAATAGTCGCGGTCCGACGATTTTTCGACCCATTCGTAGCTTTTGCCCGAATGGTGTGCGATGATATCGTATAGTTCTTTCTTTATTTTCAGCATTTCGCGGAGGTTGATCTCCATATCGGCAGCCACCCCCTGTGCGCCGCCCGAAGGCTGGTGTATCATCACCCGCGAATGGGTTAGTGCGGCCCGTTTCCCCTTGGCACCGGCACACAGCAGTACGGCAGCCATCGATGCCGCCATGCCCGTACAGATGGTGGCCACATCGGGCGTAATGTATTGCATGGTGTCATAGATGCCCAATCCGGCATAAACACTGCCTCCGGGGGAGTTGATGTAAATCTGGATGTCGCGTTGTGCATCGGCTGATTGTAGGAACAGGAGCTGTGCCTGGATGATATTGGCCACTTGGTCGCCTACGGGGTCGCCCATAAAAATGATGCGGTCCATCATCAGCCGCGAAAAGACATCCATCTGCGCAACGTTCATCTGCCGTTCCTCGATGATGTAGGGGGTGAGGGATGTCGGCATTTTCCGCTCCACGCGGCCGATGAATCCATCTACATGGTGACTACCAATGCGGTGGTGCTTGATGGCATATTTCCTGAATTCGTTTTTATCAATACTCATGGTTTCTGTTCTATTTTATCTTGCTAATATAGGTGATTTCGTCCAATTATTAAATACCTGCGCGGTATTTGTGGTTGAACAAACATCGCGCCATCGGGCGGCAGGGATCGTAGCCTGCCAAAATGCCGCGCTTGTCTACTGCCAGCCTGTCGGTTTACCTTGGTGGATGCGGGAGCGCATCACTGCCCGTAGTTGGGTAGGTCCGCGAGAAATTCGAAACGGGCTTCGTCGAAATGGATGCGGCAATAGTGGTGCTGCATCCCATTACTTACCAAGAGGAGCGGCACGCGGTGAACCATGTTGTACCGAGCAATCTGCTCGAACGTGGCCTGGGTGATTTTGACGGAAGGGGCCTTGAACTCTGCCAGCAGCACCTTGTTTCCCTGCGTGTCGTAGACCATCAGATCGCTCCGCCGGGGCATGCCGTTGAGCGTTAACCCGCCTTCTATCTTGATAAGCGACCGGGGGTACCGTTTTCCGTGGATGAGGTGGTGTATCCAATGCTGACGCACCCACTCTTCGGGTGTCAGCACAAGTTGTTTCTTCCTCAATTCATCAAATATGAGTAGCTTCGTGCCATCCTGCTGGATGTGGGCCGCATACGCAGGCAGATTGAGGGGTATGGGGGTGAACATCTTGCAAAAGTAGGGTATAAATGTGGTTAGTAAATAAATGGATACCAATAAAATCATTTCCGATATAAAGGGCAAGAAGCTCCTGCCCGTATACCTGCTCCATGGCGAAGAGTCGTATGGTATCGATTTGGTGAGCGACTGTATAGAGACAACGGTGTTGGATGATGCGCAGAAAGGCTTCGACCAAACGGTGCTCTACGGCAAAGACACCGATTTCACCACGATTGTGGGTGCAGCTAAACGCTATCCGATGATGAGCGATTACCAAGTCATCATCGTGAAGGAAGCGCAAAACCTGAAATGGAAGGAAGACGAATTACTGTTGGCTTACCTTGAGAATCCGATGAAGAGCACGGTGCTCGTAATCGCCTATAAATATGGTAAATTCGATAAGCGACGGAAAATCTATAAAGTGGCGGAGAAAGCCGGTGCCGTACTGGAATCGCCGAAGCTGTACGACGACAAGGTGGCTCCTTGGATAACGAATTATGTGAAGGACCGTGGCTGGGGTATCCACCCGCAGGCGGCAGCCATGATGGCGGAGTACCTGGGCACCGATTTGTCCAAGGTGGTCAATGAGCTCGATAAGCTGATGCTCAATGTGCCCAAAGAGCAGGAAATATCGGTTCAGGACATTGAGCGAAATATTGGCATCAGCAAAGATTTCAACGTTTTTGAGCTCACCACTGCGTTGGCAAAAAAGGACGCGGTCAAGGCTTTCCGTATCGTAGACTATTTCGGTGCCAACCCGCGCAGTAATCCCATGCCGGTAGTGTTGGGGGCTATTGGGGGTTATTTCACCAAGGTGTTGAAGTACCATTACCTTACCGACCGGTCGCCCCAGGCAGTCGCCCGCGAGCTGGGTGTGCATCCGTTTTTCACGCGGGAGTACGACATTGCTGCCCGCAGTTTCAATAGGCGCAAAACGTTCGATATCATGGCCCACCTACGTGAATATGACCTGAAGTCAAAGGGATTGAATGCGGTGAACCTGGAACAGGGCGATTTACTGAAAGAATTGATATATAAAATACTTTATTAGCGAAACACGATGAATAAATACACATTGGTAACCGTACTCGTCTTGGTCTGTACATGTTTTTCTACCCACGCCCAACGCCGGGGCACGTATACGCTTTTGCAAGCGGGTGGGATTTTCGGTGTAGCCACCTCGGCCGATCAATCCGTGATGCATGGCTATCAATTCCAGTTTGCATTTGGACGTAATTTTTACGACCGGATGTATCTCGGTTTGGGCGTTGGCAACGATGTGTACCGCGGATCGGCGACCTTGGGCGATGGTAGCCGGTCTACGCGCCGTGTAAATACGTTGCCGATCTACGCCGATTTCAGGGTGCCGGTAGCCGAGGTATCCGCGTTGGGCGCATTCGGTGTGCTGGCCAATGCGGGCTATGCGCCCAGTATCGGTGCCGACTTCTTTAGGGGTTTCACGGCGCGGGCAGGCATCACGTACGGCCACATGTTAATAGGTGGCTCGGATTTGTTGTTTAGTACCGGTTACGGCTTCCAGCAGTTTGATTCACGCTTTGCTGGCAATAGCTTTTACCAGCACAGTGTCTTTCTTACCGTGGGGTTGTTTGTGCACTGAAACGACGGGTTTATGCGTACATCGCTTCCCGTTGTTCTTTCACCGACTCACTGTTGATGTAATCGTCGTAGCTCATCAGTTTATCGATGATGCCGTTCGGTGTCAGTTCGATAATGCGGTTGGCCACGGTCTGTGTCAGCTCATGGTCGCGCGAGGTAAACAGGATGCTACCCCGGAAATCGACCATGCCGTTGTTCAACGCCGTGATCGATTCGAGGTCGAGGTGGTTCGTCGGCTCGTCGAACAGCAACATGTTGGCCTGTTGGAGCATCATCCGCGAAAACATGCAACGCATTTTTTCGC
This sequence comes from Parapedobacter sp. 2B3, assembly GCF_041925275.1. Taxonomy (NCBI): domain Bacteria; kingdom Pseudomonadati; phylum Bacteroidota; class Sphingobacteriia; order Sphingobacteriales; family Sphingobacteriaceae; genus Parapedobacter; species Parapedobacter sp. 2B3. Next base: position 195,994 of record NZ_JBHEUZ010000003.1, on the reverse strand, counting down.
CGCCCGATAGTACCGAGCATTTCTTGAGCACCTCTTCACCCGAGAACAGCATCTTGCCCAGGAAGCCGCGGATGAACTGCTCGTCTTGGCCAGGCTGTCCATATTCCCGCAACCAGTCGATGAGGTTTTCTGATTTGCCTTCGAAATAGTCGCTGTTATCCATCGGAATGTCGGCAATGCTGATGGTGACGCCCCATTTGAAATTACCGGTATGGTCTTTATCTCGCCCCGTCAACACGTCATAGAAGGCAGAGGTGGCCAAGCTGTTCTGCGAAAGGATAGCGATTTTGTCGCCCTTGCTGACCATGAAATTCACGTTGTTGAACAGCAGCTCACCATTCAGCGTTTTGCCCAGTTTCTCTACCTGCAAAATCTGGTCGCCGGCTTCGCGTGCCATTGTGTTGAACATGATGGCCGGGTATTTCCGGTTCGAAGGTTTAATCTCTTCCAGGTTGATTTTTTCGAGTGCTTTCTTCCGGCTGGTGGCCTGTTTGGATTTGGAGGCGTTGGCACTGAACCGACGGATAAATTCCTGAAGTTCCTTGACCTTGTCTTCCATTTTCTTATTCTGGTCGGCACGCTGTTTCAACGCCAGCTGGCTCGATTCGTACCAGAAGGAGTAGTTGCCGGTATAAATGGTCATCTTGCCGAAGTCGATATCGACCACATGGGTACATACCGAGTCGAGGAAGTGCCGGTCGTGCGATACGACCAAGACGATGGCCTCATAGCTGGCTAGGAAATCCTCCAGCCAAGCGATGGTATGGATGTCGAGGTCGTTGGTAGGTTCGTCTAGCAGCAGGATATCGGGACTGCCGAAAAGCGCCTGCGCGAGGAGCACGCGGACCTTTTGGTTACCGTCCAGTTCCTTTACCAATTTATAATGGAGCGCCTCATCGATGCCGAGGTTGCTCAGCAGCGTGGCGGCGTCGCTTTCGGCATTCCATCCATCCATTTCAGCGAATCTAGCCTCCAGCTCGCCTGCCCGTTCACCGTCGGCATCCGAAAAATCTTCCTTGGCATAAATAGCATCCTTCTCTTTCATGATGTCATACAGCTCCTGGTGGCCCATCATTACCGTTTCGATAACGGGGTACTCGTCAAACGCGTAGTGGTCCTGCTTGAGTACCGCCATCCGCTCGCCCGGCGTGAAACTTACCGAGCCGGTCGTTGGGTCCACATCGCCCGAGATGATTTTGAGGAACGTGGATTTACCGGCACCGTTGGCACCGATGATGCCGTAGCAGTTGCCCGGGGTGAATTTAAGGTTGACATCTTCAAACAAAACCCGCTTGCCATAGCGGAGTGAAAGGTTGGATACATTAATCATGGGCGCAAAGGTACGGTTTAAACCCAGAATATTCATTAGCACTTCTATTGCGTGCTGAAACTGCTTCAAATTCAGTCGCTTCGCTGATGTTTTCGGCCTCACATAGCGCTGCTATGCCTCAGCCTCCAAACAGCCTGACTTTATTGCAGTTACAGCCCTCATCACGAAAGCTAATGAATAATCTGGGTTAAAAAGCGAAATTGCGAGGCGGGCCCAACAGCATGGATCGCTTACCGGGCGATGAGCTTCGTTTCCAGTACGGTGTTCTCGAAATCGTATACCGGATATCGGCTCTCTATCAGTTGGATGAGCATTTCCATGGCTACGCGGCCCATTTCAAACGCCGGTTGGCGAACGCAGGTAAAGCCAGGCTGGAAAAGATCCAGCACATCCGAGTTGGAAAAACCCGCTATGGCAGGGTGGGTTTCCTTGGGTGCCAGCTTGTTGTATGCGCTTAGGCAACCCATGCTCAGCCGGTCGCTCGCCACAAAGATGGCATCCGGCTGTTCGTCCAGGTTTAGGAAATATCGCACGGCATCCTCCACTTCCTGTTGTACGCGCCCCCCGTGGTGGCAGTAGCGGATAAGTGACTCGTCGAGGTGTATCCCGCTGCTTTCCAAAACCTCCTGGTATCCCTCCATCCGTTCTGCGGTAATAGAAAGGTGCGGCGCATTGGCCAGGTGGGCGATTTTTCTGAAACCACGGCCAACGAGCGACTGCGTAGCGTTCGCCGCGCCCGCCCGGTTATTGGAAGTAACCGTATGGGTTTCAAAAGCATCGATAATGCGGTCAAAAAACACAATGGGCAGCCCCTGCTCGTGCAATTTTACGATGTGGGAGAAATCCTTCGTTTCGGCCGACATCGAAATCAGTAGGCCATCCACCGCGCGGTTGGCCAAATGCTGGATGTTTACCACCTCGCGTTCGTACGCGTCGTGGCTCTGCGAGATGATGACGTGGTACCCCTTGCCGTAGGCCACCGATTCGATGCCGTCTATCGCTTGGGAGAAGAAGCTGTTGGCTACCTCGCATACCACCACACCGATGGAGTAGCTGCGCCCGTGGCGTAGGCTGGAGGCGATGGGGTTGCGGCGGTAATTGTGCTGCTCGGCGTAGTCCAGTACGCGTTTCTTGGTTTCCTCGTTGATTTCGTAGCTATCGCTCAATGCGCGCGACACGGTGGACGGCGAAAGGTCCAATGCCTGCGCAATATCCTTGATGGTGATGGGCTTAAACACGGTTCGTATCTCGTTTATACAAACTTAGCTAAAGTTGGGGGGATATGCAAACCACGAACTCGCCTTTGAGCGTATGTGTGTTGAAATGATCCTTGAGTTCTGCCAGGGTGCCGCGCACGGTTTCTTCATATACCTTGCTGATTTCGCGCGAGATGGAAGCCGGACGCTCCGTTCCAAATACCGCGATGAATTCGTCGAGTGTTTTGAGCAGCCGGTGGGGCGACTCGTAAAAAATCAGTGTGCGGGTTTCCGCGGCGAGGGATTTCAATCGCGTTTGCCGTCCTTTCTTTACCGGGAGGAACCCTTCGAAGCAGAACCGGTCGCAAGGAAGGCCCGAGGCCACCAATGCGGGTACAAAGGCCGTGGCGCCCGGCAGGCATTGTACCGCGATGCCGTGTTTGATGGCTTCCCGAACCAGCAGGAACCCGGGGTCGGAAATCGCCGGTGTGCCTGCGTCGGATATCAAGGCCACGGTTTTGCCTTCTTCAAGAAAGCGTATGATTTCTGCCACGGCTTTGTGCTCGTTATGCTGATGGTGGGCAAAGACTTTCCCGGCGATGCCGAAATGCTTAAGGAGGGGGGCGCTCGTGCGCGTATCCTCGGCAAGGATGAAATCCGCTTCTTTAAGGATGCGGACGGCACGCAGGGTCATATCTTCAAGGTTGCCGATGGGAGTGGGGACGAGGTAAAGCATTTTTATTATTTTTGCGACACAAAATAAAGAAATATATGTTGCAAGTTAATTATATCCGCGAAAACAGAGACGAAGTGGTTGAGCGGTTGGCCATCCGGAATTTTCAGGCGCTTGAACTGGTAGATGAGGTAATAGCGCTGGATGAGCGCCGCAGGCAGGTACAGACCGAAGCCGATGCCCTTGCCGCATCGGCGAATGCCGCGGCACGCCAAATCGGCGAACTGATGCGCCAGGGAAAACGTGACGAAGCCGAGGTGGCGAAAGCGCAATCGGGTGGATATAAGGACCAACAGAAGAAATTCGCCGATGAGCTGGCGGCCGTTGAAGCCGATTTATACGAGAAGCTGGTGTTGCTGCCCAACCTGCCGCACCAGTCGGTGCCCAAAGGCATAGGTGCCGAAGACAACGAGGTGGTACTGGAGCATGGCGTACCGCCGGCACTCCCGGCGGGAGCGTTGCCCCATTGGGAACTCGCCGCCAAATACGACATCATAGACTTCGAGCTTGGCACCAAAATAACCGGGGCGGGTTTTCCCGTATATAAAGGTAAAGGAGCACGGTTGCAACGCGCCATGATCAACTTCTTTTTGGACCAGGCAGAAAAAGCCGGCTATAAGGAAGTGCAGCCGCCCATATTGATCAACGAAGCTTCCGGTTTCGGAACGGGGCAGCTTCCCGATAAGGAAGGGCAGATGTACCATGTGGGTGTCGATGACCTCTATCTCATCCCCACGGCGGAGGTGCCCGTTACCAACCTGTACCGCGATACCATTGTGAAAGAAAGCGATTTCCCCATTAAGCATACAGCTTATACCCCGTGTTTTCGCCGGGAAGCCGGATCATACGGTGCGCATGTGCGCGGCTTGAACCGCCTGCATCAGTTCGACAAGGTGGAAGTGGTGCAGCTGGTGCATCCTGACAAGTCCTACGCCGTGCTGGAAGAAATGAGCGCTTATGTGCAGTCGCTGTTGCAAGCCCTGCAACTGCCTTACCGGGTGCTTCGGCTTTGCGGCGGCGATATGAGCTTCACCTCGGCGCTTACTTATGACATGGAAGTATGGAGTGCCGCCCAGCAACGCTGGCTAGAAGTTTCGTCCGTGTCTAATTTCGAGACATACCAAGCCAACCGGCTCAAAGTGCGTTTCAAAGGAGAAGGCGGCAAAACACAGTTGGCCCATACTCTCAATGGTAGTGCCCTGGCGTTGCCGCGAATCGTGGCGTCCATTTTGGAAAATTACCAGACAGATAAAGGCATAAAAATCCCCGACGCATTGGTGCCATACACCGGTTTCGAATGGGTGGATTAGGTTAGTTCGAATCCATACCGTTTACCCGACGCCTCCACTTCTTCAATAAAAGAAGGCAGGTTGTCCAGCTTATCTTTGTCTTTCGTGGTCACCCTGATGTTGATGGTGATGCCCTGGGGTAAGTCGACCGGCTGTTCGTCATGGGGGTAGGTGCGGCCGATTTTTTCGTAGGCGATGGCGGTGAAATCTAATCCCGATGCCTCTTTGAGGCGTTGAAGGAAATCAAGATCGAATTTCTTACGTACGTCGATTTGGCTGATAGCCTGTCGGGATACATTCATCTTGCGGGCCACCATGGAACTCTTGATGCCTTTTTCTTTCATCGTCTCCTTGATGATTTCACCCAACGTCTTTTTTATCATGATTTCTCAGCATTTACTAGCACTCATAAGACGCGTGGTACATCCGAAATGTTGCATGTAAATTTTATTTTAACATAATTTTGTTTTTGTCAATTAAAAATTTACATTTGTCTCAAGCAATGCTATGAAGAGCTGATTTCTGCCGGCTTTTTTCAAGAAACTAACTCGAAAAGACAGCTGCCTGGTAATGTGATAGCCAGGGGGGTTAAATATATCACAGGAAAAGACAAACAAAGCACACGGGAGTACAATTTTTAACGCAAACTTTTACAAACACAAAAGCAGATTTATTAAGAACGTTTACTAGCACACAAGACATTTACTAGCTAAAAAATGGCGGTATCAAAGAGTCTCTTGATATCGCGAACTAGCTATCAGGCCGATAGGCAATCCATACCTGTTTAAGATGGTCGTATAGTTTTTACTGCAATTCGCGGTGAGTTTTACTTTGTCTCTTGACAATCGTGTATCGGCCTGCATTGAAAAAATCCGGGTTTCCGGAAGGTAGTCTATTAATTAATTTAACCAAATTCAAAAACACATGAAACAAAAGTTACTTGGTTTTTTCGTGTTGGGGATATTGCTGATCGGATCAGCGTATGCCCAAGAAAAAAGGATCAGTGGTAAGGTGATTTCTTCGGAGGACTCAAGTCCGCTACCGGGCGTAACCGTTACCGCAGTAGGATCGCAGGCTGTTACACAAACGAACTTGCAAGGAGATTATACGCTTGTTGTACCTGCGTCTGCTACCCAATTGCAATTTACGTTTATAGGTTTTGAGACACAGGTTGTTGCTTTGGGATCTGGCGCAATCATCAATGTAACATTAAGTCCCGGGGCGGCAACGCTCGAGGAGGTTGTGGTTACCGGCGCCTATGGTACGCAACAGACAGCGCGTTCCATTTCTTATAGCGCACAAGTATTACAAGGTGATGACGTGAATGTGACCCGCCAACCGAATGTCAACAATGCCTTGGCGGGTAAAGTCGCTGGTTTGCAAGTACGGAGTCAATCGGCTGCCGCATTGGGGAGGGAAACTGCTGTGCGTCTCCGTGGGGCCTCTGGTTTTGGGGGCGGTCAAGGAGCTATTTATGTTGTCGACGGAACTATCCTTCCGAATTCTGATGACCTCAATCTGGATGATATTGCCAGCATTTCCGTATTGCAAGGCCCAGCGGCATCTGCCCAGTTTGGATCGCAGGGAGCTAATGGAGCAATTGTAATAACGCTTAAACGGGGAAGAAAGTCGTCCGGTATGGGAATCGTCATGAATTTGGGCGCTCAATTTGAGAATCCTTATATCATGCCGAATTACCAGAATTCCTATGCAGGAGGTGGGGCCAGTTCACTCATAAAGTATACCTGGCAACCTGGTCAACCGGAAGAATGGAAAGCGCTTGATGGAAAGTTTTATCATGACTATAATGACGATGCGAGCTGGGGCCCACGAATGGTAGGTCAAGAGTATATTCCTTGGTACGCTTGGTATGGCGGGCACAGCCGGTCCTTCCAAACAGCTAAATTGACGCCACAGCCGGATAATGCACGTGACTTCTATGAGACGGGGGTATTGCTGAATAACAGTATTTCATTTAGCACCGCCACTGATAATGTAAATCTTAAACTGACTTACGGCAATCAAAGTATCAATGGTTTGATTCCTACATCCAAGCTCGGTAGGAATAACATTAACATGATTCTCGATTATGATATTAATAAGTATTTAACATTGTCAACCAATGTTAATTACATCAATCAGCGGCTTTACGGAGAGATAGACGACGACTACTCAAACCAATCGACCGGTGCCTTTAGTCAATGGTTCCATCGAAATCTCGATATGGGTATTTTGAAGGAGCTCCGCGGATTGACCACCCCCGATGGTATTTACGCGAGTTGGAATAAAACCGCGCCCACGTCATACAATCCAGCCAATGAACGTAATTTCTATGCCGGGAACTATTGGTATAATCCCTACGTGTATTACGATTTGATTGATATGATCAATCAACGTGATCGGTTGTTTGGCCATCTTAGTCTGACATACCATATCATGGAAGGGCTCAACGTTTCTGCGACCTACCGTAAGCAGCAAAACACCACTTTCTGGGAAGACAAATACAGCAGCCGATTGAATGAGAGTGGATTGCAGACCCAAGGTAACAACGCGCAGGCGCGGGGGTATTATGGTACCGGCACTTCGTACTCGAACAGACAGAACCTAGAGTTTCTGGCTAACTATAGTAAAACGATTAATGATTTTTCCATCGAAGGACACCTTGGAAGCGACTTCTTCCATTGGGTCAGTAAATCGAATTCGGCAAATACCAACCAAGGACTCAACGTTCCGGATTTATTTACCATTGCCAACTCGGTTAATGATGCCACGATTTCGAACGGGAGAACCGAAGAGCGTTATAATGCCATATTTGGTTCGGGGGTATTCGGGTACCAGAATATGGTGTTCGTGAATTTCAGCTTGCGTAATGACTGGTTTTCAACATTACCGGCAGATAACAACAGTGTGTTGTCTAAATCGGTGGGCGGATCGTTTATATTCAGTGATTTGCTTCCGACCTCTTCTTGGTTTGGTTACGGAAAGCTACGTGCCGGTTGGGGGGAAATTCCCAAAGCACTCGGTGTCCGGTCAACGGAGTTCGGAGCATACCGCTATCCAGGTTTTGCGTATGGCGTTGGGCAGTTTAAATGGGGTAGCAACTTCCTGATGGGTACTCCGGATCAATTGGTGGATCCGAATATACGGGGGTCGGTTGTTAGCCAAATGGATGTTGGTTTAGACCTAGGTTTCTTCCGGGGTAGTCGGGGCCGCGATCGTTTAGGCTTATCATTTACCTATTGGGATGGTAGCGAAATTGACTTCCCTCAATCGTTAAGCTTAAACGGGGCAAGTGGGTTTACGTCCATTCTTACAAATATCGGTAAGGTCACGAAAAAAGGTATCGATTTACAGCTATCAGCAATACCTGTTGCCACATCAAATTTCGAATGGAATATCGGAGCAACTTACTCTAGGTTGGTAGAAAATGACGTGGTGGAAATCAGCAAAGAGTATGAGGTCGACCGCATTGATGTTGGCGGACCTTGGGGTACGGTGATGCCATATATGGTGCATAAAGAGGGAGAGCGTTGGGGACAGCTTTATGGGAATGGTATTTTGCGCAATGACGACGGGATTCCAATCCTTTCGAGCTCAGGTTTCTATCAAAACGACCCGAATGTTTTCTTTGGTAGTGTGCTCCCATTGGTTACCGGGGGTATACAGAATGGCTTTGTCTTCTTTAAAGATTTTGATCTGGCCGTAAATATTGACTATCAGTTTGGTGGTAAGTTCGCTTCCCTGTCCAACATGTGGGGCTCCTATAGCGGCTTGACTGCGAGAACCGCAGTCTTAAATGACAAAGGGAACCCAGTACGTGATGCGGTAGCCGATGGCGGTGGTGTTCGCGTGGATGGGGTCGATGAAGATAACAATTCGGTCTTCTTCTATGTGGAGGCCCAAGATTACTATCATAATATGTTTAATAATCGGACCTTTGATGATTTTATCTACGATTTGACATTTGTAAAACTGCGCGAAATATCGTTGGGTTATCAAGTACCCGTAAGCCGGCTGAATTTGGGTGATTATGTAAAAGGGGCCTATGTGTCAGTGGTGGCAAGAAACCCTTGGTTGCTATATGCCAAGACGAAAGATTTCGACCCATCTGAAGTGAGTGCCGTTTATGGTGAACGAGGCCAATTACCGGGCACTCGTGGCATAGGGTTTAATATCAGGTTAACGTTTTAATAAACTGAAAGGCTAGAAAGATGAAAAAGAACTATATATTATATCCCGTTATCGCCGCTTTCTTGGCAACGGCTGCGGGATGTGAAAAATTAAGCGATTTCGGAGACACGAATGTCAATCCCGGAGCTACAAACGATCCGATCATCGGTGCATTGTTGACCAATGTGGGAGCAGGCTTGGGAGGATATGCGAGCCAAACCCGTGGCGGATTGTATGCGCAATATTTTTCTGAAACACAGTATACCGACGTTTCGCTTTATGCATTGCCGCAATTGGCTTTCGCGGGCGAATATACGGGCATACTCTACGATTTGCAGAATATCATCAACACCGAGCAAAGCAACAACATGAGTGCGATTGCGAAGATATTGAAGCAGTATATTTTTTGGTCGGTAACTGATCGTTGGGGCGATGTGCCATACAGCGAAGCATTGCAAGGGGTAACCCCCAAGTACGATACCCAAGAAGAGATTTACAAAGGTATGATACAAGCGCTTAGCGAAGCGGTGAATGAATTTGACGGAAGCCTGATTACCGGTGATGTCATTAATGATGGAGATATCGCTGGGTGGAAACGTTTTGCAAACTCGTTGCGGATGATGATGGCCCTGCAGCTTTCAAAGCGTTACCCCAATGCCGGCGATTATGCGGCGAGCCAATTCACTGCGGCTTTGAATGATCCAGCAGGTTACATCAGTGATAATTCCCAAAATATCAAGATAGTGTATCCGGGGGGGAATTTCCGGAGCAATTGGTGGAACCTATATAATGGTCGTAAGGATTTCGCCGAAAGCAAAACGCTGACGGATTTGATGGGATCGTTGGGAGATGGCAGGCAGGCGGCGTTTGGCGGTGCGTCTGAAGTAGAAAGTGACCCTAACGCATTGGAAACCTCGAATGTCGGCGTACCATACGGCCTTGCGCGCGCATCGGCCGAAGCCTTTACGGCAGCGAATCCCACTTGGGCACGTATCTTACGGGGCGATAAACGAGAGGAAAATGGCGAGGTAATCATTTTGAGCGCCGGCCAAGTAGCCTTAGCGCGTGCGGAAGCTGCCGATTACGGGTGGACGTCGGAAGATTTGACAACAGTGTATCGTACCGGAATTGAACTCTCGTTCGAACAGTGGGGTATCGCTGCACCTTCGGCTTCATATTTTACGCAGAGCGGTGTGAATTTGACTGCGGCAGCCGGATCCGGAGCCAACTTACAGAAAATAGCAACCCAACGCTATATCGCACATTATCCCGATGGTCAGCAGGGTTGGAATATTTGGCGTAAAACGGGCTATCCGGCATTGCAGCCCGCTCCTGACGCAACGAATGCCTCGGGCGAAATCGTACGACGTTACGTATATGCTACCAGCGAGTATTCTACGAACGAGACTGGTGTCAAGGAAGCGGTCGAACGTCTGCAGGGTGGAGATAGTCAGGATTCCCGTATTTGGTGGGATCAATAATCTATAAACGATTTGTTAAAAGCGAATATTATGAAAACAATATATGGTTATTTAATCGGGTTCTTTGCGGCGACGCTTCTCTTAGCGGGCTGCGTTAAGGACTCATTTGATGGAGAGCCGATGGGTGACGCGGGGACTACGTTCGTTTCTTTTTCGGAAGCACCTGAACGTATTATCTATTTGAGTCCGTTTACTGATGTGCGTAATGTCGGCATTTTCACTATTACTAAATTTGCCAATTCCAATGCGAGTTTGAATAATCCATTGCAAGTGTCAATCAAAGCTGCCCCTGAGGTTATCGATGACTATAACGAAGAACACGAAGCGGACTATGAGTTTCTTCCCGAAGATATATTTACCGTCGTCAATCCTGCTTTTTCTGCAACGGCGGATGGATTTAATATTGAATTTAAGTCGGGAGATTTTGCTCAGGAATATACCATTGCATTGGATGGCAGCAAGTTTGATTTAACAAAGAAATATGCTGTTGCATATATTCTGACAAATAGTGGTGGACTTCCGGCAAACGCGGGAAAGGACACGATTTTTGCCATAGTCAGTGTGAAGAATGACTATGATGGGATTTATAAGTATACCACTTCTGCAAACACTTCGGTTATCCCTAATCAAGAAACAGAAGTTGAGTTACAGACAACAGGCCCAAATTCCGTCCAAGTTTATCCTGGTTTATTAGGTGCTTATAGTAACGAAGTGTTCTATACGATTGATCCTGAAACATTTGCGGTTACGGTAAGCTGTCCGTCTTTGGGTGTCCAAGAACCGCAGGATGCTCGTAGCGTCTGGAATCCGGATACCAAGACGCTTAAGGTATATTGGAATAACGCAAGTGGAGCTTATACTTTTGAAGAGACCTACGAATACATAGGGCCAAGACCTTAATTTTAAACTAAGCGGTTTCCTGGAATTGTTCCGCTTCTTTTTCATGTGTTTGTGAAACCAAAACAATTCTATCGCTAAAAAAGGGGCTCCCAGCCCCTTTTTTTATGCCATCAACTCCATCCGCACCAGGTACTGGTCGTGCCCGTCTTCATACAGAATCTGCACCACCCAGCCCATCGGCCGCGCGACGCTGATCAGGGTGTCCTGGTCGATGAATAACCAATCGAAAGATGCGCTGCGTTTACCTTTATAGGCATATTGGTATCGGATTTCACCATAATAGCCCGCGGGCTTATCCACGGTGCCGTCGGCATAGAGGTAAGCGATATCCGACGAGTCGAAAAGGAGCTGGCCGCCCGGGTTCAGTAACGTTTTGCAATGATTGAGTAGCGACGTCAGTCCATCGAGGGTGCCGGCCACGCCGATGCCATTCATCAAAAAAAGGAGTGTATCATACTGACCGCCCGAGTACTCGAAAATGTCAGCTGTTATTACCTGTTTTACGCCCCGTCCGCGCATCACCGTACCGGCCAACGGCGAACGTTCCAATGCGGTAACATCCATCCCGCGTTTTTGCAGGAACAGGGCATGGCTCCCCGCGCCGGCGCCGACATCGAGCACACGCCCGTCGCATAGCGACAAAGCGATGTGCTCCAGTTCGGGAAAATCAACGGGCGACCGGAAAAATTCGGCCACAGGCATCTCTTCCACGCCACCGAAGCTCGTGTGTGTGAGCAGCTGGTCGCCGCGATGTCCTTGTAAGTAGTCATGAAGGGCGTGGCCCAGCACATCAGGTGGCATAGCTTGTTAAGGAATGTCAAGGATTTGTTTGGCCAAGGCAATCATCTTTCCGTCACCCGTATGCTTGCCGGGTTCATCGGAAAGTTTGATGACGGGTGTCCAGTGGCCGTCCGTTGGATATGCTTCCGTCATTTTAATCACGATATTCATCGGTGGTAAGCCCACATCGTTGGTGAAATTGGTTCCGATGCCGAACGAAATGCCGATGCGGCCACGGCAGTATCCGGCAATACGGGTCACCTTCTCGGTATCCAGTCCGTCCGAGAAGATGATGGTTTTCGAGCGCGGGTCAATACCGTGGTGCTCGTAGTGTGCAATGGTTTTGTCGGCAAAAACCAGCGGATCTCCGCTGTCGTGCCGTACACCGTCGAATAATTTGGAGAGCTTCTTGTCGAACTGCGTAAAGAACACATCGGTCGTGTACGTATCGGACAAGGCAATGCCGAGATCGCCACGGTACACCTCAGACCAATGCTCCAAACCCAGTAGGTTGGCCATCTTGAATCCGTATTTGGCGGCATGGAACATGAACCATTCGTGCGCATGTGTGCCGATGGGCCTCGTTTGGTTACGCATGGCCATATGGACATTGCTGGTGCCGATAAAGGTGCCTTCACCCGCCGCACGGAGCGCCTGTACCACCAGCCGGTGCACCGTGTAGGAGTGCCGGCGGCGGGTGCCAAATTCAGCGATGGTAACCCCCAACTGCCCATACTGCTCGATTTTCTGCGTGGCGGTTGCGATTACCTGCTCGTCCGGTTGCCGTATCTGGCCGGTAAGTTGATAATAAAGCTCGCATATCAACGACATAATGGGCACTTCCCACAGGATAGTCCGGTACCAGTACCCCTCGATGGCCACTGTGAGTTCGCCGTCCTGTTGTTCAACACGCACTTCCGTTGGGTCGTATCGATAACCCTGCAGGAAGTCGAAATACGTGGGGTCGATGTATGGACAGGTGGTAGCGAAATAACTCTTCTCGCGGTCGGTAAGCTGTAGTTTTGCCAACGCTGCGATGGCATCCTGCAATGCCGGAGCGAAACCGGGGGGGAACACATGCTTACCACGGTTGATGAACTGGTACTTCGCCCGCGCCTTCGGGAAAAGTTTCATCACCGCATGTTGCATGGTGAACTTATAGAAATCGTTATCCAGTATGGAGACAATCATTTTTAGGCGCTTTGCATATTGCCGTTTGCTTTTTTGCTATTTGCAATCGGTGGCAATCCGCTCAATCTGCGGTATCTGTGTTCTAATTGTCAACTATCACCTATTTAACCGCTTGCAACCATGCCTCTGCCATCAATTGTGAGCCTGCCAACGTCGTATGCACGCCATCGCCCGTCCAATAGGAGGCCGGTGTTTTTTTGGAGGCTTCATCAAATACCCGCTGATAGGGGATGAATACGGCACGGTACTCATCGGCTATTTCGCGGGCCGCGGCGCGGTATTCGTCAAATGCCGGGAACCAGTCGTTGGTAACCGCTTTCACATTATTGACGGCAAAGGGTTCGCCGATGATGAGTTTCACATGGGGAAGTGCTTTCATCGTGCGGTCGAGCAGCTTCCGGTAGTCGTCGCGGTACACCTGGATCGTGCCGTCATAGTTGCCCGACAGCGTGTGCCAGTAGTCGTTCACCCCGATCAGTATACTCAGGATGTTGGGTTTCAGCGAAACGCAATCTTCCTCCCAGCGGGCAGCTAACTGGTGTACCTTATTCCCGCTGATCCCCTTGTTGTAAACGAGAGGCTGTTTTGTCGCATGTGTGTGCAACAGGTTGGCTGCCGCCAATAAGGCATAACCGTGGCCCAGCGCACCGCTGTTGTTGGGCGAGTCGCTTTTCTTATCCCTGCCAGCATCCGTTATCGAGTCGCCCTGAAACAGGATGACATCGTTTTCCGTTATCCGGATTTTCGGTGCGGCTGTGGCCGGTGCAATGGCCGCTTTTACGATTTCGGGGAGGCTGACCGCCAGCGCTGCACCCGCCAATGAGGTTCCTAAAAATTTTCTTCTACCGTTATCCATGGTTATTCTTTGGTTCTGACAGTTTCAAAGGTAGGTATAAAAACGGAAAAAATAACCCGTCTCGTTTTCAGCGAGACGGGCTACCGTTTCTTTGATTCCTATTAGTCGTCAGGATTCCATCGCCGTTCGGGCAATCGGGCTATCCACGGCCCCTTCCGGACGAGCTTTTCCGTTCAGCAGTTTTACTGGGCGTAGCGCTGCTCCGGCTGCTTTGCGAACGGCTGCTCGTCGAAACACTCGGCCGCGAAGACGACTGGCTTTTCACCGTGGTGCTACGGCTCGGGCGGCTGGCCCTTTGCGCAGGTGCGTTCGTGCTGCTATTCCGTACCGGTGTTGCACGCTGCGCCTGCGTAGACGTTCGGCTGCTTTGGCTTACCGTAGGTTTGGTAGCCCGTTGTTGTACGCTGGTTGTTAACCGATTTCGAGACGCCGGTGTGGTTGCACGGTTTGTCGTACTGCTGGAAGTACTTTCCGCACTGCGCACGGAGTTCGTTCTCGGGGCAGTTGTACGTGCCGCCGGTGTAGCTGCCTCGCGGGTCCGGTTAGCGCTGTTTGTGCGCACTGCTTCACGTGTGCTGTTTGTACGGGTAGCTTCCGTATTGTTGCCGGTGGCCGACCGCACATTGCGGCTATCGGTCGTCCGCGTAGTGGTGCCACGTGTAGCCGCCGTTGCGTTCCGGTTGTTGGCCGGTGTCGTTGCCGTCCGTGCATTGGCAGCCCGGCTGCTGGTCCTTGCCGTTGCCGCATCGGCTACCCGGGCGGGGCGTGCCGATGTACGGCTGTTGCGGTCTACCTCCGGCCGGTAGAGACTTACCGAACGGCTATTTACGGCGGCCCTTCCAGGGCGGGTAGCATGGCTTATTTCGCGTACCGCCACCCGGCCGCCCGTAGCCCGCTCAAGTTCGCTGCGGCGTGGACCGCTTACATACGTACGATTGTTGTACACGTATGTGTTATTGATAATCGTAGTGCGGTTATATATACTTACGCGGTTGCGGTACGGCGTGTAGTAGCTATAGAGCCGCGGACTGCAAATATACCGTTGTGGTACAAACACCCAGTGGTGGTGGGGGATACCGATGTGTACATCGATGCTCATGCGCGGACCTAGCGGCGCCCAGCCGTAATAACCACCGCCACTCCGCCAGCTTACCCAAGCGGGACCCCACTCATAGCCCGGCACCCATGCCCAACCGTAGTAATCGGTATAGGTCCACCGGCCATAATGGAACGGTGCCCAGCCCCAAGCATAGTTCGATACCCAGGTGTTTCCGTAGCTGGTCATTACCCAATAACCATTCGTAGCATAAGGCTGGAAGTTCTGATCAGCGTCCGGAAGCCAAATATATCCGTATTCGGGGTCATTTATCCATTCACCATAAGGAGCCAGTTCGTCGTAAAATAATTGGAACGAAACGCTCATGCCGGGTTGGGCTTTCACGGCATTGGTTGCCACAATAGCCACAAAGGCGATTGCTGTAAGTAGCGTAAGTGCGGTCTTCTTTATCGTTTTCATGACTTGCTAATTTAAAGGTGCAACACTTTTGTTTGTTCTGTCGGTATGACTAGCGTGGCGACCCGATGGTTTAATCCGGCTAGCTGAAACGCCCTCTGCACTACTGGTAACATTGTAGAACAATTTCCCGAAATGTGCGTTTATATAGGGAAATTAATGGCATTTTAGCTAAGTTTGCAGCCTTAACTGCGGAAATCCACGGATGGTAAAGAAGAAGATACAGCGTACACTCGTCGAACTAGCCAATATCCATCGGTTTGTCATGCGTTTCTTCCGCGAGGTGTTCAGGCCACCTTATGAGTTCAAGGAGATCGTCCGGCAGTGTTATGAAATCGGTTGGAAATCACTGCCTCTTATTTCGCTAACAGGCTTCATTACCGGTATTGTATTTACCAACCAATCGCGTCCCTCGCTAGCCGAATTTGGTGCTACGTCGTGGCTGCCCGCGCTGATATCCATTGCTATTATCCGGGCGTTGGCCCCGCTGGTTACGGCGCTGATCGCCTCGGGCAAGGTCGGTTCGCAGATCGGTGCCGAGCTGGGTTCCATGAAAGTGACCGAGCAGATCGACGCCATGGAGGTTTCGGGCACCAATCCATTCAAATTCCTCGTGGTGAGCCGCGTATTGGCCACCACCATAGGTATTCCCATCCTGTCTTTCTATACAGCGGCTGTTGGCCTGCTTGGGGCCTTCCTAAGTGTCAATCAAGTCGAGGATACGAGTTTCCGGGTGTATTTCGACCAGGTGTTTGACGCGGTAACGTTCCTCGATGTATTTTCGCTGGTGTTGAAAGCCATCGTATTTGGCTTCACCATCGGTATCGTGGGCTGCTATCAAGGTTACCATTCATCGAAAGGAACGGAAGGCGTGGGGCGTGCTGCCAACTGGGCCGTGGTTATGTCGATGTTTCTGGTATTCATTGAAGAAATACTGATCGTGCAGATTATTCAAGCAATGCGCGCATAATGTTAAAGACGGGCGGACATATCGACTATGGCAAGCGGGTCATCACCGTGCGAAACGTGAGCAAGTCATTCGGTGAGCTGGATGTGCTGCGCGGAGTCGACCTCGATTTGTTCGAGGGCGAGAACCTCGTGGTCTTGGGGCGTTCCGGCACCGGCAAGTCGGTGCTTATCAAACTGATATCGGGCCTGCTGAAACCCGATACAGGTACCGTCGAGGTACTTGGTGAGCATGTGGATGAACTTGGAGAGAAGGAACTGCAGCAACTTCGGCTGAAAATCGGTTTTTCTTTCCAGAACAGTGCGCTATACGATAGTATGACCGTGCGTGAGAACCTGGAGTTCCCGCTTGTCCGGAACAAACGGCATCTTTCCCGTAAGCAAATCAACCATGAGGTGGAAGATGTGCTGGATGCGGTAGGGCTCTTGCACACCCTTCATCAGATGCCTTCGGAGCTATCGGGTGGACAACGGAAGCGCATCGGCATCGCCCGAACGCTGATCTTGCGGCCCGAAATCATGCTGTATGACGAGCCGACAGCCGGCCTTGACCCGATTACCTGCATCGAGATCAACGGCCTGATTAACGAAGTTCAGGAAAAATACAAAACCTCATCGATTATCATTACACATGATTTGGCCTGCGCCAAGAGCGTGGGCGACCGGATCGTGATGCTCTTGGATGGCCGGTTTGAGCGGGAAGGGAGCTTCGATGAAATTTTTGATACAGACGACGGCCGCGTGAAGCCGTTTCATGACTACAATTTTATTCAGTAATTATGAGTGCTAACGAAAATAAACGTTCAGTAATCGTAGGATTGTTTGTGCTGATCGGCATCATCATACTCGTTGCGGGTATCTTGGTGCTTGGAGGGCAGCAAAACCGCTTTTCGAAGACCGTTAGGGTCACCGCGGTATTCGGTGATGTGAGCGGCCTGAAGCCCGGCAACAATGTGTGGTTCTCGGGGGTTAAAATCGGTACCATTAAGAGTATCAGCTTCAAAAACCTACAAGATGTTGAAATAGCGATGGATATTGAATCTTCCTCGCGCGAGTACATCCGTAAGGATGCCGTTGCCGAAATTGGATCGGAGAGCTTTATTGGAAACAAGCTGATCGTCCTTAAAGGTGGCAGCAGCGATGTGCCTGCCATTGAAGATGGCGATGTTTTGCAAGCAGCCGAAGCCGGTGGTCTGGATGCGATGATGGCTACCTTGCAAACCAATAACGAAAACCTGGTGGAGATTACCCGCAATTTCGGCGAAATAAGTAGCCGTATCGCGCGTGGTGAGGGTACCATGGGTGCGGTGTTGACCGATTCGCTGATGGCGGTGCAGATTAAGCAGATGATCAGCAACCTGAACCAAACGGCTGCCAATACGGCCAAAGCATCCAATGCGCTCAACCAGCTGACCACTAAGCTGAACGCCGAGGGAACGCTAATCAACGATCTGCTTACCGACACGGTCGTTTATGGAAACCTACGTAGCGCCGTGGCCGAGCTGCAAGGCATTACCCAAACGGCGTCTGCGCTGGTAACCAACCTCCATCAAACGGCTGGTAAACTGGATGATAAGGACAATGCCGTAGGAGTGCTGCTCAACGACCCGGAAGCGGCCGAAAGCATCAAACAGACCTTGATGAATCTCGAAGCAAGTACCGAAAAACTGGACCAGAACATGGAAGCGCTACAGCACAATTTCCTGTTCCGCGGTTTTTTTAGGAAGCAGGCGAAAAAAGCCGAAAAGGAGGCCTCTCAGCAGTAAAGGCAAGCTCGCCGTCCATACTACAGCCGCCCTGCCTCATTCTCCGTACTGGAAGAAGGCGCTTTGGTTTGTGGCCTCTGACCCGTGCCAAAGCGGTAGGTGAACGATAAACCGAACCGACGGGTGAAACCGTTCTGGTAAGATTTGGAATCCAGTGCTTTCTGGCGTGAGTATGTTTTATACTGGTCGGTGCCAAAAATATCTGCTGCAAGAAAGCGGATACTACCCTTATCACCAAACACCCTTTTAACCACCGTAACGTTGACTTGCCCGTATGGGTCGCCGATGGCAAGCGGGCCATCCTGGTAGCTGCTCATGAACATTCCAGTCACCTCCGCTGCCCACCCACCATTAAACCGCAGCTGGTTTAGTAACTGGGCGTACGCGAAACCGGCGCCGTTATCCGTATAATCCTCCGAAAGCATGCCTTGGTAGCTGTCATAACCCGTTGTCGCATTGACTATCACCACATACCATGAAGCGAGCTGGTCCGTGTAGTCAATCGTCATACTGTACGTGTCCATCCGATCGATGTTGCCGAAGCCATAGACGAGGGCCTGACTGCCGTCTTCGCGGCTGTAGGTCCAGATGATCACGTCGTTCAATCGAGAATATGCAGCGGAGGTGGTTAGTTTACCCGCGAACGTATGGCTTAGCTGGATGGAGTTGTCCACTTCCGGAGCGATCCGCGGGTTTCCTTGCTGGTAATACAGTAAATCGGTGTAGAATGAATACGGGATCAATTGGCTGTATTCCGGCCGGTTGATCCGCTGTGAAAAACTCGCGGTGAACGAGTGGTTTTCGTTCGCCTGCAGCGTAAGGCTAACCGACGGGAAGAGCTTGGTATGCCTACGATTAAAGCGCTCTTTCCTATCGATATTCTCCCCATCGCTACGGTTGTTTTCTAACCGTAAGCCTACCTGCAATTGCCATGTATCATCAAGTCGTTGGTCGAAATCTACGTACGCTGCATGGATGTTTTCGTCGAATAGGTAATGTGAACTTCGTTCGCTATCCTTTACATAATCGTCCGATTGCGCGCTATAAATTTCGAAAGCCGCATCATTGTCCATTTTCATGAGCGTTGTTTTCACGCCCGCCGTAACCGTGGCTTTTTCCGAAATCGGGTAGGTCAGGTCAGCCTTGCCGCCATAGATGTCTATATTGCTGGAAATGCGCTGGCGGATGCGTAGGTGCTCACCCAGCTCCGGCTGCCCGGATACGGAAAAGTCGTTGGTGAGGAAATACGTCAGCGGCCGGTTATAGGCTAGGTAATCAGCGACTACCGAAAAAGTAGCACCGCGTTTACCCAACTGCTGCGTAAGATAAGCATTGAAGGTCTGGACAGGATTGCGGATCTCCCGCTTACGGGTGGATGTATTGACGGCTGTCAGCGCTTGTTGTGGAAATGAGATATCGCTTCGGCTGCGGTTTTGCTGGTCCGGGTATCGTTTGAAATTGCCGTTATAAGTGGCACCGATGGTCGTTTTTCCCAATGTATAGTCCAACCCTGTACGCAGATTGTGTGTGGCCGTGCTGCTTTCTGATAGAAACGTTTTGTCCTCAATGGATTCTGTCCGCCCGTCTTTATCACGCATCACGTTGTGGTACTTCAACTCGATGACTGGGTTGGACAGCGTGTACCCGTAATTGAAGAGCACGTTGAAGCTGTTTTGCTTCCAGTTGATGTCTATGTTGTTTGCCGAGCTGAATGTCCGGCCCTGGTGTCCGCTGACACTGAAATTCCCATTGAAGCCGTTGGTCAACCCTTGCTTGGTTTTCAGGTTGATGACGCCGCCGGTTCCCTGTGCATCGTATTTGGCCGATGGGCGGGTGATCACTTCAACTTGGTGCAACTGATCGGCGGGCATTCCCTGTAGGTAGTCGGTTAGTTCCGAGCCACTCAGGTGGGTAGGCCTGCCGTCAATCAGCACGGTGATGTTGGCTTTACCCCGTATGGAAAGGCCACCTTCCGAACTTGTGGAAACACCGGGCGACTGTTTCAGCACGTCTAGCACGGTACCTCCCGCCGCCGATAGCAACTGGCCAACGTTAACGATTGTCCGGTCGGGATGAGGGGTTACTATGGGGCGGGAGGTAGTCACCTCAGCCTCGTCAAGTTCAATGTAGTCGGGTGCTAATGTGATACTTCCTGCATTGAAGGTAATTCCAGGGGTAAGGGTAATAGGCGTGGATGTATAAGGAACCAGCCCTGTCGACGTGACACCGATCATGTAAGTGCCTGCTGCCACCTCATCGAATTGAAAGGAGCCCCCATCGTCAGTTAATTCCACCTTCAATAGTGTCGAATCGGTATAGCGAAAGAGCGAAAGCGTTGCCGCGGCAAGCGGTTCCCTTTCAATATCCATCACCTTTCCAATGATAACAGACGGATTCGTTTGCTGCGCCAGCAAATGGAAGCTAAGAAGCAACGATACAGCGGCAAAATAGATATTCTTCATCTTTTTTTGGTAACAGCGTTCTGATATCCCCATGCTAGGACACTTGGCAATATTACTTGCTGTAAAGGAAGCAAGCAATAGTACGGCGTACTATAAAATGAACCCGGAAACTGATTGGAGTTAGGACGTTGTGTCGAGTAACCCAGCGAGGAGGGAGAGTTGAACAAGCGATGTGTTGTCGCGTGCAAACAACCGATTTCGTACGGTATTCAGTTGGTTTTTGGCTGTTTGTCTACTTACAGATACCATCTCGGCTATCTCACCGATGGCGTGGCCCTTTTGACAAAGGCCGATCAACAGCTTTTCGCGCGGTGATAAGATGTCTTTCCTTACCGTCTTCCGGCGGTCCGAATGCCAGTGCGCAGGCTGGCCATTTAAGTTGAACCGCATCCAGTACCCATTTGCAGTAGTCATCAATGTGGTGATGTCTTCCATGTAATCGAAGCTCAGCACGACGTTACCGGACGCATCAGACACTAAAGGCGTGCATTTGTAATGCATGCGCATGTGCTTGTTCTTCAAGTTCAAGATAGACCCACCGCATACGGACGATACCGGTAGCGGACGGATGCCGTCCGGTAATCCAGCGATGAGCCGTTTACGAACCGACAAAAAATCAACGATGCTCCTGTGGTCCTGGACGATTGATAGATACCTTGGATCCCATCCCGTAGGGCTCGAATGCCCGATCGTATCGCCTACTAATTGAGGCAGGTTACTACTGCAATAGAGAAAGTTGAAAAAGGGAGTACCACCTGTTGCTATGCCATGCAATCTGGTCGAGCACGGCCAATTGCTGCTTGATTTCAAAAGGGAGCTGCCAGTTGCTGTCGGGAGCGTAGGATTGCCGTAATTTACGGCCGATATCAGCCAGAAGGTGATAATCGCCGGAAGTGTTTTCTATCGCCGTTGGGCGAGATTTTGCATCCATGATTCAGTTGCGAGTATAATCCAGCATCGTACGAAGTTACTTTTTTTTGCCAAGATTGACTAAAAAAATACACTTCATAAAAATTCATTGCTATAAATCTTGTATGTTTGGCGTAATCAATTGCTTCAAACGAGCCGATATACCGCATGAAAAGTCTAGTTTTTGTAGCGTTAATATTTATTGTCGGCGAGACAGCCTTTGGAAAGGTACGTTCGCCAACCGACAGCCTGAAACAACTGGTTTCATCGCGGCACGGAGATGAGCGATCGAAATTGCTGATTCAACTGAGTTATCAGTATGCGGGCAACAATCCGGATACGGCGCTCGTATTGCTTGAACAGGCGTTAGCGGGAGCGAAAACACCCGAAATACGGGGAAAGGTTCTTTTCGAGCGAGCCATGCTCCATCGCTTTCTGGAAAACGACAAGCGGCAGGCCGAGGCGTTGGACTCGGCCTATCAAACGCTCAAAGGCGTAAACGATTCCATTGCGGCAAATGCGCTGCATTATAAAGTAGTATTGCTGCAGCTCCAGGGACAATACGAGAAGGCTTTGCAAACGGGGCACCTCCTGATTGATACCCGCAAAGCGCTGCCCAGCAGGAACCACGAACTGAATGCCGTATTGCAGACCGGTTATACGTACGACCGGATGGGAGACTATCGTAAAGCGATAGTGTGGTATAAAAAAGGGCTGGAGATTCAAGGGGTTACCAACGAGAATTTTATCGGACGGGCTTACGGGTTGATCGGTATCGCGTATGATGGGCTCGCCGAATATGAGGAGGCGATTGCGTATAACCTTCAAGCTGTCGAGCATTTCAAGAAAGCACCTAATTCCAGCTTCCTGCATACGTGGTATTCGAACCTGGGAAATACGTATACCAAGATGGGAAAACTCGACTTGGCGGAGAAATATACCCTGCTGGCGCTCGAAGACGCCAAAGAACAGCGCTATATAGCCCGCGTCAATTTGGGCAAGATCTATATGGAACAGGGGTTGCTGGCCGAATCGCAAGCCGTGTTGGAGAAGGTGACGCAAGAGTTGGAAAACACGGGGCAGACGAATTACCTGTCGCAAGCGTATAACCGCATGCACGAGCTATATCGGAAAAAGGGGGATTACAAGACCGCACTCGCTTACTTCGAAAAGTATAAAGCCAATGAGGACAAGCGGCTTTCGGAAGCGAAGATTAAGCAGGTCAATGAGCTGGCCGTTGAGTACGAAACAGCCGAGAAAGAGCGTTTGCTGGCCGAACAACGCGCACAATTGGCCGAAGGTGAGCTGCTCGTAAAAAATAGGAACCAATGGATTTTCGGGCTTTCGTTCCTGGCAATAGGTCTCGCCGCCATTGGGACGTTGCTGTACAAGCAGGAACAGCTGAAAAGCCAGCAGGTACAACGGGAAGCTGCGCTGAAATTGACCCTCAATGACATTGAACACCGAAACCGGTTGCAGGAACAACGGCTAGCTATCTCCCGCGATTTGCACGACAACATCGGCTCACAGCTCACCTTTATCATATCGGCGATCGATACGCTTAAACAATTCGTCGGCGACCAGAACACCCGCTTTACCGAACGGCTCGCGCACATGGGGGCCTTTGCAAAAGATACCATCCAGGAACTGCGCGATACGATATGGGCCATGAATAAAGATCAAATTGCCCTGGAAGACCTGGAGACCCGCGTTTCTGACTTTATCGAAAAGGCCAACCTGGTAGCAGGGGAGGTGGGGCTGGTTTTCCGCACGGATGTGGAAGGTGACACCATTATATTCGATTCAAGGACCGGTATGTGGCTGTACCGGATTTTGCAGGAAGCGGTAAATAATGCCATCAAGTATGCGGAAGCTAAGACGATTGCCGTGACGTTTGGACGAGATGCCGGTCTGTTCCTGTTGACGGTGGAAGACGATGGGAAGGGATTCGACGTTGAACGCGCCGAGCGGGGAAATGGCCTCGAAAACATGCGTAGGCGCGCTCAAGTGCTGCATGGCGAGCTGGAGCTTGTTTCAGAAAAAGGAAAAACCGTCGTTTCCTGCCGCATACCCATCAAACACCAGAAAGATGAAGAAATTGCTTAGACTGTCCATTGTAGACGACAACCCGTTCCTCATCAACGCGGTTGCCGATAAACTTTCATTTTACGATGATATCCGGATCGTATTTACCGCCCATTCGGGTGTGCAAGCGTTGAGCAAGATTGCATTTGAAGGGAAGCCGATTGATCTCATATTGATGGATATCGAGATGCCTGAAATGGATGGTATCGAAGCGACAGGGCTGATCAAGGCAAAATATCCCCAAATAAAGATCTTGATGCTGACGGTATTTGACGATGAGTCTCGTATTTTCCGGGCTATTCAAAACGGTGCGGATGGCTATTTGTTGAAGGATACGGCCCCCGAAGACTTGTACCAAGCTGTTATCCAAACCATGGCAGGAGGGGCTGCCATGACGCCCTCCATTGCCAGGAAGGCGCTGAATTTGCTGCGGAACCCGCTGGAGCCATCGGCTGCTGCAGACCAATGTGATCAAGTGAAGCTCTCCGGTAGAGAGGTGGAGGTACTGGAGCAGCTCGCCAAGGGACTGCCTTACACGCGCATTGCAGAAAACCTGTTTTTGTCGCCCTCCACGGTGCGGAAGCACATCGAAAACATTTATCAAAAATTGCAGGTACATTCCAAGCTGGATGCGGTGCAGGAAGCCCGCTTACGAAGGCTCATTTGACTGTATTGGAAAACGGCATTCCACTCGTGTTAGGCCATTTTCTGTGGATATGTGTAGGGTGCCGCCGAGTGCACCGGCCCTGTTTTTCATGTTTTGCAACCCGTTTCCGTCCTGTGTTTCCAGTGTGTCGAAGCCCTTTCCGTTGTCATCTATCCGTATCTGCAATAAGTCGCTTTGCCGGGCAAAACTGATATCGATACGGGTCGCATCGGCGTGTTTCAGTGCATTGTTCACGGCTTCCTGCAGTATGCGGTAGACGTTCATTCCCGCTTTCGAGTTAAAGAGCAGATCTTTTTCGTCTTTGACTTCGTCTACAAAAGACAGCGAGACGTTCATGGTTGTCTGATTGGCGCCTTCGATAAAGTTGGCAATCCGTGATTTCAAGTCCTCGATGCTGATGGCAGGTCTGTTCATCGCCCAGATGGTGTCCCGTAATTCCCGTATGGTATCTTTGGCAAATGAACCCATATCGCCAAGCCTTTCGAATAGTTTTGGTTCGCGATGACCCACAAGTTGTTTTGCCGTGTCTATGGCGGAGATAATGAATGTAAGGTGCGCTCCGATATTATCATGTAAATCTCTCGATATGGATAGTTGCTGTTCCTTCAACCGATTTTGTGTCTCTATTTTCTCCAAAGCAAGTTGCATTTCGTTGTCTTTTTGTTGCCTGATGTTTTTGAGCACTTGTTGTTTGTACAGCAGAAAGCCTATCAACCCGATGATGATTGCCAACGCTAGTAGCCCGAAAATCCATAACCCCCTGTTTTTGAGGGTGAGTTGGTGGTCTGCTATTTTTGCCCGTTGTTGGAGGATGAGGTTTTCTTTTTCGGCGGCTTCATATTTTTCTCTTAAATTGAGCATTTCACGGGCTTTTTCCGAAAAATAAAGACTATCCTTGCCATCTATGTGCTTTTTAAGGTAAGCTAAGGCTTTTTTGTAATTCGGCATCTTCTCATAAATCTGTGACAGTGTTTTTGAAAATGTTTCAATGCCTGGAACAAAATTCATTTGTTCAGCTTCTGCCAGAATAGCCAAGGCCAATGTTTCGGCCTTGCTCACCTTCCCTTGCGCCAGGTGTATGTTCGCAAGATCATTCTTCAAAAACAAAATCGCCAACCGCTCCCCTCTTTCCTCTTGTATGGCCATGGACTGTATAAGATATTTTTCCGCTTCTGCCAACTTTCCCATCCCCCAACTTGACAGCGCCATATTCGTCAGCGGATAGGCTTTTTCCAATCTTGCTCCAATTGCCTCGTACCCGTCCGCCGATTTCTTGGCAAATTCAAACGTCTTATCGAACTGCTTTTTCTGCAAATATGCGGCAGCCACACTGTTATAGCTCATCGCTACATAATAATCGTTCCTTATTTTCTTATATATATCCAATGCCTTTAGATAGTATTCCAAGGACAGGTCTGTTTCTTGGATAATCTTGTATCTATTTCCCAAATTCAGGTATGCTCCCGCAATCCAAACGCTGTCTTTTCCTGCTATAAAATTTTCAAGTGCCTTGAACTGATATTTAACAGCGGTGTCAAATTCAGCTAGGGATTCATACGCATTGGCTAAGTTTGTGTAGAGGCTGCCGAGCACGTAGTGTTCTTTTGATGTTTCCAAAATGGGTTTTGCCCTTAGATGATAGTTAAGGGCTTCCTTGGGTTTGCCCGCATCCCAGGACAAAATACCGTAGGTCATCCATATCCTTGCACGGTAATAGTCACTGTCCATGGCTTCAGCTTCCCTAAATGCCATATCCGTATAATACATGGCACTATCCACATTCACGGAGCGGAATTTCATCCCGATGTCCTTATATAGCATCACTTTATCGCCTCCTTTTTTTTCGGGCAACGAAGCTTTGAGTGCCGCAATATCTTCTGCTAACGTTTGGGCAGCGGTTACGTTAGCGGCTATCACGAATAGGATGCATGATGCCAGGAATTTAGCCATAGGGGTTATTGGAGACATGTGCTAAAAATAGGTAAAATTTTCTTTAATGTCCGGAATCCCTTTTCTCTTCTTTTAGTATGCTCAATGCATTGTTTATCATATTTTTAAAGGCAGTCATGAACATTTCCGTTGGTTCGTTTGCTGATTGTTGAGACGGGAATCTTTTTTCCATTTCAGATAGCCGTTCGTCAATTACCGAATTGATATCCGTCTTCCTTTTCCTGTAGGTGTCAATTTCCTTCTCTTCCTGAAGATGCTGCTGCAACCTGTCGTCATCATCTGCACGATTCAAGTATGCATACGCATCGAAATAGCGTTGCAGCAATCGTGCGATCAACCAAAGCAAGCCGATGATAACGGCAAATAGCAACGCTAAAGCCAACATATTATACGCCTCTGTTTTTTTCCTTCTTGATGCGTATCCACTTGACCACGGCCCAAATGGCAATGGCCACCGCAAGGACGACGATCAGCAGCGGTGCGAAGCTGACGAAGAGCGTGAGCAGTCCGGGCAAGCCCCCCAAAAAGGTCTTTTCCACGTCGTAAGGGTCGCCGATTTTTGTTTCGGTATACGAAAGGTTATCCAGTGTTTCAGCGCTCAGTTCGCCTATTTCTGAAAATAGTTCTTCACTGTGGACGAGGATGCGGTCAAACGAAAAGGTGTCGTTGCGGTCGTGGTAAGTGACCACTAGGTTATCTTTTGGGGTAGGCGAAAAATTCGTTTTTTCACCAACGAGGAGCCGGTGTGTTTCATTGTGCCGGAAGCCAAAACCCGGCGAGATGCCATGGATGTCTTCCGGCATCAGGCCATCCATCAGCTGGATGTAGAAACTTCCCTTCCCGATGGGCTGGTGCCATACGCTTCCGCTTTCCAACAGATAAATGAAGGCGTTTTTACGCTCGCTGTTATAACCGTTGCGGATGCCCGCCTCGTTGGTGTTCACGATGAAATACACGTCGACCGACTGGCTTTCTTGGGGGCTAAAGGCCATCTGCCACACCATCCAGTTATCACCCGATGGTATGGTTTTACGGTTGTCGTGGTTCAGTTCGGGGTGCGCTTCTTTCAGCAGGGGCAACCACCTGTTTCCGGCTTTTATTTTGAAGCGGCTCAGGGAGTCGAGTGTGACCTGGTTGAGGTCGATACCGCCACCGGCATACATGCCGTTGATGGGGTATCCCATCTTGAAATCCAGCTTTTCTTCCGTTGTGTTGCGGAACACGTACGTGCCTTTTACCACCGCATAACCTTTGTACAGCTGGATGTAGATGCGTTCTTGCTGCATCTGCACTTTTTTGAACGTCAGGCTGTCTTCGGGGTACAGCATGGTGAATACCGTTCCGCCGGCGTTCCATACGCCGGGCTGCGCCACATTGGCATGGACCCGCATTTGGGTCAAAACCAGTAGCAACGAAATGCCAACGGTACATACGGTATGGATGAAGTGCTTCATCATGGGACGAGCTGCTAAATGCCGTTATAAATAAATGGCGCCCAGTACTTCGGTTGTTTGTACCGGTCGCCGAAATCCCCCTTCACAAAAGCACGCTTGATGGCGTGGAGTGTTTTTCCGGCGGCGGCCTGTTCCTGCACCACTTTTCTGAACAGGTTCTGCATGGTCAGCGCGGTGCCGGCATCGTCTACCGGCCACAGCGACAGTAGCGTCGCGTTCGATCCGGCAATCAGGAAAGCCGTGTTCAACCCATTGATGCCCTCGCCGCCGTAAAGTTTGCCCACGCCGGTATCGCACGCGCTCAATACCACCAGGTCGGTATTCAGGTGCAGCCTGGCGATTTCCGGGGCGAGCAGATAGGTGTCTTCGTTCGCGTCCCCGCCATCGGGCTGCGAGAACATCACGCCACTGAATTCGGGGATGATGTCGGTGGTAAAGCCGTGGGTCGAGATCAGCAGGTTTCTGTATTGCGTCAATTCACCCGTCGCATCGAGTGCCTTGAAACGGCTTTCGCTCATTTCGTACCCGGTAAACACGGTTACGTCATCAGCCAACGAACCGATATATTGCACCTCGTTCAAGGTGCCTGCTAAGTAGTTGGCCCCGCCAAATCCGACGGCTTCAAGTTCCTGCTTGAAGTTGTAATCGCCTAGGCTGATCTTTCTATTGATCGCATCAGACACGTGGTAAAAATCTTCGATTCCGCGTGCCGTCGGCTCGATGTTGCCCGACGGCTGGTAGAAGGCGCCACCAAAGGCGATGGCCGGTTTCCGGTCGGCGGTGTAACGCCTGGCGGCCAATATTTTCCAGACGGTGGTGCTGGGGATGTAACGGACGTCGTGGCGCTCGATGAAGTGGGCATTGTTCGGTGTGAGGAATGCCTCGAACGGGAGATAGTTCAGTTCCTGCGCAGGACTGATGATCACCGTTCGGTATTGAGCCAGGATGTCCTGTACGGGTGCCAGCGCCAGGTCATACCAAAACCGCAGGAAATCCCGTTGCATGGGTTGGAGATCCGGTCTGTCCGACTCCAGCAGCTGACGTGTCCACTCCACCAACAGCACGAAGTCGGCTTTTTTGTATGCCGCTTCCTTGGTGGCGTATTGTACCAATTGCCCATCGTGGTAGTCGACGTTCAGGTCGTTCAGGTAGGGGTTCAATGGCGCCGGGATTTTCTTTACCCGGTCGGTATAGGCTTTTTTGAACCGCAGCAAGTCGTCAATCGGGTAATGGTAGCGCAGCTCGGCCTGTTCGTTGGTAATGGCGGTGATAATGAGTTCGCCGGGGCGACCGATGCTGTAGGTGAGGAGCACCTCGTCGGGTTTCAGCAACGATTGGGCGTCGGCAATGGTGGCCGTGGCCACATCGTGTTGCAGCATTTCCTTCAGGTAGCCGCTCCGGCTTTGTTCCTGCGCGGTGAATAGTTTTCCGATTTCTCCAGTATGCCGGTAGCTCATGGCCAACCCGCCGTACACGCCGGCAACTTCGTTCATGTACGCCAGTTTCTGTTTGGCATCGAGCCCGCTTTTGACCTGCTCCACCAACGCTGTGCTTTTTTCGAACTGCGTGATGGCCTCGGGGTACGATTTGTTGTTGAAATAAATGAACCCGAGGTTGTTGTACAGGTTTTGTGCCTGGTCGTAGATGCTGTCCTGGAGATATCCCTGGGCCGTTTCTTCGGTAATCCGTGCGGCCTCGCCGTATAGGCCTTGCTTGGCTTTGACGATGATGTAGTTGCCGTTGACTTCGCGTGTGAGGTTGGGGTCGTTTACCTGCTGCGCCAGCTGGTAAGCCTTGGTGAGGTAGCTGCTGCTTTTGCCCAGGTCGGGCACGGCGCCATTGAGCAGGTGATGGGCGCCGATCGAGTTGTATGCCTTCGCTTTGAAGTAGTCGCTGTTCAACCCGTTGGCCGTTTGTTCCAGCTGATGGGCCACTTGCAGTTTTTCTTCCTGTTTGTCACCGATGCCGTCCAGCACATGGATTTTATGCAGCTGCATGCTGGCCAGCTGGTACGAAGGGAACCCGATGGGCTGATAGCCTTCCAACGCGTGGTTGATGGTCAGGAGCGCTCCCCGCGCGTCGTACCGGTCGTTTTTGAGTATGGACAGGAACCAGCCCGCATAACTCCGTTTCCAGGCCATGGACGGGTCGCCTGCCGTGAGGGTCAGGAACGCCTCGAATTGTTTCTCCGATTCCAACCGGTTGCCGAGGCTATAGTAATTGATGGCTTTGGTAAGCGGTACGATTTGCTGGATGTGGGGGTTGGCGTATTTCATGGCATTGAACTGCGCAGCCAATGCGTCGATGTTGTCGCATGGCGTTCCCTTGCTGGCACCGACGAAACATTGGTCGAATGCGAGGGCCAGCGCCGGGTTCATGACACCGTCGCGAACCACTTCGGCGAGCGCATCACCAAAATGTGAGAAGTCGGCTTCGGTAAAGTGCGCAAGCACGTCGATGTCGGTATGCACATCGTCCATGGTTTTATGCGAACGCAGCTGCACGGCATAATGCAATTGGTTGGTTGCCTGGTCGGGTTCCCCCTTGATGAATGCGATGTACGACTTGACCAGATAGGGGTAGGGGGAGATGGGGTCGATGCGGAAGGCCTTTTCCGCATCCTGTGCGGCTTGGCCCGCATCGCCCGCGCACAGCTGATAGAACGCGTGTAGGTAGTAACCGGCAAACTCGTCCGGGAAGTCGCGCATGAGCTGTTCGCTCCCCGCCTTCATTTTGGACAGGTCGCGTGCGGCGTAGCCTTCCATGTACATGGCGTAATGGTCGTTGAATGCATTCGGTTGAGCCTGGACAACCGAAAGTACCGCCCAAAGGATACCTGCGAAAACGATGCTGGACTTCATCGGGTGGATGGGTTAAAGTGCCGTTTTCAGTTTGCCGCCATCGTAGTAGCCCTTTTCGACCACGTTGCCGTCTTTATCCACTAGGAAACCCAGTCCCTCACGGTAGCTGTCGTTCCATATGCCTACGTACTTTTCCCCGTTGGGATAGAACATCACGCCGAACCCGTTCCTGCCACCACCAAGGTATTGGCCATAATAGGAGTGGCCATCGTCCCACACATGGATCATCGGGAAGTACCGGTAGCCCCACTTGAAATACCCGATGGCATAGGCTTTGTCATACTTTTCCATGGTAAACCCGGAGGTCCCGTCGCCTTTCACCTGCGCGTATTGTCCGGGGGCATCCACTTGGAATCCGTTGATGTCTTCGACGTCGTTCTTGAATTGTTTCTGCCACGCCACCTTGCCGTTGGCCATTTTAAAGGCGGGTCCGTTTTTCTTGTTTTTGCGGTAGGTGTACAGCTCGATGGTGCCTTGTTGCTTATCCATGCTGATAAGCGGTCCGTCGAGGTGCTGGTCCAGGTTATACGTGGTATAGGTAGTGCCATCGGTACGTAACACCATGCTGGGCCCTACGTCGAGGCCGTTCAATTTGAAGCCGTAGTGCACGGATCCATCGTCTGCCGTCATGGTTTCGAAGCTGACCAAGCCTTTTTTCACTTCTTTCTTGCCCGCTTGGTTTTTGGTGTTATCCTGTGCGTAGCCCGCCATACCTATCATGGAGAGGAAGAGCAATGCGATAAATCCTGTCGTTTTGTTCATGTCTTTTTTGTTATCCGTTCAGATTCGTTATTATTTATTAGGCTGTTGCGTGTAGTTGGCGTATACCTGTTTGAAGAAATCCAATACGTGCTGCTCATTCGTCGCCGTATGCATCTTTTCGGGTGTTTTGATGCGTCGCAGGGTTACGTTCAAGGTCTTTTCCGGCTTATAGGTCCAATCGCTATGGGTAACCGATGCCACCCACACCTCCCCGTCATACAGGTATTCGGTGGTATAGGTGGTCATCACCTTCGGTGTCTCGCCGCTTTTAACGGGGTAGTGCACCCGTTTTTTTATCACGTCTCCCTGATTGTTATATACGAAAGTGGTCAGTTGTTCTGTTGAGTTTTTGAGGCCAGGTTCGGTGTTCACGATGGCTTTCTCGATGTTCCCCGCTTCGTTCAGGAAGAAAACCGTGTCAGTCACCACCTTGTTGTCCTGATACGTTTTGACACGGTAGCCCTCTTTTCCGCCGTATTCGATGTAGCTGGTTTTGTTGCCGTGCTTGTCGAAGAACGTTTCCCCGCGCAATTCGCCCATGTCGTTGCGGAAGGCGACGGTCTGTTGCTGGTCGCCATTGGGATCCTTGCGGGTGCAGGTGGTCTTATTGCCATCGGTTTCATACGTGTAGGTCGTCGCGCTTGCCATCGGACCGGATTCGGAAGCGAAGAGGTGGGTCATTTTCACCAGGTTGCCGGCATCGTCGTATTGGTACGTCCGTTGGCTACCGATGGTCTCGGTAATCATTTCCTTTACTTCCGAAAGCTTGCCGCTGCCGTCGAATACGAATTGCCGGGCGCCGGTCTGCTTGAATTGGTTTGTTTCACCGGTATAGTATCCCGTGATTTCCAAGGCCTGTTGGGTGTTTTGGCGAAAGCCGAAATCTGCTGTGCCAGTTTCCTGTGCCGAGGCCGGTGAGGCAAGGGCAAGGACGCAAAGGACGGCACACGTGTTGATGGTTCGATGCATTTGTTTTTTTCTCCATAGCAAAAAAGGCCAATTTAAAGATGGCGAACAATAGGGCATTTGTCCCATTTTGCTGTAAATCTTACGGCAGCGCTATTTGCTGTAGTGTCGCTTCAACTATATGTAGCCGTTTATGCCTGAAATCTGTTGTTCCAGTGGTTGTTCCGTTAGCAAATGCTGTTTTGAAAAGCCCAATACCGGCAATGTTTTTCGCTTTCAAATCTACTTCGGCTTCGGCCACGACGTCGTTGTTCTCGTCACGTAAGTACAGCACCATTCGGTAAGGCTTTAGCTCTTTTTGGTTTTTCTTGTATGCCTGTAAAGTTTGTTCAGAATACGCTTGTAAATCAAAAGGCAAATGATCATTTGGTGCCTCTTTGTCGAAGCGTGAAATGCCTTTCAGCAGTTTGTCCTGTGCGGTACTGTCTTCGATGAGCTTAAATTTAATTTCGCCGGAATGATAACCCGTCGCATCTTTGAGGTAAGCCGTGGCGTAGAAATAGCTTTGCGGCTCTACGAAAGAGAGAATCTCTTTGTCTTCGAGGTAGAAATAATTGGTTACGATGTCGGCTTCGTCGGGTGTTTTCTGGCGGTGGATTTCTTTGTACAGCTTGTCTTTGGAAGAATAGTAACGTTCGGTAACGGATTGCGTACCGTCTATATCGGCTTCTATTTTACGCAATAAATTTTCTTTGTAACGAAATTTGATATGGCTTTTGCTTCCGTCTTTGAAACGGATTTTTTCCTCGGTAATTTTCCCATGCTTGTCGTAAACGTAGGTATAAGTCCTGTTCAGGTAGGGGTTGGTGTGCGTCCACACTTGTTTATGCAAACGCCCGTGTTTGTAGGTGCTTTGTGACTTTGCCCAACTGTCGTCCAGGAAACTTTGGTTTTCGTAGCTTTCGATGTTGCCGTCGGCATTGAAAGTCTGGGTTACTTTTTCTACTTCTTCGACATTTTTCACGCTACCGTCATTGTCGTAGTCTATGCTGTAATACATTTGTGTTACTTTTTTAACCGGCTTGGTATAACCGTAATCCCGATAGCTGATATCGGGAAGCGACTGGGCGTTGCTTCCCGAAGCAGCGAGAATCACCGAACCTGTGAATAGCATTTTGTGGATCGACTTCATGAGCAATTTTTATTTGAGCTTAAAGTTGAATCTAAGTGCCAGGCAAAAAATTGGCGTTCCCATAACTTGCCAGCGTCACTAGTTGTTGCAATAGATGGTATATTGTCTGTTCCTTTTTTCGCCCATATAATTTTCGACAACATGAATCGTAGTCTTATTATATGAGGTAGAAATAGAAAATTCATCCATTTGGGTATAACCCAGGTTGCTAGCAACGGACCTGGCGATAATCTGATATTGCAGCCTATTGCCATAATGGTCTGTTTTTAAAACAGCAAACACAGATTCGGTTCCTTCGGCCTGCGGTCCCCTCAACATCACCAAGAAGGTTTTCGAATCATCACATTCAGAAATTTTCCCGATAGCATAAGTAGTAGTATTTGGCGTACGAAACAGCCTTTTCGACATTTTATAATTGGTAACATCTCTGCCTTTTACATGATTATAATTGTGGGTGTACTCATTCGGAAGCCAATCAAAATTCACTTCCCATTCTTTCAATTCTGCAATTTGACCGGCATATTTTTCATTTAAAATATCGTTGGCTTTATTAAGCCTTTGCTCTTCAATAGCATCTATTCTGGTGCTAACTAGTTCGATTTGCTCTTTATCAGACGTGGTAATCCTGATGGTTTTACGGTCTCCGTTTTCTTTGTTATTGATTATCAAATCTACATCATAATCCTGATCTACGTTCTTGGAGCCTTCAAGCCTAACGTGATATTTGCGCATTTCTCCACTATAGTAATCTAAGTAATTACTTGATGGAGCTTTTTGAAATCGGCCTGCCTGAAGTGTATTTGGATTGACCGGAGCAATTCTGTCTACTCCTTCCTTATGTATAGCGGCGTATACCTTTCCGTCTGTATAATAGGTAACGAGGGCATCGTATGCATTACTTGTGTGTTTGAGGAAAGAAAGCGTATTTAAATCCAAAAATTTCACTTTATTCCCATCTTTAAATATCGCTACACTGCGGGAATCGATAATGTCTTTTATCTCGAATGGATATGTATGTAATCTCCATTTTTGAGTTTTCCAGTTATAAAACTGAACAAAACTCTCTTCAATTTTATTGAAATTGGTTTTACCTTTTTTGTCTTTCGCAAACTTTGGAAATGCATAAACAATTTCATCACCAATAATATCGTGAACTATTCCGTGATTTGTCGGCAGGTCTTTTCCTGCATGGAATTTCCCGGAAGCTTCATCCCATAAGAAAATATGTTCTGACTGATTTCCGGATTGGTCAAATCCGGCGATAAGGGCCTTGTCATTTTTGTAATCAAAAAAATGCGTTTTAAACCCACTGTCCTTTGTAAAGCCATAAAATACGACCTCCTTCACTTGCTTGCCGGTTTGCAAATCATAAATTAAACCATAAGCGCCCCCTTTGTGTAAAAAACAATGGGTCTCGTCTTTGTTAATAAGTAATTTTATGTCTCTTAGGCTGTTTACATTATAAAGACGACCTTCTTGGTTGTTTTGCGCAAAAACAGCTATACTATTTAGGGTTATGAAAAATAGAATCAGCTTTTTCATTTTTTGTTTGTTAAATTCGTTTTACTTGTCGTTCAGAGTAGCATATCGAATTCGGCACTTCTGCTTTCGATACCGATGTTCCGTTTTTGTGTTGTTACATTAAGTACAATTCCTCCTTGGTAGCAGTCAGCACGCTCAAAACCTGTTTACCTTTTGCCGGTGTAAACAGGGTAACCTTATCGCCGGTATTTAATTTTCCATATACATGGTCGTTCACTTTCAGATTTCCGTGGGTGGTTCTGACATTGTTGGAAGCCCTGCCATTGTAAGCGTATTTGGACTTGTCTTCAACAATGGCCGGAATACCCTCTTTGTAGGCATACTGCTTATTACTGTTGTATCGGCGAAGTTCCCGCACGAATTTCCAGAGCTGATAGGCGGGAATAAGCACCAATGGAAACAAAAAGACCAAAAAAGCCTGGTTACCACTCCATACAAGCGATAAGGCCATCAACATAGGTGGTGCAAACCATAGCAATCTTACTTTCATCTTCGACTGAAAGCCTCTTTTCAGGGCTTTGAAATCGTCCTGCTTAAAATATACTTTTCGTGGTGAGCTGTTTGAAAATTGGCTGTTGCGCTCATCGTCTTCTGTTGGTGGTACAGATGACAATCCATCAGCATCGTCTACCTCCAACAGTAGGGTCAGGTGCGACAAGGGCGCTTTTTCCAAAATGACCCTGTTGCCCACTTTGACTTTTCCGTAATGTTGTTGCTCAATTGAATATTGTACATCGTCTATATACACATAATAATGCCGTGAAGTGCTGGTTGTATTATTGCCTGATTTTGAAGTAGTGGTTCTGCTGGTCGTAACGCTCAGTTTTTTATCGGTTATTTTTCCTTGAATCCGATACTTGAAGCCCCGCCGCAAGTCGATGACGAATGTAGAGATCATATAGGCGATGATGCCAAAGAAGAACACGCTAAAGCCCACCAGCATATACAACCCGGTTTTATCTTGCAGGAATGTGCTGTCGTTTAAAAAAAGCGAATAAAAGCCATAGAACATTCCTGCGGCCAAAAATGGGAAGGCCAATATCGGAAGCAGGTGTTTTCTGATCTTTTTGATGTCCCGCGTGTTAAGCGGCAATTTTTCTTTCATCGGAGGAATCAACGACGGTTATTTTTCGAGCCAATAACGGACAGCGTCACCACCTACAACAAACATGGTATTGCCTACCGGCGTAAATTGTCTTCCGTTATGTCTCTTGCCACCGGCAATAAAATTGGCAACTCCGGCGCTACCGTTCTTGTTTTTCTTATATAATACGAAAGCATTATCCTGCGCTACGCCACCAAGCACCTCATTGGCTAAGAAGTAGTAATCTCCATCATGCACAAATCCACCCGTCGGACGCTTATCCAAATCAACATATTTATAGTCTGAATTTTCAGCCGAGAGTGATTTTGTGCTCAAATCGCAAGTCACTTCCCTGTTTCCTTCAAAAACCAATTTTAATTGATTGTCAAGTGCATAAAACAGCTGGAAATAGATGCGGGCTTCATAATTCGGGTTTCCTATAATAGTTAGGGGAGGAACTAATTCACTTGTCGGTACCTGTATCTCATCGCTCCATTGGTTGGTGTTTAAATCAAATACACCTATATACGTTTTCCCTAAGAGCTTATCCTTACGTAAGGGGAAATAGTAGATTTTATTATCCCAAAGTGTCATCTTTCCGGCAAACTCGTAACCGCCAGCTACCCCGTCATAAACCGTCCGGTCGATACTGGCTAATTTGGATAATTGCAATGTTTCCAAATCATATTCCCATAAAATATCCTCTCGACCAGTAACCTCGGTAGGCATAGCGAAATAGATTTTAGCGTCCTGTTGCGCATAGGTCGTAAACGGGCCATGCCATTTAGTTCCGCTATATAAAGAATTTTCCAGTCTTGATTTGGTGACAGGATTATTCATGTCAACCCCATGTTGGCTGAAATCTATTGGAGGAAGCGGCGTCAGTTTTCTCGTAGCTATATCGTAGGAGTAATTCTCTGTTCCTCCGCGACCAAATAGGAGGTATAGTTTATTGTTATGGAAAGCCTGGATGTGTCCGGTTCGGGCAAAGCCCGAAAGCTCGTGTAAGTATTGCATGACATTTCCACTATTTAATATTTTTACCTGCGCCGTAATCGGATTTGTCTCGCCACATTTATTGGTGATAATCGCTTGAAATGACGTGATAATATCTCCTTTCTGGATCTGGTCATCCGGAAGATCGGTGATAATTCCTTTAGAAAAATTGAACTGAAAAGAAGGCATTTGTACTACTTCTTCTTTTGGGTAGTACTTTCCGGTTTCGGGGTTCATTAAAATATTGTCATGTTCAAATTTCCAGCGAACTTGCATGTAGCTTAAGTCCCGTTCAAGTCCGCCTGCACCCACACCTTTGTAATTGGCACTCGATCGTTGGCCCGGATAGAGTTCAATCATATCTTTTATGACCGGGTTGGTAATATTGGGGTCTATGGGTTCGGTGAATAGCGTTCCTTCAGGAATTTCCGGGAGTTTCATCTCTGCACTTTTGCAAGGGAGATCGTCGTCGTTATTAAAAAGTTTCTTGCAAGATGCCAACGTAAATATACTTCCTGCGAAGAACAGACTTGCCGATAAAACAGCCCACTTGTTGTTGAATTTCTTTTGCATTCGATTTGAATTTATTGATGACCGTTGTTTTTTTGTTTCATTACCGTGTTTGGTTTATTAATCGTCCCATCCGGAGCCGTCAGGTACTGCATGCCCATTTTCAGCAACAGAAAGGGCAAAGCGATCAGTGCCGAGCCCCAGCGGTTCTCGGGCGTGAAGATTTTCGGATATTCTTTGACAATGAAAAACATCAGTGCCGCACCGAGTATGATGGCAATGTGCAACACCATCGTATTGGGATTGAATGCCCCAAAGTAAATTTCCAGCGGTTGCTGTGTCTTGTGTAGGTACAGCCGTTCGAGCAATACGAAAATAAGGTTGAGGTTAAAAAACCAATTGTGAAAAAATAGCACCGCCATATTCGCAATGATAATGTCCGTACCCTCTGTATCCGTCGCCGCAATAAATCCGAAAAGCACCACAATGAACACCCAATAAATGCCCATCAGAAACAAACTTTCGCCGAAGCCTTTTGAGAGTCCGTCTTCATATACCGCATTGGGGTTTCGCTTGTAGCACAGCCTATCTACCACCAAACGGATCAGCTCATTCCACCAAAAGAAGTAAATGAGGTAAAAAACGGTGGTCTGTCCGTTCAAGACCGACAATAGTGTCATTACCGCAAACAGGAGGAAATCCCATGGGCGGTAGTATCGTGCCTGTCTTTCGATGGAGGATAAAAGCGATTTCATTAGGGCATCATAGCGTATCCAGCTCCTGTTGTGCTTCTTCGTCGCCCTGTTCTGCGGCGAGTTTAAGCCAATGCTTTGCCCTTTCCAAATCGGGCGTTACACCGATACCGGTTTTGTAGATCAGTCCCAGATTGAATTGTGCACCCGCTTGTCCGCCGTTGGCGGCATGGGTGTAACAATCTATGGCTTTGGTGTAATCCTTTTCCACGCCCCGTCCCTCGAAATACATGTTGCCGATGTTAAACCAGGCTCTCGCGAACCCTTGGCCAGCTGCCATCTGGTAGTATTTTAGCGCTTTGTCCAAGTTGTGTTCAACTCCCTGCCCGGCCTCGTACAGATTGGCCATATTGAATTGGGCAAGGTCATAACCGAGATCCGCTGCACGGAGGTAATATTCGGTTGCCAGTGGGATGTTTTGCGTTACCCCATAACCTTTGTCGTAGAAAACACCGATGTTGTAGATGGCGGGTAGGTAATCTACAGCGGCCGCTTTTTCAAACCAATGTAAGGACAGCTTGTAGTCTATCGCGGTGCCGGTACCTTTGAAGTAGCATTGGGCCAGGTTATAAGCGGCCAGGTAATAGGTGTCGGCCGCTTTTCGGTAATGGGTGAATGCCTGGTGGCCATTTTGCTGCACACCGTTGCCGAACTCGTAAAGCACGCCCAGCTCGTTATTCGCCCTCGGGTCGTTTCCGTTTGCGGCGGCTTCGAGATAGTATAGCGCGGTATCCATGTTCTTCACTACGCCAAAGCCGTTCATATACGCTGCGCCGGTGAAATATTGGGAGGGAACGTCGCCCATGTCGGCCGCCTTCTTCAGCAGCGCGGTTCCTGTGGTTTGGTTGGCCGCTGTGCCCCGGCCATTGAAATAAGACAGGCCGAGGTTGTGGATGGCTTGCACATGGTGCTGATTGGCCGAAGCGGTGTACAGTTCGAATGCCTTGGCAGGGTCGGGTGTTCCGTCCACCAGGCCGCGTTCGTAATAGACGCCTAAAATGTTTTGCGCTTCGGGGTGCCCGTTTTTGGCAGATCGTTTCAACCAATGCAGGGTTTGTACGTGGTCATCCTGTTCCATGTAAAGCCTTACCAATTGGAATTGGGCGGATGCGTCACCATTATTCGCCAAAACGGTCAGGCTGTCTACATGTTGTGCCGATACGTTGGCAGCGGCAAGAAATAGGCAGATAAGAAGCATTGAAGGGTTCATAGGACGTCCGTGTTATTTCTCCATGGCAAAAAAGGTCAATTTACACATCGGGAACAATAGGGCATTTGTCCCATTTTCATAAGTAGCGGTTTCGGGGTTCTGTAAAATCACCCTCCATTTTCTTCGATGATGTCTACTGTAGGCGCATCGCAGCTGCATTTTTCCAACGTCATCTCCACCACGTTGTTTTGCGTAACATTCCGCCATACCTGGTGTTTTGCTTTATTTTCGAGCACCGTCCACGAACCGGCATAGCGTGGGTGTACAAGAAAAACCCGTTCGTCTTCGGCTTCGATTTTACTTGTTTCCCTGTTGGCACCCTGATAGTAGTTCGCGGCGGGGTAGGTGATGAACCCGGCGTCGATGGCCGTAAGGTATTCCGTCCGGAAGTAGAATTCATAGTATTCGTCGCTGGCAGGGGTGGTGACCGGCGCATCGCTGCCGCCGATCGTGTATTGTTTGTACGATACGATTTTCCAAACGCCGTTGCCCCGCTCCAATACACGGAACAGCTCGTTCTCGCCGAGGTGGTCGTCTTCTTTGTTGCACGCAATCAGTGAACATGCGCAGCATAGCAATAGGATTATCCGTTGCATCTCATTTCGATTGGAAGTTGAACAGAACCGACATAGCGAAATAATGGCGGCTGAAATTGGGGACGATGTAGTTGTCCAGTTGATTGAGCGGTTGGCGTGTGTAGTCTGCCGGAAACTCATTGGATTTTGTGATGTCGCGGCTATCGGCATTGTCCGAAAGTCCGGGGTCACGTCCGATTTTGGCTTCTTTGCTGGCCTTGCCGTAGATATAGCGGAGGTCCAGTGCAATGTATTTGTAGGGGCGGATTTTGATGCCACCACCGAATGAAATACCACCGGTATATAGGTTACGGAAAACCCCATTGAAAGGATACTCGGCGTTGACACTGTACACGCCGCCCGGATATAGTTGGTAGCTTACCATCTTGTAGGTGTTGCCATTGATGCCGAAGCTACCGAAGATATCCACCAATCGGCCGCCATATCCCACATCGAACAACCACTCACGGCGTCGTTCTTTCCAGTCGAAACGCCGGCCGTAGCCGCTTGCGCGCAAGACACTCCGGCTTTGGTCAATACCGAAGCGGAAATGCGTGACGGAAAAATAGGCGCCCATGCCCGATGCACCCAGGTGGAAAGACAACCCCGGATGCAGTTGCCCCGACTGCCAATTGCCCGGATTGGTTAGTGCGTCGCCCGCGTAGACTGCTTCCGCATAGTGGAGATAGCTGTCGAAACTACTTTGCAGCTTGCCGAGATTGGCGGTGGAATAGCCGTAGGTATAGCCGGGTGACAACCAGATATTGATTTTCTTGTTTTCCTTTTTCACTTTTTCGGATTGACTGTACAGCGGCCCGATAGCGGATACAGCCAATAGGAGGAATACGATGTGCTTGTTCATGTGCCTAGAAATTGCACGTTAGTTTTAAACCGAAATTGTTTATTTCCAACAGCGTCCGTTTGTTGAGTTCGTTGTACGACGAGGGGTTGATTTCCCGGTTGAGGTAGGCGAGGTCATATTCCTGCGATGGGCCGATGGTGTAAAAGAGCTGCAGGTGCAGCCCGGATCCGTTGCCGCCCACATAGGTTACATCTACGTGGGGTACATGGTACACATGCCCCAACGGTATCCCCAGAAAATAATCGTTCCCCGGGTTGTGGCTCGTCGCGATCTTCGTTTTTTTGCCGTTGTATTTGGTGGACATATTGATGGTGGCTGTTCCCGCGGGCATGATGCCGAAGCCGAAATTGAACCGCTTGATGTGCAATGGCGTCCACCAGACATCCAGCCAGTCAACACCGACTTGCGAAATACGGACTTTACGGGTGAAGTCTTCGCCACTGGGGCTCGTGCCGCCCGCCTTTTTATTCATCCAGACGTAGTGTACCTTAGCGAGCGACCAGCCCCATGTTGGTCCAGAATATTCCAACCCGATTTCAAACCCGGTCATGGATGTCCCCGTGCCCATGTCGTCCTGCAGCCAAGGCCGGTTCCGGTTGTAATATTCGGTTACGTGATTTACCACTTGCATACCACCGAAGTGCGTGCGCAGGCCGATGCCGATTTTGATGTCGGA
This sequence comes from Parapedobacter sp. 2B3, assembly GCF_041925275.1. Taxonomy (NCBI): domain Bacteria; kingdom Pseudomonadati; phylum Bacteroidota; class Sphingobacteriia; order Sphingobacteriales; family Sphingobacteriaceae; genus Parapedobacter; species Parapedobacter sp. 2B3. Next base: position 154,368 of record NZ_JBHEUZ010000003.1, on the reverse strand, counting down.
AAATGATTGGGCCGACGATAGCAAAGGCAGGGCCAGGATGGCGAAACTGAAGATTAACGTTCTCACGGATCAGTCGAAAAACTTGTCTTTAAATTCTTGTGCGTGGTGTTTCAGGAATGTCGTCAGCGCCAGTTCCACGCCTTGTTGGTATTTGCTGGCATCGGCTCTTATTAGTGCCGCATCTTTTGCAGATCTGTTTTCGGCGGTGTAGAGCCTGCCGAAAGCTGTGCTTGTACCCCAGTTATCGTAATCTGCTTCTACCTCAGTTACTATTTTTTCTTCGTTTATTACACCTTCTATTTCTAAATCCTTCTTCAAAGCACCTACATAGGTACCCAAAGGCGAGCCGCCTATTTTATTTTTGCCGGCGATGAAATGAATTTTCGACTCACAGTCCACAATTACTTCTTTTGATCCTGGCGCAGTAAGCCCCACTTTGTTGGTCCATTTACTTTTGTCTGTATTGGTGGCAACGCGGCTCTTCATCCCTTCATCGGCAGCAAGCATTAAATTGGTTTTAGCAGTTAAGCTGGAACGGCCTCCAAATTTTCCACCTTGTTCTTCATCGTTCATAAAAAGAATATAAAGGTTTACATCAATAATAGCAGCATCATTGAGCTGAGAAGAAATGGTGTTGAAGCGTTCTACTTCGCTTTTCCACTGAAAAGTGCCCAAGCCTACGCCGTCTTTCTTTTTGCCAGATTTGTCAAATCCTTTAATGTAAAAAACGGCATCGGAAGGGTAGGCTGTTAAAAATCCTGCTGCTTCTGCTGAACTCATTTCTAATCCTTGATGGCGCTCATACGCTTTATAGTAGTCGATATTTTTCGCTGCATCGCCAGGAAGTACATTGAAGCCTTTGGCTTTCAGGTCATTTACAAATTTGGCATACGCGTCGTTCGTAATCTGTTGAATGGTCGTTGCGGGAATATCCAAACCTACGGCAAGCTCTGCCTGAGTTTTACCAATTACCCCACCCATCAAACCTCCGCCTCCTTTCGAGCTCACCTTACGGTAGTTAAAGACTTGATAGTTTACCGAAAAATTGGCGATGTACACGTCTTTGGACGGGAATTTCCTTGGTCCCATTGCTCCCCGGTCTTCTTTCGGCTTGAAATCGCCGAGAGTCTGAGCGGATACCGCGGTTGAGAAGCCGATGATTAACGCAGCGGCGATGACTAGTCCTGTTTTCATTTTTTTATTGTTGATTGTGAGCGATTATTCGGGTTAAAAACTGATTCTGTAGATACCTCCTGCGCCGGGCAGTACCTCATTGTATTGTCCGTCAATAGGGGTCTGTACCAGTATATAAATACTGCCGCTTTTATCGGTCGCAAAAATGTTGAAGTTATTGTAAAGCGAGTTCAAATAATAAATGTCACCATCATATTCAAACGACTTCTTGATAGTAAAAACGCCTTTTTTGACGAATGTGCCGTTTCCTGTAGCAGTCCCTATGGTGTAGTTTGCCTGTCTCTTTTCGCCACCTGTTACAGATTGGTTAAACAATGCGTAGAAATTACCATTACTATGATCCATGCCGACAAGTGTACCCGGCAGTAATGGAGCAAGAGCTTCGTTCCAATCGGTCTCTTCTCCGATGTTGCCATTGGTTACATCACGATAGAACCTTTTGCCCGAACGTATCCCCACCGTTCTGAAACTGTTTGCTCCGGTGGGTATCAATTGTTTGAAATCAGCAGTAGAAGGAAAAATCTTATCCGCCATATTGTTGCGGTTATTCATGTTTTCGTCATAAGATGCCAGCCCGTAAGTACTGCCCGAGCCGGAGAAACTGCCAAATTCGGGAATATAGAGCCTCTTGTCTGAGCTAAAAAACAGGGCCTGCCCACTTGCACCATTATATACCTTGGCACTCCCAAGAAAACTGTGCTCTTTGCTTTGCAGGTTCAGCTTGAATACATTGTTGGCAGACAGCACTGCGGCAAAGATATTTCTTGCACCGTACAAATATCCGTCGCCGGCGGGGTATATAGCCTGAAGAATACCGGCCGGATTGTTTTGTGCCACAAGGTCATTCTTCATGATGGCATGTGTAGGTCCTAAAATATGTGTGACAGACTTGTTTGACAGGTTGATGGAAATAAGGTTGTCGACTGTTACAGCATAGAGCGTATGGTTGGCTTCATCTATCTGCATCGACCATACAGTACCATATTCGTTATTATTCGGCAATATCTCCTCGATGGTCAGGTTGCCTTCCACAATTTCAAAAAGTTCTTCGATGGGGATGCCCGCGGTGGGTGCCGTGGCGGTAATCTCCAATTCGGGCCCCTCAACAGGGTCTTTGTCCTTCCGGGCAACGGTAATCTTACCGCTTTCTGTACCATCTACCACCTTGAATTTGATTTCGGTGAGCGTGGCGCTGGTGATTTCCATCACCTTGTCGCCCACTTTTACTTCCAGCAACTGCGGGTCGGTGTCGAAATGTTTCCCCGTCAACGTGATTTCATCGCCCACCTTGGCGCTTTCCTTGTCGGCACTAGCCACGATGGGCTCGTAATGGAATGTTGTGGTGCTTTCGGCAGTAGCCCCCAAAACTGCTACGGAAATACGGTTATGCGCGCCATCTTCGGGTATGGTAACTTTCAGTTCTGTGGCACTGGCCGAGACGATATCCAACGGTACATCGCCCAGCTTCACCGTGTTTTCTTCTTTCAAAGCGCTGAATCCAGTTCCTTTGATGATTACCTCGGTGCCGGCTTTACCGTAATCGGGCGCGATTTCCGTGATGGATAGGTTGGCGCCCGGATTGTTGATCTGCGACCTCGGCTTGAGGTTCGCTTTGTAGTCTTTGATGGTGGCCGACCCTTTTGACGTAAACGTTTTTCCGTCTGCATCCTTAAAGGTGATGTCCCAATCGAACGTCAGGTCATCGCCGTCTATCTTCACGGTGATGGTACCCGAGACGGCAAAAAGCTGGTTGGTTTTGGTGACATATTTGACGTATACCGGGACCGTAAAAGCTCCCTGTGTGGTGGTGGCTGCTGTTTTTGTCGTAGCGAGTTTATTCGGTATCCCGCCCTTATCTTCGCTGACCGACTCTGATAGCGGGTTAGCGCCATTGAAAGACAGGGCAATCACGGCTGGGAAGTGTTGGCTGAGGCTGATGGTCTGTGCTTTGGTTTCATCCAGGAAGAAGACAATACGTTCATCTTCGGGTAGCTGTCCGCTGACTTCCAGCGCTCCGGAAACTTCACCCTCGTCGGCATAATACAGCGCTTGGAGGGCCTTTTCATCTAGGCTCAGGTCCCGTCCGTCCATTTTCATCTCCAATGAGGAGGTGGCCATGTCTTTCGGGTCGGGACCGGGATTGTCTTTTTTACAGCTGGCGAAAGCGCAGAATGCCAGGAGGAGGGGTAAATGCTTGTTCATAACGTCGTAAAGATTTATTACGCTGCAATATTACCTAGTTGATGCGCGCCGAGAAATAGGGCAGATGCCCCATTTTTTTCAATAGGGAGGGGTTATACCTTTGAAAGCAATGAAAGCAATGGAAATAAGGTACTATATCTATATGGCATTCGCACTAACGGTAACACTGGCCGGATGCAGTAAGCAGAGCCCCGTAGCCGATGGTCCCGTCACGGAAGAGGACGGCGGTGTTGTCCGCAACGGCGGGTCGGTAAAGACGCATGTATTCGGCGATGAGCTGACCTGGACCATAACGAAAACGTATCCGCTTGCGCAAAACCATCACCACCACGTCAGCTCCATCATGGAAATAGGCGATAAGCTCTACATGGTCCGGACATACAACACCGGCTATCAGGCTACGCGGACGCTATCTTTGCTAGAAGGTGCCGAATTTGTGAAAATCGAAAATTATTGGATTTACGAACCGCTGTACACCCAGGACTATATCCTGACGGCCGGTGCAGAATACACCAAGAAAACCGGTGTTTCTAACATTATCACCGCTTATTACGATGTGAAAAGCGGAAAATCATCGGTTTACGAGCAGGAGCATACGGACCTTGAATCGCCTGTATCTTTGACCTACGGGGTACAAGCTGATAACGACCTATTCTTGATTACCAAATACAACTTGGACGACCCCGCATACCTTTGGAAGTGGGACGACGCAACGAAAAAATGGATGAAGATTCTTGACCGGATACCCGATTCGGAGAACTGGACAATCGCTGTCGGTTGGGCGAAGGGCCTCGACGGTGAATTTATCCTACAGACCCAGAATCGCAACATCAGCACCCCCGAAGAAAACTTCTACGTGTTCCGCGATAATTCATTCCAATTGCTTTATAAACGCACAGGTCAGGAACATTATATGGGTATAGATGGCGCGAGGATAGTGGCTTTCGATAATCGGTACCTGTTTGTGGGAGATGGCGCCATAAAAGAAATCACATCGCCTACTACGACAAAGGTCTATAAAGCAGCGCTGACAGAAGACGGGTTAACCATGCTATCCGCACAGGTACATGGCAATTTTCTGTTCATTGTTGAAGGAAACATCCAGTCGAATGTGCCTATCGTGACTCATACCAAAGCCTACAACCTTGAAACGAATACGCTATATACGTTCAGCGGCTTGCCCACCGGGCCGGAGCAGCCCGGAGGGTGGTACTTTATACCAACAGACGGAGGGTTGGATATTATCCTGAACAAGAATGTGGGGGTGTATGCGACCGTCGGTGGAAATATGGCTTTTGATACCTACCGGTACACCAGCAATTTTGATTGGGAATAAGCTTATAATTTAGTGTTAATTTTGGAGTTGAAAAAATGTGATTACTTTCTGTACATTTGTGGTCTAACAAATTTTATATCTTATGAAAAAGACGATCAATCCATTCGTGTGGTATTGCATGGCATTACTTTTTACTGTTTTTGTCGGCTGCAAGAAAAGCAGCGTAGATGACGAAACAGCTACCGTCTACCTTCGCGTCATGAACGATACCGATAATAACGTACCCAACAACATACTTTCTGGTCCCTTTTCAGTAAAGGCCCTGCCAAACACATCCAACACTAATTTTGACGGGGTGGAGCGGGTGGCTGATTTCGGGACCATTGAAGTGGGTGAGACTTCCGCATATAAAGCCGTAAGCAATATGTTCTTGATTGAAATCAATGGAGATTCGTTCAGAGAAGACGGTTTCGGTATCAGTGCACCGCCATCTACTAAATGGACGATGAAAATAAGGAGTATACAAGAATCGGAAGGGGGGAATTACATATACGGTTGGGATTTGTCTGCCGATTTGTAGCCGTTAACCGCAGTTTCTGGGAATTTAGGTCGTATTTATAATCGTATTGGTTAAACTGATGTGTATTGCTAGCCCCAGATCGTTACCGCAAAGCGTATAACTTGCAACTCCCCGACTATTGCTCCAGCATTTCGGATAACTCTTCGATATCCATTTCACCTTGTTCGGTGATTTCGGTAAACTTCACCGTGACGGTTTCATTTACCAGTAATGGATCATACGGTGTGCGTACTTTTACATAATTCCGGCTGAATCCGTGCATGTACCCGTCTTTGATGTCACTTTCGAACAGCACGTCGCCTTCCTTTCCCAACTGGGTTTGGTAAAAGGCACGCCGTTTCTTTTCCGATAGGATATGCAGCATCTTGCTGCGGTCGCCACGCTGTGCGCCGGGCACGGCACCCTCCATCTGGGCGGCAATGGTGTTTTCGCGTTCGGAGTAAGTAAATACGTGCAGGTAGGAAATATCCAGCTCATTGAGGAACTGGTAGGTATCGAGGAAGTCTTCGCGCGTCTCGCCGGGGAAACCCACAATCACGTCTACGCCGATGCAGCAGTGGGGCATCAAGGACTTGATTTTCGCCACCCGGTCGGCATACAGCGCTCGCTTGTACCGCCTTCGCATGAGCCCAAGTATCCTGTCGGAACCCGACTGCAGGGGGATATGGAAATGGGGCACAAACCGTTTGGACTGTGCCACGAAAGCAATGATCTCGTCGGTAAGCAGGTTGGGCTCGATGGAGGATATGCGGAACCGCGACACCGACTCCACGTTATCTAGCGCCCGTACCAGATCGATGAACCGCTCTTGGCGCTCGCTACCGCGAATGCCGAAGTCGCCTATGTTCACGCCCGTCAGCACAATCTCCTTGATGCCCGAAGCGCCGATGTCTTCAGCCTGGCTCACGATGTCGGCGATGGTGCCGCTACGGCTGGCGCCGCGCGCCAGCGGGATGGTGCAGAACGTACACGAATAGTCACATCCATCCTGTACTTTCAGGAACGTGCGGGTACGGTCGCCCATCGAAAACGCGGGAACGAATACGTTCGTTTCGGCTATCGGTGCGTTATGTATAACCGGTTTAGTTGGCTTTGTTAAGTCACTGATATGTTCAATGATATTGAATTTCTCAGCAGCTCCAAGTACCATGTCTACGCCCGGTATTTCCGTGATTTCGCGCGGTTTCAGCTGGGCGTAGCAGCCCACTACCACGATGTAGGCATTGGGCGAATGGCTAAGGGCTTCGCGGACCACCTTGCGGCATTTCCGGTCGGCGTTCTCCGTTACCGAGCAAGTGTTGATCACGTAAATGTCCGCAGGGGTGTGGAACGGCGTGGGCGTGTACCCCGCATCTTGGAAAACACGGCCAATAGCAGACGTTTCCGAAAAATTCAGCTTACATCCCAAGGTATAAAACGCAACTCGTTTGCTCATGATTCGACGGGCAAAGGTACGGAGAAAACCGTAAATAACTAAAGGCTAGCCAAATTCTCCGTCAACAATTGCAGCTTTGCCTCCGCGTCGGCTTGCTTGTTCCGTTCGTTGGCCACGATTTCCGGTTTTGCATTCTGTACGAACCGCTCGTTGCTCAGCTTGGCATTCACGGATTTCAGGAAACCGTTGAGGTAGGCTATCTCTTTGGTAATCCGTTCCTTTTCGGCTTCCACATCGATCTGCTCGGCAATATCCACATAGCATTCGTCCTTACCCACGAGGAAACTTGTCGAACCAGCCGGTTTCTCCGTAGTAAAGCGGATGTTGGCCACGTTGGCCATTTTTTCCAGTGCCTCGGTGTACCGCTTGTAGTCCACATCCGATGTGGCGTTGATGGCCAAGGGCAAGGTGGTTTTGGGCGACAGCTGCTTCGCATTGCGGAGGTTGCGTATTTCCGATACCACCTGCTGCACCACGGCGAAGTCAGTTAGTACGTTGCTGTCGTATCCATCACTTTCCGGGTATGGAGCTACGATGCAGCAGTCGTGCGCGTCGCGTTCACCGAAAAGCTCGTCGTGCCACAGTTCCTCGCTGATAAACGGCATGAAGGGGTGGATGAGTTTGAGTACCGACTCGAAGAAACCCACGGTGGCATCAAAGGCCTCCCGGGCGATGGGTTGCTGGTAGGCCGGTTTCGCCAGCTCGAGGTACCACGAGCAGAAATCGTCCCACACCAATTTGTAGGTAGTCATCAGCGCGTCGGATATCCGGTAGCTGGCAAAGTGGCCCTCGATTTCGGCGAGTGCCTGGTTGAACCGATGGCCGAACCAAACGGCAGCTTCCCGCTGGGCGGATGAAGCCGTGCTACCGTCTACTTCCCAGCCCTTCACCAGCCGGAAGGCGTTCCATATCTTATTGGCAAAATTACGCCCCTGCTCGCAATATGCCACGTCAAACATCAGGTCGTTGCCGGCGGGTGAGGAGAGGAGCATGCCCACGCGCACGCCGTCGGTGCCGTATTGTTGCATTAACTCGATGGGGTCGGGTGAGTTGCCGAGCGATTTGGACATCTTGCGGCCCAGTTTGTCGCGTACAATACCGGTGAGGTATACGTTTTTGAAAGGGGGCGCGCCGCGGAACTCGTGGCCGAAGATGATCATGCGGGCCACCCAGAAAAACAGGATTTCGGGTGCGGTGACAAGGTCGTTGGTGGGGTAGTAGTAGCGGATATCCTCGTTGTCGGGGTACCGCGTGCCATCGAATACCGACATGGGCCATAGGCCCGATGAGAACCAGGTATCCAGTACGTCGTCTTCCTGGCGGATACCCACCGTGGTTTTGCCCTCGGTGGTGAACAGCGCGGAGGCTTCTTCTTCCGTTTTGGCAACCACCCATTCACCCTGTTCATTGTACCACGCGGGGATACGCTGGCCCCACCACAGTTGCCTACTGATGGTCCAGTCCTTGATGTTTTCCATCCAGTGGCGGTAGGTGTTGACGAACTTGTCGGGAATCAGTTTCACGTCGCCGTTCAACACATAATCAAGCGCGGGTTTCGCCAGTTCCTGCATCCGGCAGAACCACTGCATGGAAAGCCTGGGCTCGATGGCCGCGTCCGTACGCTCGGAAAAGCCAACCTGTGAGGTGTAAGGCTCTGTTTTTTCCAGCAGGCCGGCCTCGTCGAGTAGCCTGGCCACTTCCTTGCGTGCTTTGAAGCGGTCTTCGCCCACCAGGATTTCTGCTTTTTCATTGAGCGTACCGTCGTCGTTCAGGATATCGATGACGGCTAGGTTATGCTTTTGCCCCAGTTCGTAGTCGTTCAGGTCGTGCGCGGGGGTTACCTTTAAGCAGCCCGTGCCGAAAGCGATGTCTACATATTCGTCTTCGATGATGGGGATTTCGCGGTTGATGAGCGGAACGATGGCCGTTTTACCCTTCAGGTGTGCCCAACGCTCGTCGTTCGGATGGATGCAGATGGCACTATCCGCCATAATCGTTTCCGGCCGCGTGGTGGCGATGGTGAGGTAGGTGGGGGCACCGCCCGGCACATTTTTCACCGCATAGCGCACGTAGTAGAGCGTTTGGTTTACCTCGCGACGGATGACTTCTTCGTCCGATACGGCCGTGCGGCCCTGCGGGTCCCAATTGACCATCCGTATGCCCCGGTAGATGTACCCTTCGCGGTACAGCCGGATGAACGTGTCGATCACCGCATCGGAGAGGTCGGGGTCCATGGTGAATCGGGTCCTGTCCCAATCGCACGAAGCCCCCAGTTTTTCCAGTTGCTTCAGGATGATGCCGCCGTACTTCTCCTTCCACTCCCATGCATAGTCAAGGAACTGTTCACGTGTGAGGTCTTTTTTATTGATATCCTGTTCCTTAAGCATCGCTACCACCTTGGCTTCGGTGGCGATGGAAGCGTGGTCGGTTCCCGGTACCCAGCAGGCGTTTTTGCCCTGCATGCGGGCGCGCCGGATGAGCACATCCTGGATAGTGTTGTTGAGCATATGACCCATGTGGAGTACGCCCGTCACGTTCGGTGGTGGCATCACGATGGTGTAGGGTTCCCGTTCATCGGGTACCGAGCGGAAAAAGCCATTGTCTTTCCAATATGAGTACCATTTGTTTTCGGCTTCCTTGGGGTTGTATGTCTTGGATATGCTCATGGACCTTCTGCGTTACAGTACTTATATAGTACTTATTTAGGGGTGCGAAATTAGTGAAAGATAAGGCGTAAAGCAAATCCGATTCATGCTAGGATCAGTTTGGTCAAACAAGGTTCTTTGTTGTACAACAAAGGCTTGTTGTTATACAACATGGACTCCTTAGGTATACAACATAAGTCCGTTGCTATACAACATAAGTCCGTTGTTATACAACATAAGTCCGTTGTTATACAACATGGGTTCGTTGTTATATAACATAAGTCCGTTGCTATACAACATGGGTTCGTTGTTATATAACATAAGTCCGTTGTTATACAACAAAGGTCTGTCGTTATACAACAAAGGTCTGTTGTTAATCAACAAAGTTTCGTTGTTATACAACAAAGGTCTGTCGTTATACAACAAAGGTCTGTTGTTAATCAACAAAGGCTCGTTGTTAATCAACAAAGTTTCGTTGTTATACAACAAAGGCTCGTTGCTATACAACAAAGTTTCGTTGTTAATCAACAAAGGTTTCATGTTATACAACATAGGTTGCTTTGCAAAGTATTATTAACTTAGCCGGCGTCAGATCAGGCTCATGATATACGTTTTGTTCAGTGTCTTCTGTAGTGTCACGGTGTCGGTTATCCTTAAACTGGCCCGGCAGTATCAAGTGGATACCACGCAGTTAATTGCGTGGAATTATCCCATGACGGTAGGTTGCACGTGGCTTTTTCTGCGACCACAAATGTCGATTGAATTGCTCCGGGGTGCCCCCATATGGCAATATGCAGCTTTGGCCGTTTTGCTTCCAGGTATTTTCTTTGCGCTCAGCGCTTCCATCCGCCATGCGGGTATCGTGCGTACGGAGGTAGCCCAGCGTCTATCACTGTTTATTGCCCTCATTGCTGCCTTTTGGCTGTTCAATGAATCGCCGCAGGCAGGCAAGCTGATCGGTGTTGCCGTAGGTATCGGCGGTATCCTATGCAGCATCGGTTGGCACAAGGGTAAAAACCAATACGGACGCAACCACCGGACGTGGCTTTTCCCCCTAGTCGTTTTTTTCGGTTACGGCGTCATCGATATCCTATTCAAGCAAATAGCCCAGCACACCGGGGTGCCTTACACCACATCGATGCTGGTGGTTTTCTGCCTGGCTATGTTGATTGCATTTGCCTTCTTGGTATATCACCTCACGGTGGCGCACAAAAAATTCTCCGTGCATGCCATCTTTTGGGGAGTGGTGTTGGGTGGGTTCAATTTCGCCAATATCCTTTTTTACATGAAGGCCCACCGGGCGCTTCCGGACAATCCATCCATTGTTTTTACCGGTATGAACGTGGGGGTGATTGCGTTGGGTGCCCTTGTGGGTATATATTTATTCCGCGAAAAACTGTCGAAAGTCAATAAAATCGGGATCATCTTGGCCGTGATATCCGTACTGATAATTGCTTATCTGTGAGTTTATTTGAAGATACGTATAAAACCATAGCTGCGCCATCGGAGGGGCAGTTCAAAGACCGTGGTAGTAAGTTTATCGCTTATGCCTACCCATTGAAGGGGGAGGCGGCGGCAAGGGAGCTGGTAAGCGCGCTGAAGGCGCTGCACCCCAAAGCACGGCACCACTGCTGGGCGTACCGGCTCACGCCCGACCGCTCTGTTTTCCGCATCAACGATGACGGCGAGCCGTCGGGTACGGCGGGCAGGCCCATCCTCAACGCCTTGCTTTCGGCCGATGTAACCAACGTGCTTTTGGTGGTGGTGCGTTATTTCGGTGGCACGCTACTGGGCGTCCCGGGCCTTATCCATGCCTATAAGGCTGCAGCGCAGGACGCGCTGCAGGCGGCGGATGTCATAGAGCTAACGGTCAATGACGTGTATAGCGTAGCGTTCACCTATGAGCAGCTCAACGAGGTGATGCGCATCGTGAAGGATGAAGACGTAACGGTTCGGAAGCAAGATTTCGACAATCGCTGTGTGATGGAGCTGGAAATCCGGCAGACGCACGTGGGGAAGGTGTTGGGCCGACTGGAGAAAGTGGAAGGGATTGCTGTTGATTTTGTCGGAACGGCTTAATTGAATCAATCTACCGGCACATGCCCCTGAAAAAACTAAATCGCTTTATTGGGAATAACAGATTTAAATTTATCTTAGCGACCAAATTTTAAGATACAAGATACAAAAGCAAACCGATTCATGAACTTATTGAAGTTTTTTTCGAAATCATTTGCATTCACTGCTCATGCCACGTTACTGTTGTGCCTGGCAGCGAATGCGCAAACGCAAGTTTTTACCACGCCTGCCAAAGGCTGGGAGTCCGTGGGTAGCGCTACCGTACCGTTGTCCAAACAACAGGTATTGATGACGTCGCCGGGCGACGGTATTTTAGTCCATGCATCCGACCGGAAAGGGCGCCCCGAAGACCTGGTCACCGCTACCGCTTATGGCGATATCGAACTTGCGTTCAACTACCTGCTGGCCGAAGGGGCCGAAGCAACGTTGTATTTGCACGGCGTTTATCCTGTTACCTTGGCCGATAGCCGGGGCGTGGCCACCCCTACAGCCCTGACCAACGGCGGGGCAGCGGGCTATCCACCAAGACAGCAGGTTGGGCGCGCACCGGGGCTTTGGCAGCGGATGCATATCCAATTCAGGGCACCCCGATTTGATGGCAATGGACAGCAAATCGCCCCCGCGCGGCTCCTTCGGGCGGAACTCAATGGTGTGATTATCCATGAGGACGTACAATTACAGGCTCCCGAAAAGGCCAACGGAAATGGAAAAGCAGCGGAACCTGTACGCCTTGCGGTATCCCGTGGAGCCGTGGCGTTGAAGGATGTCACGATCAATAAACTGGCCGAAGCCGCAGATTCGCGGGATCGGAACGGCGCTGACCCGATCTTGGTTTCCGCGCAGGTAAACACCACCCTACGTAGCTTTATGGATGTTCCCGATGGACCGCGGGTGGTGCATGCGATTTCCGTTGGGCACCCGGCACAGGTCCATTATACGTATGACCTCGATAAGGGCAACCTGTTCCAAGTATGGCGGGGCGGCTTCCTGGATGCTACCCCCATGTGGAACAACCGCGGAAACGGTACGTCAAGGGTGTTGGGAAGCCCCGTCCATTTTGGGGTGCCGAGTCTTGCCGTAGGAAAACTGGTAGCCGCGGATAATCCATGGCCTGCGGATACGGCGGGTACGGGCTACAAACCCAATGGATACGTGCTGGATGCCCACGACCTCCCGACGTTCCGATACGTGATATACGGCCAGCAGGCAACGGATGCTATCCGTCCACTGACCAACGGCGAAGGATTTACCAGGACCATAACGGTCAACGGTAATACCGATGGCCTGTACCTACGGTTGGCCGTGGCACCTACCATCGTTGACCAAGGGAAAGGTGTATTCCTGATCGGTGACAATCGTTGGTACCTTCGGATAGAAGAGACCGGAAAGGCCAAGCCTTTCGTTCGGGACCAACCAACCGGCAAGGAATTGCTGGTGCCCGTAACCAGTATAACCCGTTATTCCATTATCTTCTAACTGTTGACCATGACTACGAATACTAAACATACATCTTATTTTAAACGAATCGCAGTGATGGCGATGGCGCTTACGGCGGTATTCAGCCTTTCTGCCCAAGAGAGCCCCAAAGAGGAAGATTATTTCCGGATCCGGAAGGTACGCACACCGGAGGGCATTATCCTGGAGGTGGGTGGCTTGGCCATGCTTCCCAACGGCAACCTTGGTGTCAGCACGCGGCGTGGCGATGTCTATATCATCGAAAACCCCACCAGTGGCAACCCCTACTTCCGTAAGTTCGCCTCGGGCCTGCACGAAATCCTAGGCCTCGCCTATAAAGATGGGGCCTTGTACTGTGCCCAGCGCGGCGAACTTACCAAGCTCGTTGATACGGACAACGACGGCAAGGCCGACGTATATGAAACGATATATGCGTGGCCACTGTCGGGTCACTACCACGAATACTCCTTCGGCCCAATCATTGCACCCGACGGGTCTTTCTTCGTGACGGGTAATGTGGCTTTTGGCGACGAGGAGTGGTGGCGCGGTGAAAGCCGCGTGCCTTGGCGCGGTTGGGCGGTGAATATCACCGAGGAAGGCAAGCTCACCCCCTGGGCTACCGGTATGCGCTCACCCGCTGGTCCGGGCCTGCTCAACGGGCAGTTTTTCTATACCGAGAACCAAGGTGACTGGATGGGATCCGGCGGCCTGTGGCAGGTGAACAAGGGTGATTTTATGGGGCATCCAGCCGGACTACGTTGGGCTGGTCTCCCGGGGTCTCCCGTTAAACTGACCACGGAGCAATTTGTCTCGAAAATGGATGAGCGCCGTGTCAAGAATGACCAGGGCCGGTTTATCAAGCCGGAAAACATCATCAACGAGCAATATAAGACAGCGTTCGATGCCAAGCAGGAATTTGCCGAATTCCGGTTGCCTGCCGTATGGCTACCACACGGTATACTGGGCATTTCCTCGTCACAGCCGACGGTTATCCCCGATGGGGTATTCGGTCCCTTTTCGGGACAAGTGTTGGTGGGCGACCAGGGGATGAGCATGTTATCGCGGGTGATGCTGGAGGAGGTAAACGGCGAACTACAGGGAGCGGCCATTGGATTCCGTAGCGGATTCCGGTCGGGCGTGCTGCGCATAACGTGGGCTCCGGATGGTTCGTTGTTCGTCGGTGAGACCAACCGCGGGTGGGGTTCTGCAGGCGACGCCAACGAAGGGCTTGAACGGTTGGAATGGAACGGTGAGATCCCTTTTGAAATGCAGACGGTGAAAGCGATGCCCGATGGGTTTGAAATCACCTTTACGCTGCCGGTAAATACGGCTTCTGCCAATGACCTTGCCTCTTACCATGTGGAAAGTTATACCTATAAATACCACCCGGTTTATGGCAGTCCGCCTGTAGACATGCAGTCGAATCGGATAAAAGGGGTGAAGGTTTCCGCAGACGGATTGCGCGCGCGGATCATTGTGGATAGCCTCAAGGAACACTATATCCATACCATCACACTGGATGGAATCCGGGAAAAAGACAGGTTTTATTCGCTGATCCACCCAACTGCCTATTATACATTACACAGCATCCCCCAAGGGCCGAAGTTGTCGATGAATGAGGTAAGCACCAAAGACAGCTCCATCCCCGTGGCGGAACCCGAACCGATACCAGCCCCCGCGGGGCCTTCATCGAAGCCCGCAGCCGGGTCGGCAGCGCCTGTAAAGGCCCCATCGGTAAAAGCTGTGGCCGCCAAAGCACCCACTTTCAAGGAGATCGAAGGGTTACTCGCAAAATATACGTGCATCGCCTGCCACAATCCCGATAAGAAGCAGATCGGACCTTCGTATAAGGATATCGCCAAACGGAAGTATTCAAACGAGAAAATCGTGGAGTTGATTTACAGCCCGCAACCCGCAAACTGGCCCGGCTATGCCACCGAGATGCCGCCCATGCCCCATGTGCCAAAGGCAGATGCACTCCGGATTGCGGCCTATATCAATTCGCTGGCCAACTGATTAACGACAGGTACATCGCCTGTTATTTCCTAATCCAGCTCCCGTACCCACGGGGCTGGATTTTTTTTGTGGCCAGCATTGCATTTGCATGTTCCGTATGGTTTAGCTATGTTTGAATGGATTAGATAACCTTTATAAGAAAACAACCCCTCACTAATGACGAAACTCATCAAGCATATCTGGCCATTGGCGATTGCTTTGCTGCTGATTTACGTTTTCCATCACGCTTGGGGAGTGTTGCCTCCGCTGGGTAAGTTGCTCAGTCCGTTCCACGGCTACTTCCAGAATACGGACACCGGCAGGGCGGGCGGCGGCAGCGAGATCACGCTGCGGGGTGTAACCGACGAAGTGGTGGTACGGTATGACGATAATGCCGTGCCGCACATCTTTGCCCAAAACGACGAGGACCTTTATTTTGCACAAGGGTATGTCATCGCGCGCGACCGCCTGTGGCAGATGGAATTTTATACGCTCGTGGCCGCTGGCCGCCTCACGGAAGTGGTGGGCGGGGCGGCACTTGAATACGACCGTTTCAACAGACGGATGGGCATGGCCCGCTCCGCGGAGGCTATTGCCGAGCGGCTGGCGGCCGATACGGTGGCTAAGAAGGTGCTGGATGCCTATGCGGCAGGCGTGAATGCGTACATCGCACAGTTGGACTACAAGGACCTTCCAGTCGAATATAAGCTGTTGAACTATGCCCCTGAACCGTGGTCGCCCTATAAATCGATCCTGATGCTGATGAACATGCGCAACACGCTCAACGGAGGCAGCAATGATGTGCGGCTTACCCACGTGCTGGCGAAGTACGGCCCCGAGGTGGTGGCCGACCTTTTCCCGAACTACCCGGCTATGGAATCGCCCATCGTGCCAGAAGGAACGGTGTGGGATTTTAATCCAATGGCGGTTCCGCCGGTGCCCCAGGAGGTCACTGTCAGCCCCGATAGCGGCTTGCTGGCGTTTTCGGTGCCGGCACCACGGCCCGAAGTGGGCAGCAACAACTGGGCCGTAGGGGGCAGTCGATCTGCGACGGGCCTCCCCATACTGGCCAACGACCCACACCTGCAACTTACCTTGCCTTCCATCTGGTACCAGATGCAGCTTTCATCGCCCAGTGTAAATGTGTATGGCGTAGCCCTGCCCGGTACGCCGGCCATCATCATTGGCTTCAACAAAGATGTGGCTTGGGGCGTTACAAACGTCGGTTCCGACGTGATGGATTTTTACCGTACGCGCTTCCGCGACAGCACATGCCGCGAATATTGGCACGATGGGCAATGGAAGCCTACGACCATGTATGTGGAAACCTTCACCGTGAAAGGGGGGGACGAATTGCAGGATACCCTGTATTATACCCACCAAGGGCCGGTGGTATACCATAAGCCATCCACAACCGGCTATACCGATAGGGTGCCCGTGGGCTATGCCATGCGGTGGGTAACGAATGAAACCGACGGAGCCGATGTGCTGACGTTCCACTACCTCAACCGTGCCAAAGACTACAGCGATTACCGCGCGGCGTTGGCGTATTTCACTGCGCCGGCGCAGAATTTCGTGTTTTCGAGCAACGATGGAGATATCGCCATCACCTCGAACGGCAAGCTACCGCTCAAGTGGGAAGGGCAGGGGAAGTACCTCCTTGATGGCACGCTGGCAGCACATGACTGGCAAGGCTGGATTCCGCGGGAACAGAACCCCGCGGTGAGGAACCCACCGCGGGGATTCGTGAGTTCGGCCAACCAATTCCCGGCCGATACAACCTACCCTTATTACCTCGATTGGAGGTTTGCCCACGCCAGCCGTGCCTTGCGTATCAATGAGCGCCTGGAAGCGATGACGACCGCTACAGCCGATAGCTTGCGAGATCTGCAGAACGATAATTTCAATGTGGATGCCCGGCGGATATTGCCGCGGTTGCTACGCGGACTGGCGACCGACGATTCCATCAGGCGCTCAGCGGAGTACGATGCCCTCGAACGGTGGGACTACCGCAACGACGCCGATGCCGTGGGCGCGACGATTTTCGAGAGCTGGCTGGATAAGCTGTGCGACGCGGTCTGGGCGGATGAGTTCCCGGGGAACGAACAGCTGCTATATCCAAGTCTGGACCGTACCTACCAGCTCATCAACCACGAGCCAGATGCGAAGTGGTTTGACAACGTGCTTACCGCCGATACCGTGGAAACCATCGATGCCATCATTTGCGGGAGCTTCCGGCGGACGGTAAGTGCCTTGCGCGAGCGGTTCGGTGAACTCTCAGCGGATGGGTGGGCATGGAGCAGTGTGAAAAATACCCGCATCATGCACTTGGTGCCGAATTTCACGTCATTTGGCCGCACGGGTATTGTAAACGGCGGGGGAAGCAGCATCGTCAATGCCACGTCGGGCACGCATGGTCCCTCGTGGCGGATGGTAGTGCAACTGGATAGTGAATGGCCGCAGGCGTACGGATTATATCCCGGAGGGCAATCGGGCAATCCCGGCAGTGTGTATTACGATAACATGATCGGCCGGTGGGCCCATGGTGAGTTGGATACGCTGCTGTTCCTGAAAACAGTGGATGAACAATCGCCGCGGTTACGCCGGCAGGTGGTGTTGAAACCGAAAAAATAAATCGATATGCTTTTCCTATTTATACTCGTTGCGGGCGCGGTATTGTCTTACGTAGGACCTTGGTGGGTCATTGCGCCGGTTTGCTTTGCAGGGTGCTGGTGGTTACCGCGGCATGCCGCAAGTGCCTTTTGGCAATCGGCAGGGGCCGGTGCCCTGCTGTGGGTGGGGTATTCCGTTTACCTGCATCTGGCTACCGGGTCGGGGTTGGCTGCGCAGGTCGCGGGTATCTTCACCGGGGGTGCACCGTTTGCCGCCGGTACGGGGGGGATGGTGCTTATGCTGGTGGTTTCCGCGTTAGTGGTGGCCTTGGTAAGCGGCTTTTCCGGTCTGGCCGGCCTGCGCATGCGGCAGCTTGCGCGGCCGGGACGTAGGCGAGGGGAATAAATACCTAATTTGGTGTATTGGACGGCTATCTATTTGTGGCGACCTTTGTTTCCTGAATCGATTAGGTAAGAAGAAATGTAGCTGCCATGAATTATAGAACCACTTTACTGATTTTAGCGGTAACCACTGGAAGTATCGGGGTCGCCAACGGCCAGTTTCTGGAGAAGCTGGCAAAGAAAGCGGAAAAAGCTGCCGAACGTACCGTAGAGCGTCGGGTAGAGCGCGAAGCGGAGAAAAAGACGGACAAGGCGCTGGACAAAGTTTTCGAGGAAGGCGCTAAAGAAGATACGAAGAAAGACAAAGGTGTGGGGTCATCTGCGCTGGCTACGATGCTTGGCGGCGGCAATATGGAAGATGTGCCCGATACCTATACCTTCTCTTACCGGGCCACGATGAACGTTGTGGACGACACCGAAACGGAAGAAGCCAATGTGTTGTATTGGCTGGAACCGGACGCCACGTATTTCGGTACGGAAGTGCAGGCCGGAGAGGCTTCCGGCCAGGTCGCCGTGATGGATATGGCTATCAAAAGCATGGTGATGTTTATGGATGACGGCAAGCAAAAGACGGTCATTCGACTCGACGGCAACCAGCAGATCCTCGACCAATACATGAAAGAGGCTGCCGAAGAAGCGACCGAGGAGGTAGCAGTCACACCGATTGAAAGCAAGACCATTCTCGGTTATCGCTGCAAGGGTTTCCAGGTGGAAACAGACGACGGGATTTCAAAGGTATGGATGACCGATGAAGCGCCGGTAGGGATGATAGGCGGCATGATGAAGTCTGAGTACCTTCCCAAGGGTTTACCGGACCTGGGCCCCAACGCGTTATTCATGGAGATGGAGTATGTACCCAAAACGGGGAAGAAGGGGAATGTGAGGATGGTTTGCACGGAACTGAAACCCGTTTCGATGGCCATCCATAAAAAGGAATACCAGGGATTGTATCCCCCTCGGGATACTAACTAAACCTACTTATTGATAGCATAAGACAAAATACCCCCTTTGGGGGGGTGCGTAGCCCGTAAAAGGTCTATACTTTTACACTCTATTGATTATTAACTATTTAAATCGAATACACGATGAATTATTTGAGTAAACACACCTTGCGTAGAACGCTGGTATTGACGATTACGTCGGTCGCCGTGATTGCGACGTCTATGAGCGGCTGTAAAAAAGCAAACCCGCTCGGGGTCGGCGGTTGTGATGATGTCCTAAAGCTAAGTGAATCTTTTTCAAACGCGATAAAGGCTTTTTCTGACGACCCTAGCGTGGCCAATTGCGATAAAATGAAAAAAATTGGCGTGGATTACCTGAAAGCCGCCCAAAATTGCAACTTGTATCCGGAGTATAAAAAGGCCGCGGAAGATGCGATTGCAGACTGGAAAGATATGGATTGCAGCGAATTTGCCGACAACTAAGTTTCGGCAAATTCGCTGGTCAGCGTCTTAAACACCGGCCTCTCGGATAACCGCG
Source organism: Parapedobacter sp. 2B3 (assembly GCF_041925275.1). NCBI lineage: Bacteria > Pseudomonadati > Bacteroidota > Sphingobacteriia > Sphingobacteriales > Sphingobacteriaceae > Parapedobacter > Parapedobacter sp. 2B3. The sequence continues at coordinate 135,017 of NZ_JBHEUZ010000003.1, read as the reverse complement.
AGGGTTTTCCGGAGCCCCGTTTCGGCCACTTGTTGTAGGTCTTGCTTCCAATATTCGGGGTTATACAGTTCCAATGATACACATTTTTCGAAACCGGTGGCCTTGAGGTCGCGAAGTACCTTGGTCAATGGCAGGATCCCGTCACCGGGATATACCCGGTGGCTATCCTCCAACTGGCCGATCGCCGGTGTGGCGGGTGCATCAGCAAACTGGAAGATGGCAATGCTTTTCCCACTGATGAGCGGTAGCCCCTCAAAGCCCCCTTCCGAAATATGCATGTGGTAGGTGTCGGGTATGACCATGGCATCGGGGTGGTTGGCATCGAGTGCCACGGCCATCGCTTGGCCCAACGTTTTCAGGGGGAAATATTTGACGAAGACCAGTGCGGCATGTAGGCCGTAGTCGTTTTTTGCCAGTTCGATCAGGTCACGGTAGCGACGGGATACCCATTGTTGGTTATAGTTATCGCCAACCGTGTTCGGGATGGTCTGGATATGCTCGGATCCGATGTCGGCGGCCATCCGCATGCGCCGCCGGGTATCGGTGAGGGACTCCTCAAATAGTTCCCGCGTTGGCGGCAGTGCATTCCACAGGCCGATCACACTCGGCACGAAAAGCCCAAGGTCCCTGATTTCCTTTCCCAGATCCTTGAGATTACCCCCGCCCGCCTCAAATTCCGCCAGCTCGCCATCCCACGGCTCGATGGCATCATAACCCGCCGTGGCCGCAATCTTTACTTTCTCACGTAGGGACGCAGGTCGTACCGTTGCGGTGTCCAAGCAAATGGGCCATGGGCTGGTACCGTTCTGGTAGCGTTTTTTTATGACGGGTTGTGCGGCTTGTACGGCAGGGCTGGCCAATAGGGCGCCGGAAGCCGCTCCTAATGCGATGAAAGTTCTGCGATCCATGGATATCGTTTTATGAGTTGTTTAAGGCAATAAAGATAGGAATTAAAAATAAGTAAAATTGCTATGTTTGCAACATGAGCAACCGGTTACAACAGTTGATCGAATTTCTGAAGGAAAGCCCGGGGGATGCCTTTCTGGCGTATGCACTGGCTACGGAACACCTCAAGTTGGGGCATACGGAAGATGCGTTGCGGCACTACGAAGCGTTGGTGAACGACCACCCCGATTATGTAGGCACGTATTACCACCTCGGTAAGCTGTATGAGGCCCTGGGGCGGAAAGCGGATGCGGAGGCCATCTATGAAAGTGGTATGCAGGCTGCCCGTAACAAGCGCGATATGCACGCCCTATCGGAATTGCAAGGAGCGTACCGCCTGGTTACAGGCAGCGATGATGACGATGGCGACCTGTAACCTGAGTTCGATAACTCAGGTTGTAAATGGCAGGATGTCAGTGCCGGATTACGCTTTTTCCAAACAGATTTCGCGCAGTTTTCCCACAACGAAATCAATCTCTTCCCGTGTATTGTTTTTAGAGAACGAGAACCGCACGCAGGGCCGTTCGGTATCAGCGTGGATGGCACGTAGCACGTGCGACCCGATATCCGATCCGGAGCTGCACGCACTGCCTCCCGACGCCGAAATGCCCGAAATATCCAAGTTGAACAGCAGCATATCGGCCATGTCGGTACACGGGAAAGACGCATTGAGCACCGTGTATAGGCTGTTTTCGGGCGTAGTGTCGCCGTTGAACCGGATATCGTGGATGTGTGTTTTCAGTTGGGTAATCATGTAGTCTTTGAGACCCTGGATGTATTGCTGGTGGTCGGCCATCTGCGCGTAGCAGATTTCGAGTGCTTTGGCCAGCCCCACGATGCCATATACATTTTCGGTGCCGCCGCGCATATTGCGTTCCTGGGCGCCGCCATAGATAAAGGGTTTTATCTTCGTGTGGTGGTTTACATATAGGAATCCCACGCCTTTGGGGCCGTGGAATTTGTGGGCCGCACCGGTCACAAAGTCAATTTGCAGCTTGTTGAGATCATGTATATAATGTCCCATGGTCTGCACGGTATCGGAGTGGAACAACGCTTGGTACTGTTTGCACAGTGCCGATGCGTATTCGATATCGGTGATGGTGCCGATTTCGTTGTTGGCGTGCATCAACGATACGAATGAACGCGGGTTGTCTTTCAGCAATTGTTCAAGCTGTTGCAGGTCCACATTGCCTTTGTCATCCACCGCTAGCAGGCTAAGCCGGATGGTGCCGTTTTTCTCAAGTTCTTCAAGCGTATGCAATACGGCGTGGTGTTCCAGGGGCGAGGTGATGGCATGGCTGATGCCGTGGTCGATGATGCCCCTTACGATCGCCGTATTGTCGGCTTCGGTGCCGCCCGAGGTGAAAAATATCTCTGCCGGCGATACGTTGAGCAGCCCAGCAACCGTTTTCCGGGCTTTCTCCACAATGGTTTTTACTTGCCTTCCATGTGCGTGGATGGAAGAGGGGTTGCCATAATTTTGTTCCATCGTGGCTACCATGGCGGCGATGACCTCGGGGTCGATCGGCGTGGTAGCCGCGTTATCCATGTAAATGTGCATGGAGGCAAAGGTATAAAAAAAGCACCGAATGCAATCCGATGCTTTTTTGAAATAATTAGTTCATGCGGATGGCTTAACGTTGGCCCGGCAGGTAAATCTGGAAACCGAGACCTACGTTGAGGCCACTTGCTTTCTCAGCTCCGGAAACGGTGGCCTTGCTGTAATTGTAACCCAACGTAGCTTCCAACGCCACACTTTGGGTAATGAAATGTGCATAGCCTACGTTAGCGCCCAATGCCAAGGTAGCACCCGATCCCAACGAACTCCCGGCAATGCCTACGTCCCCTTGTGCAAAGAACCGGCCCGAAGCGCTGGAACCTTGTGGGAAATAATAGCGGACGAACGGCGCTACGCCATAACCCCATACGGCATCGGCATCCGGTGCCGTATAAACCGACCCGGTCAGACCCAAACCAAGAGCTACCCCGTCCGAGATGAAATACCCTGCGCGGGGGTTAAGGCTTAAACTGAAACTTTCCCCCTCAAAACTGTACCCCAGGCTCCCTAAACTCCCACCTACGATCCAGTTCCCTTTTTGAACGGGAGTGATGCCTACATTGGCCGATGTCTGTGGCCTGTTGACCTCCTGTGCGGTTGCCGCGAATACGCCGGCTAGAAATAATGCTGAAAATAAAAATACACGTTTCATGGTCTTTCGTTTAATGTAACTAATTGTGATACATTGTTTTTTACTCGTTACGTAAATAACACAAAACGTGCCATATTGTTTAATAGCGCATGTAAACGGAGGTTAATTGTTGGTGGTCAGCCGGATAAATAGCGCTTCCAAGCTGTTGTCTGCGTATCTTTCCGCTCGCTCATCCATGGGGAAATCGGCCACGATCCGGCCTTCGTGGATGATGATGACATCGTCGCACACGGCGTCCACCTCCTGCATGATGTGGGTAGACAGCAACACGGTTTTCGTGCGGCCAAGGTCCCTGATCAGTGCGCGGATATCCTGCAGTTGGTTGGGGTCCAGCCCGGAGGTGGGCTCGTCGAGGATGAGGATGTCCGGATCGTGGAGGATTGCCTGCGCCAGTCCGACGCGCTGGCGGTATCCTTTTGATAATTGGTGGATTTTCTTGTGCTGTTCGGCGGCGAGTCCGGTAAGGGCGATTACTTCGGCTATCCGGGCCTGCCGGTTAGCAATGCGGTGCAAGCCTGCCACGAAGGCGAGCGCCTCACGTACGTACATATCGTGGTAAAGCGGATTGTCTTCGGGCAGGTAGCCGATATGGCGGCGCGCCGTGAGGCTGTCTTGTTGGATGTCTATGCCGTTTATGGCGACCTGCCCCGAGGTGGGGTCAAGGCTGCCGGAAAGGATCTTCATGGTGGTGGTCTTCCCAGCACCGTTGGGGCCGAGGAATCCCAATACACGTCCGGGCTGTGCTTCGAACGAAAGGCCTTTCAGGGCAGGGTGCTGGCCATAGCGTTTATGGAGCTCGGTTACTCGGATAGACATTGCCGGATCATTTGATGAAGGTGGACGTCAATTTATGGGCAGCGCGGTAGGTATGCAGTGCTTTGCCGGCTTCCCGGGGCCTATCCGTCGAAAGGATGTCGGCCCCGCCTTCCACCAAGCGGGTATACACCGTATCGCCCCGCGTAGCCGCTTGCTTGTCGATGTTACCGATGGTGCCCAATATACAGAGGATGCCGTGGTCGTGCAGCTGTTTGTATACCGCCGCGGGTACCGTGCTCGTTCCCACAAAGGCCACCAGCCGGTTGTCTGGAATGCTTCGGTCGTTGAGTCTGAGCAGGTCTTCGCGGGAACGGATGGAGGCCGAAATCATAAGGTCGGGTGCTAGCTGGTGTACCGTCTCCGCCTGGTCGGCATTGTAGGTGATCACGACGCTGTATGCCTGCGCTTGGTTGCGCCGTATGGCATCGATGACCATGGAGTAGGGTACGCCCCGCTTTACATCGATGGTGAAAACCACCTTGCCCGAACCCCATTTCAGGGCTTGGTCGAGGGTCGGGATGCGATAGGGGGTGGCCTTTCCGCCGGGGTCTTTCAGCCGTAGCTCCTTCAGGGCCGGAAAGGTCGAATCCACTACCTTCCCCGTACCGGAGGTGGTACGGTCGAGTGTCTCGTCGTGCATCAGTACGAGCACGGAGTCGGCGGTCATGCGGACGTCGCATTCGATGATGAGCGGCTGATAGCGATAACTGTTCTCGAATGTTTCCAAGGCATTTTCCGGAAACCCCGCTGCTGGGCCACCCCGGTGTGCACTGATCAAGGGGAAGCGGCGGTCGTTATAAGTCAGGAAACGATACAGTTCGTCGACCGAAGCCAGCCGGATGTCGCGCGCCACGTTCCTGTATTCGCCCGTACCCACATTGGCGGGTACACAGGCGGTGGCCAGGGCAATCAGTGCGAGAACCAGAAGCGGGAGTGGGCAACGAACCATAAAAGAGCCTGTTTTTGCAAGTAAAAACCGGATAAAGATAACGATTTGTAGCTAAAAATCACTTCGAGAGGCTAACCAGGTCATCCAGCCGTAGGGATAGCTGGTCGACGATGTGCGTGGCTTGCTGGTAGTGGGGTGTCCGTTCGGCTAGCTTAGCGGTAATATCGTCAAGCAGCGCTTTGCCCGTGAGCCCACCGAGGGCAGGCCGCGAAGCGATATCGGTCTGCATGAGCCGGCTCCACAAGGCTTTGGCGGGTAAGCAGAGGTAGATGGTTTTGCCGGTTTTGTTCATCCAGTCGATGTTGTCGAAATAACAGGGCGTGCCGCCGCCGGTGGCGACAATAGCGGGTTGATCGAGCGACAGGTTTTTGAGCATGCGGCTTTCCAATGTCCGGAAGGCGGTTTCGCCGTGTTGTGAAAAGTACGCGGGAATGGGCATACCCGCTTCGTTGGCGATTTCTTCGTCGAGATCGATGAACACCCGCCCGGTTTTGAGTGCGAGTTTGCGCCCCCAAGTAGTTTTTCCGCTCCCCATGAAGCCGATAAGGAAAATAGGTTTCGGTTTATTCATCGTGATAGGCTTTTGCAAAGTACCGGTTATCCAAACCGCTGAAATCGGGTAGGTTGTTGTAATGCCATTTATCGATAACCGTACCGTTGCGTAGCAGCAGCACACCGGGATTGGCGCGGACCATGCTTTTGAGGGGCACGGCATCGGCATAGAATATTTCGGTGAGTAGATTAAGCTCCCAGCTGATTTGCTCGGCTTGCTGCGTACCGCTGGCAGTGAGCAATATCGTGCGGATGTTGTACGCTTCGGTTACTTCGGTGACCAGTTCATTGATGCGGCGCAGCGCATCGAGGTCGGTCTTGTCCAGGTTCCATGCAACTACGACCATGCTGTAGTACGGGTTTTCGATCAGTTGATGGGTGAAGTCCTCGCCATTGGCATCACTGATCAGCAGGTCGGGGATGGGTACTTGGTACCCTTTTTTTACCAGCCTGCTCTCCGGGTCGCCGATGATTTCCCAGTTTTCGTCTTTCCAAAGCTCGTCAGCTAGGTAGACTTTGTCTGATACCTGTTTTTCCTCACCCGATGTTTTATGGCGTAGCGTGTAGATGATGTCATATTGATCGCCTACGGCACCTTCCGGCAGGGCCATCAATGCTGGAAGGTTATTGCCCTTTTTGTATGGTAGGAAGTCGATGAATGGCAGGTAGTTGACCGTATAGATACCGATACCGACCGATGCAATGACCAATACCGCGGTGAGGAATACCTGCATGCTTTTGCCGGTGATGAGGGGGCGGATGGCTTCGCGGTTGAAAAAGATAATCAATATCAACACCAATAACACAAGGTCTTTGCCAAACGACTGCCAGGGAGTGAGGGGGATGGCATCGCCGAAACAGCCGCACGACGTAACCACCTCAAAGAAGGCAGAATAAAAGGTGAGGAACGTGAAGAAAAGGATAAGCAACAGCAATCCCCATGCGACGGTACGCTTCCAGAAACCCAGTAAGAGCAATGCACCGAGCAGGATTTCCAATCCGCAGATGGCAATGGCCATCGTGGTGGCGTAATCGTTGAGGGAGTGGGTGCCGAATACATGGAAATATTCTTCGAGCTTATAGCCAAAACCGATCGGATCATTGGCCTTGATCAGTCCCGAAAAAATAAAAAGCAGTCCGGTGACCAGTCGTGCAAAGGCGAGCAGGTACATGTTCCGGGCGGGTAGGGGGGCTGGGGTATACATGGGCGGCTATTTACGATTTGCTATCGGCTATTCCAAGTTTGATCAGCGCAAAGACGGCATAATTGAGCATATCCTGGTAGTTGGCTTTCACCCCTTCGGAAGCTACGGTCTGCCCGTCATTGTCTTCAATCTGCTTTACGCGGTAGATTTTCGTGAGGATGAGGTCGGTGAGGGATGTGAGCCGCATGTCGCGCCACGCCTCGCCATAATCGTGGTTTTTGGCAAACATCAGTTCTTTGGTTTCGCGTACAGCCTGCCTATATTGTTGTTGAACGGCGTCGGGTGGTAGCTGTTCATTGATGCTCGTGCCCAATTGCAGTTGCAGGATACCGATAACGCAGTAGTTGACTATGCCGATGTATTCGTCGGTAGTCCCTTCACCCACTTTAGATACTTTTTTTTCCTCGAGGGTGCGGATGCGTTGCGCCTTGATGTATAGCTGGTCTGTAATGGAGGCTGGCCGCATGATGCGCCATGCCGTACCGTAGTCGGCCGTTTTCTTTGCGAATAGTTGCTGGCAATGCTCGATAATCCGGTCGTATTGTGCTGATGTATCCATGGTAGTGGCAAAGATAAAAGAATTTGCTGATTTGCCGATTGGATGATTGGATGATGTGACGAGGTGCCGATTGTTTATCAAATGAATTATAACTAAGTTTGTCATCAAACAACAAGATGAGATCATGAAGAAGACAATATTTCCGGCCGCTGCCGCGCTTTTAATACTGGCTGCTTGCAGGGGCGGCAATAGCGAAACTGTTGAGATCGACAGACTGCGTGACGAGGCCATCGCCGTCCATGACGAGATCATGCCCCAAATCAGTGCATTTGACCGAAATACGGTGAAAATCGACTCCCTTTTGTCGAGTTTGCCCGAGTTGAAAGCGGCAAATCCGGACATCGACACGGTGCAGGTACGTACCGACTTGACCGGCCTGAAAGACCGCCTTGATGAGGCAACTAACGCAATGATGGATTGGATGACCAATTTTGATGTTGATCCACAGGATAAATCGGCTGCCGAAATCAAGACCTATTATGAGAAAGAGGTCGAAAAGGTGAAGGAGATGAAGCAGCTGTTTGACGATGCATCCAAGGAAAGTGCAGAAAAGTTAGCACAATTTTAATGGGTATGCGTAGTAGCTTCTTATTGGTAGGCAGCTATGTGCTTAGTAGTGTGGTGGCCTGCCAGCAACCAACGGTGAAGACGTTGCCGATATTGGGGTCGCGCGAGCCGGTGACTGAAGTGGTGGATGGGCAGACCGTTACCGATACGGTATACCATACCATTGCCGATTTCCGGCTACTCAACCAGGACAGTGTTTTCATAGACAACCGTACGTTCGACAACGGCGTGTATATCGCCAATTTTTTCTTCACCCATTGCCCCAGTATCTGCCCCACGATGCAGCGCAACCTACTGAAAGTGTATGAGAAATACAAGGGCGACGAGCGGGTGCGTTTTCTTTCGCATAGCATCGATTTCCGCTATGACTCGCCCAGTGTGCTCAAAACCTATGCTGAAAAATTGGGTGTTACCAATGACCAATGGCAATTTGTAACCGGCAGCAAGGCAGAGATTTACGGCCTCTCTGATAGTTACATGGTCTATACCAAGGAAGATGCGGCTGTGCCCGGTGGCTACGACCATTCCGGCCATTTCCTGCTGGTAGACCAAAGCAGGCACATCCGCGGGGCCTATGATGGCACCGATGAAGTACAATTGGAGCTGCTCTTTGATGATTTGGCGACGCTGCTGAAAGAGACCCGAGATTGATGCGTAACCAGTGCTTGTATTTAAGCGCGGCATTACTGTCGGCGTATGTAGTGTTCCATTCGTGCCAGGGTGAGCAGGCCATCCGTAGGGCACAGTACACCGTAAACGGGCAGAAAGTGTACGCCGCCCATTGCCAAAATTGCCATGGGGCCCGGGGTGAAGGGCTTGGCAGCTTATACCCGCCGCTTACAGATAGTACCTTTCTGCTCAAACACCGCGACCAACTGGCGTGTGTGGTGAAGTATGGCTTAGCAGGCCCCGTGGAGGTAAACGGTATACCTTTCGATACCGGTATGCCTGCCAATCCGGCGCTTTCGCCTATTGAAATCGCTTACGTGCTTACGTATATCGGTAATTCGTTTGGCAATTCGATGGATATGTTTACACTGGAAGAGATCCAGGCGGGGCTCGCTGCGTGCCGGAGTGCCGGTGCTGAGGAAGAGTAAATTTCACATGACCAAGGCTTCGAATAAACGCTCTAAGGTCTCCGTTGCAGACTCGCACAACCCCGGATGTACGGGCGATGTTTGGATAACGGTACTTCGTTTGGCGGTGAGCCAGCGGAATCGTTCGGCCATCGGCAATGCGGCGATGGGCCCGCCCGCCTGGTCGCCGTTGCAGACCTGTTGAAATGCGCAAAGATAGGGCTCCAGCTCACCAACCGACATGGGCGGTTGAAACGCGTGTAACCTTGGCACATCCAGTACATAACGCATAGCCAACAGGTTCTGCCCACGACAATACAACACCACCCCGATATTGAGAAATTCTTCGCGCTCGACCTTGGGCACCAAGCGGATGATGGCGTACTCAAACAATTCTTTCCCGGGCATCTTTCGCTTCGTTAACAAAAACCTCCGATGCAGCCACGCGCATCGTTAAAAATTGCCGATACACTTCCCGCGCTGCCTCGGGCGATTGGCCATCTGCATCCGCTAGCCAAGCATCGGGTATCTGCTGTACGATGTGTTCAATTACAGGAAGTGTAAGTTTGTTTTTCAGTGTTTTATCCGCATCGTCAAGTGCGGAGGCCCGCGCGAGCAGCACGTGATCCTTTATCCGGACAAACGGCTTGATGGCCTGTGCCTCCCAATCATCCCAGGTATGGTGGAAGTAGAGGGAAGCGCCGTGATCGATAAGCCACAGGTCGTTGTGCCACATCAGCATATTGGTGTTTTTTGCTGTCCGATCCACATTGGTGAGCAGGCAATCCAGCCACACGATTTGGGAGGCGAGCAGCGCATCCGGTCGGGTCACCGCCGGATCGAATGTGATAGCACCCGATAGGTAGTGCAGCGCGAGGTTGAGACCGGTGCTGGCACGCAATAAATCTTGGATCTCTTCGTCCGGCTCTGTCCGGCCGAAGGCCTCATCGAGCTGGGCAAATACAATTTCAGGAACACGGAAGCCTAGGGCACGTGCGATTTCACCGCCCACTAATTCGGCAATGAGCGCCTTGCTCCCTTGCCCCGCACCCCGGAATTTGAGGGCGTATAGGAAACCGTCATCTGCCTCGGCGATGGCTGGCAATGATCCACCTTCCCGCAGGGGCGTCACGTAACGGGTTACCTGTACCGTTCGTAATGTTGAATGATCCACGTCCCAAACTTAGCTATTTTGCTTATATAAAGAGGGGTCAATTTGAAGATTGTTCGATCGGTAAATCGACTAATCGGCCCGCTCAGTGTAGTATTCTTCGCGTTCACCGCTGTGTACTTCAATAACCCCGGCTACGATGAGGTTTACGAGGATGCGCTGTGTACGTTTGCGCGACAGCTGGAGATGGTCGCATAGTTCGGTTAGGTATGACCGCGGGTGGGCGTGTACATAGGCAATCAGCGCTTTTTCGTTTTCGGTATAACTGAACTGCACACCCTCGGGGCGGCTACTTTGGTGCAGTACATCCACAACCACCTTACCGGCCAGGATACTCTTGTCTTTCACCCGCACATATACCCACCATTTTCCATGGTCGTCCAGGGCATAGTGCGGTTTCAGGTCGCTCTCCGTTATTTCGGCAATCAATACCAACTTGTCGTCAACGACAACTTCCGTGAAATGCGGTTCGATAGCAGGACGGCAATATCGTTGCCCCGCCTGTAGCAGCATGTATTTTTCTTCTTCCTCGCTTTTCACACCCCTAATCGTCCCATCGTCCGCCACACCCACCAGCAACTTGCCGCCCTTGGTGTTGGCAAAGGCCACCAGCGTCTTAGCGATTTTTCCACAGTTACTGATCCTGTTTTTGAAATCAAGCTGCTCGCCCTCGCCCTGGAATATCAATGTTTTGATGGTCACGTCTGTTTATCCGTTTATATCGTACTTGCTTGCTGTTTTGATGGTTGATGCCGGACATCCCGGATGTATGCCTCGTTGTGCATGATGGTGCAGGCGGGGGAGGCATTTTCCGATAACATATGTACTAAGGTAACCAGAAATTTTGAAAGACCGAAAATTTGTTGGGATAGCAAGGGATGGTTTTCCGCTAAAACATTATTTTAGCGCCATAAAATTGTTACGTAATGACCAACGAAAGCCTGACCAATTCCAAGAATGCTTGGTTGCTGGTTATTGTAGCCGCACTGGGCTACTTTGTGGATATCTATGATCTCGTTATTTTCTCCATCGTTCGGGTACAAAGTTTCCACGATATCGGTATCCCTGAGGCCGATATGCGGATGGACGGCGAGTATGTGCTGAATATGCAGATGGGCGGACTGTTGCTTGGCGGGCTACTGTGGGGCGTATTGGGCGATAAGGTAGGCCGCGTTAAGGTGCTCTTCGGGTCCATCCTGATGTATTCGGTTGCCAACATCGCAAATGGATTGGTACAGGATATCCACTCCTATGCGATTATCCGCTTCATTGCCGGGGTGGGGCTGGCTGGCGAGCTGGGGGCGGGTATTACGCTGGTGAGCGAGGCGATGGATAAGAGCAAGCGGGGATACGGAACGATGATTGTGGCGTCTGTGGGCGTGCTGGGAGCTATTGCGGCCTATTATGTTTCTGAGTTTTTCGATTGGCGCAATGCCTATTTCGTAGGTGGTGGCATGGGGCTGTTGTTGCTGATTTTGCGCGTAGGTACATTTGAATCGGGTATGTTCAAGAAAGTTTCGGCGAAGGCCGTTGAAAAAGGGAAGCTGAGTATGCTGTTTACGGATGCCAAGCGGCTCAAACGCTACCTATATTGCCTGCTCATCGGCTTACCGATCTGGTTTGTAGTGGGAATACTGATTACGCAAGCGCCCGAATTTGGGCGTGCATTGGGAGCCCCGGTAACCCTAAGTGCTGGCAAGGGAATCCTATTTACCTATTTGGGGCTCTCGTTGGGCGATATGGCCGCAGGTCTATTTGCCCAAATCACCAAATCACGTCGACTGGCCGTATTTATTTTCCAGCTGCTGATCATTGCATCGACGATATGGTACCTGAGCAGCGATGGCATCACCGAGGAACGCTTTCATTGGATCGCATTTTTCATGGGGATTGCCATCGGCTACTGGGCTACGTTCGTAACCATCGCATCGGAACAGTTCGGTACCAACCTCCGGGCCACCGTTACCACCACGGCGCCCAATTTCGTGCGCGGTGCGCTGATTCCCTCGACCTTTCTTTTCGAGTTTTTCGTAGGGCAAACGAACATCATCACCGCGGCTTACATCATGATTTTCTTGCTCACAGGTATCGCTATATTCGCCATCAGCCAATTGAAAGAGAGTTTTGACAGGGACCTGGATTTTGTCGAAGACTAGCGTTTAGGACACTTTTTGCAGCGTTTGCCGCGCTTGTATTTCTTGCAGCATTTTTTGAAATCGCAACCACATCCCTCATGGTAGGGATTCAATCCTTTAAAATGCTGCGGATCCGTAGCACTACAAGCCTCTTGGTAGGTGAAAAATGGACGCTCCTCGAACATGGCGGGGCAAAGGTATGGTTTATTTAGAAAAATTCCAATTAAGGTGCGCTGATTTTTGTGCCGGGAACCTTCTATTTGCAAGATGGCGGCAAGTTTCGTAACTTGTCGACATCCCGCATTGGAACGGGGTAACCAATTAACAGACGGATATGATCAATAAGGTAGTAACCGATGCCGAAGCAGCCATTGCGGGAATGACCGACGGAATGACGCTCATGCTGGGTGGGTTTGGTTTATGCGGCATTCCGGAAAACTGCATCCATGAAATTGCAAGGCGGGGGATTTCGGGGTTGACCTGTATTTCGAATAATGCAGGGGTGGATGATTTTGGAATCGGCCTATTGCTACGGAAACGGCAGGTACGGAAAATGATAGCCTCATACGTGGGCGAAAACGCGGAGTTTGAACGGCAGTTGCTCACCGGTGAGCTGGAGGTGGAGTTGGTACCTCAAGGTACACTGGCTACACGTTGCATGGCCGCCGGCTATGGGATGCCCGCGATTTTTACGCCTGCCGGGGTGGGTACCGAGGTGGCCGAAGGGAAGGAAGTGCGTAATTTCGGGGGAAAAGATTATCTGATGGAAATGGCCTTTGAAGCCGATTTTGCAATTGTGAAGGCTTGGAAAGGCGATACAGCGGGGAATTTAATGTACCGTATGACTGCCCGGAACTTTAATCCGATCATGGCCATGGCGGGTAAAATTACCATCGCCGAGGTAGAGGAGTTGGTGCCGGCGGGGGAACTGGATCCCGACCACATCCATACGCCGGGTATCTATGTGCACCGGATTTTCCAAGGGACGGGTTATGAAAAGCGCATTGAACAACGGACGGTGCAATCTTCACATCAATAGGTATGCTAGACAAGAACGGAATAGCGAAACGGATCGCAAAGGAAATAAAGGATGGATACTACGTGAATCTTGGGATCGGCATACCTACCTTGGTAGCGAACTATATACCCGAAACCATGCAGGTGGTCCTCCAATCCGAGAACGGTTTGCTGGGCATGGGCCCATTCCCCAAAGCGGGTGAAGAAGATGCAGATTTGATAAACGCCGGTAAACAAACCATCACCATGCTGCCGGGGTCGGCCATATTCGATTCGGCGATGAGTTTCGGCATGATCAGGGCGCAGAAGGTGGATCTGACCATTCTGGGGGCAATGGAGGTGTCAGAATACGGTGATATTGCCAGTTGGAAGATCCCCGGAAAACTTGTGAAGGGAATGGGTGGCGCGATGGACTTGGTGGCTTCGGCCAAAAATATCATTGTGGCGATGCAACAGACGAACAAAGCGGGCGAAAGCAAATTGCTTCCCGCCTGCAAACTTCCCCTTACCGGCGTACGATGCATCCGCAAAATAGTTACTGAAATGGCTGTTTTTGATGTCGATATCGAGCACGGTGGATTCTACTTGCGCGAGCGGGCCCCGGGAATGAGTGTGGAAGAGATCAGGAACGCAACAGCTGGTAAATTCATCGCCGAAGGAAACATCCCCGAAATGCAGTTATAAGCTGCGTGTGGCACAACCCGCCCGCTGCCGGAGGTCGGCCGATATCTCGTGGGTGATGGCAATGATGGGGCCGGGATCGTCGGCATTGTTGATGATAACGCGGTCGCACTGTTTGCGGAACGGCAGCAGGTATTCACGGTAGGCGGGCATCACATGGTGCATCCATTTATACCGAACGTCGTCGTCGTCGTAGCCCCGCTCGATGAGATCCCGTTTCAGCCGCCGCCGCAGGGCCACTTCTTCCTCGGCATGGAGGAATATCCGGTGGTTGAGTAAGGCGTTGATTTCCTCGTAATAAAAGATGAATAGTCCTTCAACGATGAGAATCGGTGCCGGCTTGGTTTCGATCATCTTCGGCTCCAGTGTCGGGTTGTTGAATGTGTATTCTTTGCGGTATACCGGTTGGCCTTCAAAAAGTAACCGGATGTCGTGGTAGAAAGCTGACCGGTCGATGGCTGTCGGCAAATCGAAATTATACAGCTTATTCTCTTCCTTCGTTTTGGTATTGGCGGGGATGTAGTAATCGTCTTGTGAGATGAGCGCTACTTCATCGGGTGCAAAGTGGTTGACAAACCCATTCAGGAAAAAAGTCTTCCCCGATCCACTGCTTCCGGCGATGCCGACCACGAATGGCGTACTAGTTTGGCTCATTGGGTGCACCGTATGCTATTTCCACCTGAAAGCGCCGATCCAAGACACCGATGAGCGAAGCAGCCGATTTAGAAATGACAATGATGGCATCCTTGGTGTCGGCGGTGTCGGCGAATTTACCGACGACTTTCGCAAATGTCGTACGCCGGGTCATGGGGTTGGTGATTTTAATCACCGTTCCCACCGGAGCTGTCTTGTGTAGCGCGAGCATGCTGCCGCCTTCTTGATTGAGGTCATCGATCCACACACCGACTCCCTTCTCGGTCATTTCCCGGATACCATACCTATTGGCGGGTATCTCCAATTCGGCTCCGTTGTCGGTAGCCATGTCGGTATCGTGTACGATGATTTCGTTGGCGGTAGGTGGGGGCGGGGGGAGCTCTTCGTGGGGTACTTTCAGGATGGTGCCTGCTTGTACGGATTCGCTCGTCAGTCCGTTTGCCCGTTTGATGCTTTCGATGGAGATGATAAAGCGTTTAGCGATGGTGAATAGCGTTTCGCCTTTGCCTACTTTATAGGCGGTATATTCATCCTCCGCTAATACCGGTACGGCTTCCGCCGGCTGCGAAACCGTGTCGTTAGCCGTCGTCGTATCGGGGGCGATGTCGACGGCTTCTTGTGGTATCCGTACCGTATCGCCTATTTTTAACGCCTTGTTATTGTTGGCCGCTATGATGTCTTTTACCGGAACTTGGTATCGCCGGCTTAATCCATAATAGGTCTCTTTGGCCTCCAGTTCATGGATGATGATTTTCCGGCCGTTTTTGTATTCAACCCCTACAGAATCAACCACAGATACTGCTGTCTTTGCAGACAGGCCGGTGTGGCCGATGAGGGTAGCCATTAAAAAGAAAAATGCGCGATATAGATGGGGGAGGTATGTACGTGTGATGCTCATGTTAAAATTCTGTTGCAATTATACTAAATACGATACAATTTCCCGTTTATTATCGCTGATTATGAAAACCTGCCGTTCGACCCCAAAGAATAATTCGGGCGTCATCTTCTCCAATCCCGTAAGGACCACCTGGTCTGCAACGATCGCCGGCCCGCTGGAGACAACCAATCGTACCTGGTAGGTCTCACCTGTTACTTCATGGAATGCCCACAGCTCCTTTGGTCCGATGGGGCAACGGAATAAATCCCCATATACCGAATAGGCAGTCAGGCATTCGGGTATACCATTTCCATACCGCTGGGGTAGGACAATCTCGGCGGCGGTTGGTTTACTGGCCGAATTGTTAAATTGTGTTAAATTTCCGGTATCGAGGTCGAGGTGTTGCTTGTAGCCGCTGGCGAAGTTACGGTGCCGCACCGTAAGCTGCCGGCGGCCTACCTGTACCAATACGTAGTTGAATTGCTCCCAAAGCAGGTCGCCCGTGTCGGCATCGATACATGCAATGCCTGCACCATCGGGGCTGTTCTGGCCAAATGCCTTGATCACCAATTTGCGGTCAGCGGTGCCTGCCAGTGCCCAGTTCCGGTCGCCATAGGGATTTTCATGGATAAGCGATATACCCGACTCGTAGTCGAATGCGGAAAACGATGGACGTCCCGTTTCTTGATCGCGCGTTTCGACAGCAAGCAAGCGGCCGTCCGTGTCGGCTTCAATACGCCATACCATGCCTAAAAAACTTTTTCTGAATGCGATTTTTAGTGTATATTTATCCATGCGCTCTCGTTGGCCCCAAACTTAGATAAAGTATTGATGTTTTGAATTGTTTTTTTTGCATCAATAAGGCTGCTACGCTACGTTTAATGTGATCGATCTCTCCTCCGCCGCTGAGAGAAAATTTTTATAGAAGAAGAATACAACGGTTTTGAATGATATGCGAAAAAAAATACGACAAAAGGGATTGCTGAACCCATTGTTGGTTGCCATCTGCTTGATACTGTCTGCGTTCACGGTGCAGGGCCAGCATGTTTACCGCTTTGATATCAAGGAAGACATCGGACCCAATGCATGGCGGCAGGTGAAAAATGCGTACTCGAAAGCGGAGGGGGCGAAGGTAGACCTTGTCCTCATCGAGATGAATACGTTTGGCGGGATGGTGAACTTTGCCGATTCCATCCGGAGCAGGATATTGGATTCACCGTTGGAGACGGTCGTTTTCATCAACCACAATGCGGCATCGGCGGGGGCTTTGATATCGTTGGCCACGGACCGTATCTATATGAGCAAGGGGTCCAGTATCGGTGCCGCGAGTGTGGTGGACCAAACAGGCCAGCCCATGTCCGAGAAGCACCAATCGTACATGCGGGGGCTGATGCGGGCTACAGCAGAGGCGAAAGGCCGCGACCCGAAGATTGCCGAAGCGTTTGTGGATGGCGACGTGGAGTTGCCGAACATCAAGCCGGCCGGCAAAATCCTCACGCTTACGTCGGCAGAAGCCGTGGATATCGGGCTGGCGGAGGCGGAAGTGTCGTCCGTGAGCGATGTGCTGTCCGCGGAGGGGATAGATTCCCCACAGCTGACCACGCACCAATTGACCACGATTGACCGGATTATAGCCTTCCTTATCAACCCGGCGGTAAGCGGGATACTGATCTTGCTGATCATCGGTGGCATCTACTTTGAGATGCAGACCCCCGGCATCGGGTTCGCATTGATTGTGGCGATTATCGCGGCAGCGCTGTTTTTCGCTCCGCTTTACATCCAGGGGTTGGCCGACAATTGGGAGATCGCCTTGTTCGTTGTGGGTGTCGTGCTGATCCTGTTGGAGCTATTTGTCATCCCGGGGTTTGGTGTAGCCGGTATACTGGGCATTATATTTTTGGTCTGCGGACTGGCTTTCAGCATGGTGGTGAATAATTATTTCGACTTTTCAATTGCAGAACCGGGCATGTTATTCAATTCATTCCTATTGGTGATCGCCTCGATGGTGATTGCTACCATCGTGATGGTTATTTTTGGCAAAAGCCTGTTGAATACACGGGCATTCAAGCGCTTGGTATTGCAAGATGAGCAACGTGCTACGGAAGGGTACACATCGTCGAAAGTGAATTTGGAAATGGTGAATAAGGAAGGGGTCGCGAAGACGGTGCTGCGCCCATCGGGCAAGGTGGAGATTGAAGGTAAATGGTATGATGCGGTGGCACTGGATGGTTTCATCGATATCGGCGAAGACGTCTACGTGGAGAAGCACGAAAACTATAATCTGTTTGTCAGAAAGAAGCGCACCTCCTGACGCTGCCGTAAACTTTTTGTAGCTTTCGCTGTTTTATCAACAAGACTATAAAAATTCGAGTATCATGAATCCAAAAGCAATCAGTTTAGAAGAAAAGAAACTAAGGCCCGTTGTTGACCACCTGAATGATTTGTTGGCCAATTACCATATCCATTACCAGAAATTGAGGGGGTGCCACTGGAACGTAAGGGGAAATCATTTCTTTACGCTGCATGCGAAATTTGAAGAGCTGTACACCAACGCATTGACCACCATCGATGAATTGGCCGAGCGTATCCTCACGTTGGGTAAAGCACCGTTCAGCACGTTTAAGGATTACGTGAAGAACGCGGACATCGAAGAGGTGGAAACCATCGGGATGAAAGACATCGACATGGTGAAGGCCATCATCGCCGATTTGGAGGCATTGATTGCCATGCAGCGCGATCTGTTGGAAATCACGTCGGAAGCGGAAGATGAGGGAACCAATGACATGATCAATGCCTTTATGCAATTCAATGAAAAACAAAACTGGATGCTCCGGGCGTTTGTAAACAAAGCTTAGTAACGCAAAAGATTGTTTTGCAACAGAAGGGGCGGCAACTAGCTATAGTTGCCGCTCTTTTTTGTGACCTTTAAAACTAGAACGTTTAGAATTTGAGCCCAAGTGTAAGGAACACGCTGTTGCGCGAGTTGCTGATATCTGCCACCGGGCTGTAGAATTCGTTGGCATCATCCAACTCATATACCTGCCAGCCGTATTTCTGCGTAAAGTTCTGGTAGGCCAAGTCGATGTACATATTATTTACCCGATATCCGATGCCGGCAGATACTTGTTGCGTGGTGGATTCGAAATCGTTATAAGGGCTGCCCGTGTGACCGTAGCCGGCACGGATGAGAAACGCTGGAGCAACAAGGTATTCCCCACCGATCCGGAAGTTGACGGCTTGGGTATAGTTGTCGCGAATTTGCTCGTTCATCACATTGTCGGTGCTTGAATTGACCGATGAAAACGTCATGCTGGCGTAATCTATGTACTCCACATCGGCGCTGATAAGCCCCTGGCCGAAGAGGGCGGCGATTCCGCCATTGATGCGGTACGGGGTACGTAGGTTATAGTCATAATAACTGGGTTCCCCTTCGCTGACGAAATCTGCTGAGGAACCATCTGTGAGGTAGTTGGTGATGCCGAAATAGTCTTCGTAATCGTTGGTCAATCTGTACCAAGTAGGCGAAGTGGCCGTAACGCCGATTTGCAGGTAATCTACCGGTTTATAAATGAGCCCCAACTTGGCATTGAAGCCATTGCCGGTAGTTTTTGACCAGTATTCGTTGTCGTATTCGTATTCGGATTCAAGGAGCGGATTGTACACATCGTAATCGCCATTTCCGGCATCGACAAACCTGGAATCGGGGTTCATGCTGTTGATATACCCAAATGTTTCCATGGAGCCATCCTCCATATAAAGATAGTTGATATCGTGATTGATATGCGTGAATCCGATACCAGCACCGATGTAAAGCCGATTGCTGTAATTGGCTCCGAAAGAGAGGTTCGTTTCCGATTGGAAGCCTGTTTCACGGTTGGTCACGGTTTGGATATTGTCGAGTGTCGTCATCGGCACGTATTCGTAGTTGCCTGAAACCAGACGCTCGTCGATCAGTCCGGCATCCCATCCGAAATCACCGTATACGTTTCCGGTCTGATATGCCTCGTACGTCATGAAGTCGGCGATGCTGCTCTCGGGGTTTACCCCCGTAAACCCTACGGTTGTATTGAAGTTGTTCGTTTTGCTATACCCCACACCGATATTGAAATTCAGCCATCCCGATGTAAGGTTGCTGCCACGTGCCCGGCGGGCCGGGATATGGAAAACGGCCCCGGCTTGGCTTAGCCCAAGTTTATCCACGTTATATCGGCTGTTTGTGCCGAAATAGCCCGACTTGTTGAGGTCGTTGGCATAGTCGAGCGAGATGCTGATGTCTGACTGCCCGAAGAAGCCGAGGCCGGCAGGGTTCCCCGAGAGAGAGCTGAGGTCGCCCCCCAGCGCCGTCTGTGCGTTGCCCAGCCCCTTGAAGCGGGCGGTTGCACCCTGCTCGGGTTGCGAAAAGCGAAGAACATCCTGTAGGTATTGGCCCTGCGCCGCGAGGCACATCGTGCCTAACAATAAGCCCGATAGGGCGATTTTCTTGATGTACATATTCATGGTTGGTTTCGATAAATTTCACAAATAGGCCAACTAAACAAATTTCCGGGAGAGGGTCCCTTTCACGAAATGGATTCAGTTGGCCCTTGAAATGAACGTATCTTATCTTACAGGCTACCCACGGCCACGGCCGCTACTGCTTCCGCTGCTACTCCCCCTACTGCTGCTACCACTGCTTCCGCTACTGCTACCCCTGCTGCTTGAGCCGGATGATGAGGGGGGCGAAACAGATGACCCCCGGGAGCTGCTTCCGGAAGAACGCGGTGCGGGGGTGCTTGGCCGTGAGGAAGACGCCGGCCTTGCGCTGCTGCTGGGTCGTGAAGCGGGAGCCGGCCGGGCACTGCTGCCCGATGGACGCCTCGTGGATGACGGGCGTACGCCGTTGTTTGACGGCCGCGAATTGCCCGATGGCCGTACGGTTTGGCCCGCGGGTCGCCTCGTTGTGCCGGTGCGCACGCCTTCGGTATTGCCACGTGTGGTGGCTCCCGGGCGCACCGTGCCGCGTGTACTGGTCCTTACCCCTTGTGTGGTGGCGCTGCCACGCGTAGCTACCGCACGGGTGGAGATACGCCCATTGGCATCGCGTGAAATCGCTGTGCGGGTAGTGCCCCGGGTGGAGGTACGTGCCGTGCGGGTACTCATCCGGTCGCGCGACGAAGAACGCGTAGCCATATGACGGTTGTTGACAACAATCACGCCCGGGTAATAGCCGCCGTAGCCGTAGCCACCATAACCGCCCCAGCCCCAACGGTTGTATGCATAGGGGCCTCCGAAGCCGCGGCCATAGTAAGGAGATCCCCAACCCCAGTAGCCCCCATAATAGGGATTGTACCAGCTGCTACCCCAACCGAGGCCCCAGCCACCCCATCCCCAACCGAGGCCTAGACCGAATCCGCTACCGTAACCATAGCCGTGCCACGAGTTATAACCATACCAAGGGTCGAACCAAGGATCGTAATAACCCATGCCCGGTGTATTGTAGTAAAAACGGTTTATGCGGTTCGCGTATTCGCTGTCGCTATACTCGTCGCCGTAGGAGTCGTCATAATACCCTTCATCCGTATAATCATCCGCATAGTAGCCACCATCGGCATACTGCTCATCGCCCACGGTGCTTTCGTCGTAATAATAATCCGGGCTTTGGTAGTTTACTTCCTTCGCGCGGGCGCTATTATTATAGACGTCGTCGCGGAATGCCACCTGCCTGGAGGTACTACATGCACCTAATATAAGTAAGCTGATTAAAGCTATCGTGCTGACCTGTAATCTGTTGGCTTTCATTTTTAACTGTCCTTTCTTTTGGTTAAGCCCATGCTTTGATTAATAGACATTATTTTGGGCAGTTGGTTTAACTGCCGGGTTATTTTTTTATTCGGTAATTTCACAAAAGCATATACCTTTGCTAGGCGAAATTCAGACGCGTGTACAATCCGCAAACTTAGCGAAAGTTGCTTTATAGGCAAAATAAATAAAGGTGTGCGTATGAAACGTTTCTAGAGGAAAGGTTATACTAATTTTCACAGAATATCAACGATGAGCAAAGGAATTACGAGCCGCGAAACAGATTACTCCCAATGGTACAATGAGCTGGTGGTAAAAGCCGACCTCGCCGAGCATTCGGCGGTTCGGGGATGCATGGTTATCAAGCCGTACGGCTACGCGATATGGGAGAAAATGCAGGCCGCGCTCGACAAAATGTTTAAAGACACGGGCCATAGTAATGCCTATTTCCCCTTGTTTATCCCGAAGTCGTTCTTCTCCAAGGAGGCTTCGCACGTGGAAGGCTTCGCAACCGAATGTGCGGTGGTAACCCACTATCGGCTGAAGAACGACGGCAGTGGCCAGATCGTGGTCGATGAGACCGCCAAATTGGAGGAGGAGCTGATTGTGAGGCCGACATCGGAGACCATCATATGGAATACCTACCGGGGATGGATCGAATCATACCGCGATTTGCCGATCCTCGTAAACCAGTGGGCCAATGTGGTGCGGTGGGAGATGCGCACACGGTTGTTTCTCCGTACCGCCGAGTTCCTGTGGCAGGAGGGCCATACGGCCCACGCGACCGAAGCGGAAGCGGTGGCCGAAGCGAACAAGATGCTGGAAGTATATGCCGATTTTGCCGAGAATTGGATGGCTTTGCCGGTGGTGCGTGGACGGAAGAGCGAGAACGAACGGTTTGCCGGAGCGTTGGATACGCTGTGTATCGAAGCACTGATGCAAGACGGGAAAGCGCTGCAGGCCGGCACTTCCCATTTTCTGGGGCAGAATTTTGCTAAAGCGTTCGATGTGAAGTTCACCTCCAAGGAAGGGACGTTGGATTACGTATGGGCTACCTCGTGGGGTGTATCCACCCGCTTACTGGGTGCACTGATCATGGCACACTCGGATGATCAAGGGTTGGTGTTGCCACCGCAGTTGGCACCCATCCAAGTGGTCATTGTGCCGATTTATAAGCAAGATGCGGAACGGCAGGTAATAGGGGAACTGGCGGATAGACTCATCGATGAACTGAAAGCCAAAGGCATATCCGTGAAGTACGACGATCGCGACACCCAGCGTCCGGGCTTCAAGTTTGCCGAATGGGAATTGAAGGGGGTGCCGGTGCGTATCGCTATCGGCGCGCGTGATATGCAAAACGGCACGGTGGAGATTGCCCGCCGCGATACGCAGACGAAGGAAACGGTACCGCAATCGGGGCTGGCTGACCATGTCGAGCAGCTTTTGGTAACCATCCAGCGCGATATCTATGCAAAAGCACTGGCCTTCCGCGAGTCGCATACGGTAGAGGTGAACACGTATGAAGAATTTAAAGCGGTGCTTGATGGCAAAGGGGGGTTCGTATCCGCCCATTGGGATGGCACGGCAGAGACGGAGCAGCTCATAAAAGAAGAAACAAAGGCGACCATCCGCTGTATTCCGCTGGGCAACAAAGCGGAAGCAGGGGCGTGTATCCGTACGGGTAAGCCATCCACGCAACGGGTTTTATTTGCGAAAGCCTATTAACGGGCATCTTTATGGATAGCATCTCGGCATGGATATACTGATCGTGGGGTGTGGATGGGTGGGCACGCACATCGCCACCGAGCTAACCCGTGCCGGACACCGGGTATGGGCTACCTGCACGTCGACAGAAAAAGCCGAACGTTTGGAAGCCCTTGGACTGGTGGCTACCGTTGCCGATTTCGATCGGGAGGAAGAATCTCCGCGGTTGGGGCGGGAAGTGTTTGATGTTGCCATCGTCAGCGTGCCTATTACGCATAAGGATGGTGCCGAAGCGGTGCAGCACCGTTTTGCCAAGTTGGTTGGTTTCCTGGGCCGGTTTTCGTTCAAGCAATCGTTCTTTTTCGGTTCGGTGGGTATCTACCCCAAGGTAAGCGCCACCATTACCGAGGCAACTTTTGCGGATGCGGAGTTGGACCCGAAGCTGTTTTCCGGCGAGCGCACCTTGCGGGCTGCCCACCCGAATTTGAATGTGCTCCGGCTGGGTGGCCTGTTCGGCTTTGAGCGTGTCATGGCGAAGCATTTCGTCGGCAGGGTCTGCGAGATTGGTTACCAAACCGCCAATTTTGTGCATGTGGTTGATATCTACGGCATCGTTGCGGCGATGATTTCTGCCGGGTCGCAGGGGAAAACCTACAATGTGGTATGCCCGGAGCATCCATTGAAAAAAGATGTCATCGCAGCCTCCGCAGCGAGGTATGGTTACGGCATGCCCACGGCTTTCTCAGAAACTGACCGGACGGCCAAGGTAGTATCGCCGGAACGGCTGATGGCAGACCTGGGGTATCGGTTTGCATACCGCTCGCCGCTACAGTTCTGAAATGCGCAATCATTGTCGTTCATTCGTTTCCTCTGATAAACTTTGATAACTTTACCGTTTCCATTTGTTCAGTCAAAAAACGTTTAAAATCATGGGATATAAATTCGCAACGAAGGCCATTCATGCAGGGCAGCGCCCCGATCCTTCTACCGGCGCGGTGATGACGCCGATATACCAGACATCGACCTACTGGCAGGCCGCGCCCGGCGACCATCAGGGATATGAATACTCACGCGGTACCAATCCAACGCGCAAAGCGCTGGAAGACTGCCTCGCCGCGTTGGAAAACGGTGCCTACGGGTTGGCCTTTTCGAGCGGAATGGCGGCTACGGAAACGGTGCTCAAGCTGCTTAAGCCAGGCGATGAGGTGATTACCGGGGATGACCTTTACGGCGGGTCTTACCGGATTTTCACGAAAGTTTTCGAAAAATATGGCATCAAGTTCCATTTTGTGGATACCGCCCAACCGGAACACGTTGCGGAAAAGATAAACGATAACACACGCTTGATATGGGTAGAGACGCCGACGAACCCCACGTTGAAATTGGCGGACATCGGGGCGATTAGCGGTATGGCGAAAGCGGCAGGTGTGCTGTTCGCGGTGGATAATACATTTGCGTCGCCGTACCTCCAAAATCCGTTGGATCTGGGAGCCGACATCGTGATGCATTCGGTGACGAAATACATCGGCGGTCACTCGGACGTGGTGATGGGAGCATTGGTTGTAAACGATAAAGAGCTATACGATAAGCTCTTTTTTTATTACAACGCCTGCGGCGGCACACCGGGGCCCCAGGATTGTTTCTTGGTGCTGCGGGGTGTCAAGACCTTGCACCTCCGCATGCGGGCGCATTGCGAGAATGGCCGTAAGGTAGCCGAATACCTGAAGGGGCATGCGAAGGTAGCGAAAATCTATTGGCCCGGCTTTGAAGATCACCCCGGCCACTCGATTGCAAGTAAGCAGATGCGTGATTTCGGCGGGATGATATCCATTGTATTGAAAGATGCAGGTCTGGAGGAGACATTCAAGGTAGCTTCTTCGTTCAACGTGTTTACGCTGGCCGAGTCGCTTGGTGGCGTGGAATCACTGATCAACCATCCGGCTACCATGACGCATGGCTCCATACCACGAGAGGTGCGGGAGCGGGTAGGGGTGGTAGACAACCTGATCCGTATCAGTGTGGGTGTGGAAGATATCGATGATTTGCTGGCCGATTTGGAGCAAGCACTTTCCGTGATTGGATAAGGGAATCCGGATGATACGGATAAAGCGGATTTCGCTGATTAGTTGCGAAAATCCGTGCAGATCAGTCAAATCCGCGTCATCTGCGTTCGATAATATCATAAAAACACATCATGTCATTTGATATCAAGCGCTTTCTAGACCGGAAGGTAGACGAGTATAACCGTCCAGCGTTTATCGACAATGATCCGATATGCATTCCGCATCGATTTTCACGTAAGCAGGACATCGAGATCATGGGTTTTTTCGCTGCGGTGCTGGCATGGGGCCAGCGGAAAACGATCATCAACAAATGCATCGAACTCATCGACCGGATGGACGGTGCGCCGTACGATTTTGTGAAGAACCACGGGGAAAATGATCTAAGGCAGCTGGTGGGATTCAAACACCGTACGTTTAACGATACCGACCTGCTGTATTTCGTCCGTTTTTTCCATGTACACTACAACCAATACCATTCGTTGGAATCCGCTTTTATCCCACCGTGTGCCCAAGGGGAGTTTCGGAGTGAGTATATGGATGGAGTTGCTGCCGGCGCCGCTGATGCGAAGCTGTCATCGCCGGCGTGTTACTTGGGTGAGCTTGGCGGGGTTGTGGAGGGGCTGGATGCGAAGTCGGCCCTAAGCCATTTCCATCGGTGCTTTTTTGGTTTGCCGGAGTATCCGGTGCGTACCCGCAAGCACATCAGTTCGCCAGCCAGCAATTCAGCATGCAAGCGGTTAAACATGTTCTTGCGCTGGATGGTCCGCCGGGACGACCGCGGTGTCGACTTCGGTTTGTGGAACCAATTGAAGCCCTCTGCATTGGTCTGCCCGTGCGATGTGCATGTGGAACGGGTGGCACGAAAGCTGGGATTGATCGAACGCAAGCAATCCGATTGGAAGACCGCCTGCGAACTGACGGATAACCTACGGTTGTTCGATGCCACTGATCCGGTGAAATACGATTTCGCATTGTTCGGACTGGGGGTAGAAGGTGAAATGTAGTGGCGGTGACCATTTTTTAGCTATCTTTGTTTTTTGTACATCAACGTTGATATGAAGAAAATCAAGGTTTCGACCCTAGTATCCATCCTTTTGGGAGTGTTCGTTATTGCCCTCGTTTTCAGTCCCGATACGAAGGCTTGGGTAAGTCGCGGGCTCATGAAAATCGGCCTGTTCAAACCCGATTTGGAACGGGCCGAGACCACTGCGGAAAGTGTTCCTGCCGATGCTCCGGAAGCCGCACCGGCCAAACCATCGGTCTTTTTTGCCGATGGGGCGGGAAATCGTATCGACGCGGCCAACCAGGCGGGAAAAGTGGTGTTTATCAATTTTTGGGCAACGTGGTGTCCTCCCTGTATCGCCGAGATGCCATCCATAGATAAATTGTACGATCAGTTTAAAGACAACGATGGTATTGTCTTCGTAATAGCCGATGTGGATAACCAGTATGAAAAATCAAAGGCATTTATGAGTAACCGCAGCCTGAACCTGCCGGTTCATGTGCCTGCCGGCGAGATTCCCAGTCAATGGCTCGGTGGCGCTATACCCACCACCCTCATATTGGATAAGAAAGGGCAGATTGCCGCCCGGCATGAGGGTATGGCGGACTACAGTCGGCCGGAAGTGGCAGAATTCATCCAAGCGCTGATTGCGGAATGAGGGGTACTCATAGGGAATTAATGAGAGCCCAATACCGGTAGCCCAATATGGCCTGCTGTATCTTGGTCAATTTTGCCGGGTCTTTGCCCGTATACGTAGGCAACAATTTGTTGTTGAGTTTGACCAGTAGCTTAAATAATCCTTTTTTCATGGCAAATACGTTCTGTAATTATTTTGTAAGTTTGCCCCTTACTGAATCGATTAACGGATACTGTCAAAAATAACATGGCCAAAACGAAAAAAGAAGAAAAAAAACATATTCCTGTCGTTACGGAGGCATCCCTCGGGTTTTTCGAGCAATACATCAACAATCCGTCGCCCACGGGTTTCGAGTGGAGCGGGCAGCGCTTGTGGTTGGACTACCTGAAGCCTTATGTGGATGAAACGTTTACAGACCATTATGGCACCGCGGTAGCCGTTATTAACCCCAAGGCAGACTTTAAAGTGGTAATCGAGGCGCATGCCGATGAGATATCCTGGTTTGTCAATTACATCACCAAAGACGGATTGATTTATGTGATCCGCAACGGCGGGTCTGACCATCAGATAGCACCGTCTAAACGGGTGAATATCCACACGGACAAGGGGGTGGTGAAGGCCGTGTTCGGCTGGCCGGCTATACATACCCGTTCGGGTGAGAAAGAAGAAAGCCCTACGTTGAAGAATATTTTCCTCGACTGCGGCTGTACCAGCAGCGAAGAGGTTGAAGCGTTAGGGATCCATGTAGGATGCGTGGTAACCTATGAAGATGAGTTCATGGTTCTGAACGACCGCTATTACGTGGGCCGTGCGCTCGATAATAGGGCTGGTGGGTTCATGGTGGCCGAAGTGGCGCGTTTGCTGAAAGAAAAAAAGAAGAGACTACCTTTCGGGCTATATATCGTCAATTCGGTACAGGAAGAGATCGGTTTGCGCGGGGCCGAAATGATCGCCCAACGTATCAAACCTGACCTGGCGATCGTAACCGACGTGACGCACGATACGCAGACACCGATGATCAATAAAGTGACACAGGGTGACCTGGCCTGCGGTAAGGGTCCGGTGGTCTCCTATGCACCTTCTGTACAGATAAACTTTAATAAGCTGCTTATAGATACCGCGGTGAAAAAAAGTATTCCATTCCAGCGGCAAGCCTCTTCCCGGTGGACGGGTACCGACACGGATGCATTTGCCTATTCGAATGAAGGCGTACCCTCGGTATTGATTTCACTGCCGCTGCGTTATATGCACACTACAGTGGAAATGATCCATAAGGAGGACGTCGACAACGTGATTCGTCTGATCTATGAAACGTTGCTGGTCATCAAGTCAGGCCATGATTTCAGGACGTTTGCGAAGTAATTGTAAATTTCTTTGCACATTTGTGATGGGCATCTCAACCATTATTGTAAGTTAAATTCTCAGACCATGGCAGATAAGAAAGAAAACCAACTCAATATAGAACTCACTGAAGACGTAGCCGAAGGCACTTATTCGAATTTGGCAATCATCACCCATTCCAACACGGAGTTTGTGCTCGACTTCATACGTGTGATGCCGGGCATTCCCAAAGCGAAAGTGAAGTCACGCATCATTCTTACGCCCGAGCATGCTAAACGATTACTGCATGCACTGGACGATAATGTGGCAAAGTATGAAGCAGCGAACGGCCAGATAGATACGCGGGATGAACCACCGTTCCCGATGAATTTCGGCGGCCCAACGGCCCAAGCCTAATTTACGTTTTCGATGACCTGTTGAAGATAGCAATGATAAACGCGATGGCTGCCAGCAGCACAACGATATTGAATAAACCTTTCAGTGCGTAGAAAAACACACCAATCCCCCAGCCGACGAGGAGGACAAGGGCTAAGATAAAGAGGAAACTTCTCATTTCTTTTTAGTTAGATAACCGGAAACAGGACGTTTTGTTTACCCTGTGTGCCGATTTAGCTTTTCAGGCTCTGCATATCGATCACAAAACGGTATTTCACATCCCCCTTCAACAGACGCTCGAAGGCGCTATTGATATCTTGCATGGGGATCAGCTCAATATCCGACGTGATGTTGTGCCGTCCGCAGAAGTCAAGCATTTCCTGTGTTTCGCGTATGCCACCGATCATCGAACCCGAAAAGCTTTTGCGTTTGGGAATTAAGCTGAACGGGGCTACAGGAAGCGGGTTTTCGGGTGCACCGACGAGGGTGAGGGAGCCGTCCCGTTTCAGCAGTTTCAGGTACGCGTTGATGTCGTGGGCGGCCGATACGCAGTCTAAAATGAAATGCAGCGTGCCCACGTTGTCTTTCATCTGTTGTTCATCGGTGGAAAGGATAATTTCATCGGCTCCCAACCTTTTGGCGTCTGCTACTTTGGCCATGGATGTGGTGATGACAACCACATGGGCACCCATGGCTTTGGCTATTTTCACACCCATGTGGCCGAGGCCACCGATGCCGACGATTCCGACCCGTTTGCCCGGACCTACGTTCCAGTGCCTTAGTGGCGAGTAGGTGGTGATGCCCGCGCACAATAGCGGCGCTGTTGCCGCCGGGTCCAGGTTTTCGGGTATGCGTAACACAAAATCCTCATCTACGACAACCCGTTCCGAATAACCGCCAAATGTCTGTTGGTTCAGGTATTTCTCGTGTCCGTTGTAGGTCTGTACATTGCCGTTTTCGCAGTATTGCTCCAATCCTTCCCTACAGCTTTCGCATTCCCGGCAACTATCCACCATACAGCCAACGCCAACGAGATCGCCTACGTTGAATCGGGAAACGTGGTCGCCAACCTTCGTTACCCGCCCCACGATTTCGTGGCCCGGCACGTTGGGGTAAACGGTGCCCTGCCATTCGTTCCTTGCTGTATGCAGATCGGAATGGCACACGCCGCAGTAAAAAATGTCGATTTCAACGTCCGTTGCCGTTACTGCGCGGCGGTTGATGGTCAGTGGTTTAAGGGGTGCCTCCGGTGATTCCGTGCCAAATGCTTTTACAGAAAAGGTATTCATATAACGGTACTTCTAGAAGTTTATGTAAACGACGCCTTGCGTCGACTGTGTGGGCACAAAGGTAGGCTGTTTTTCGGAAATAAGCGATTACTTCCGCGTGGGAAGCGACCTGCGCCAAGTTTATTGTGGATATTCCGCGCCAAAGTACACCACTATTCCGCTCCAATATGCACCACCGATTCCGGGGCAAAGTACACCATTCTGTAAGGGTTGTTTAGGTTTAGGTTGGTTCTCTGATTGATTTTCAGCGGGTGCCATTCCGACACAAAGTACACCAATAATTCCGCTGCAAAGTGCACCACTGGGAGTTTAAGGATTGCTAAGTTAGGCGTCGACAAGACCCTAACGATATGGCAAACAACCCCATTAGTATGCACAAGATAAGACAGTTGTTATTATTTCTTGACCGTGGCTTTTCCCAGCGGAACATAGAAAAGGAAACCGGCATCAACAGACGTACGATTGCCGGTTATCTGAAGCGGTTCGGGGAGAGCGGATTCAGCTTCCGGGAGCTTCTGCTTTTTGACGACAGCGAGCTGGAGGTTTACCTGAATGCCGATAAACCACCCCGCGGGCAGACAGACCCCAGACGCTCCGAACTGGAAGCGCTGTTCCCCTATATGCTGTCCGAGCTGCGCAAAGTCGGCGTTACACGCCTGCTTCTGTGGCAGGAATACATCAGGGACTATCCCGGAGGGCTCGGATACTCGCGGTTCTGCGAACTGCTGCAGGAACATATCCTCTCGCAGGGTGCCACCATGCACTTTGAGCATGAACCCGGCAGGGTGCTCCAGGTGGACTTTGCCGGTGACATGATGCACTATGTGGATACCGCAAGCGGCGAGCTTGTGGCCTGCCCTGTATTTGTGGCCGTATTTCCTTTCAGCGGCTATGGCTATGTGGAAGCGCTCCCCAACGCCTCAGGGGGGGGTGCCACGAAAAAAAAAGGTAAGACCGCCTTTGGCAGGGCCATGTCATACCTATTGCTCCGGGCGGTAGCCGGCGACTACCCCAACCAATATGTCTGCCCCGAGGCGGTCAGGCTCAGTGAGGGCGTATTGGTCAACCCCGTCGAAGTGGAAGTGAAGCGCCAGGGGCGATCGGTCACCGTGGCAACGGTATCCCGGAACGATGGCAACGACTGGTCCAACCAATCGTGGGACGACCAGCTCATTGTATGTGCCTACCACCCCGGCGAAAGGGTGGCCGGTATCAACGAAATACCTTGCACGCGTGAGGAGCGTACCGTGTCGTTGCAACTGCCGCCGCTGTTGGCGGATAGGCCGGTGCACCTCTACCTGCTGGTACACGATCGCGCCGGGCGGAAATGGTCGAACAGTAAATACGTGGGAGAGTTTTGACGATGGCAAGGATTAAACTAATACGTGTAGCGAAAGGTGAGCACACCACGTTGGGGCATTTGTACATCAACGGGTTATTCTGTTGTTATGTGCTTGAGGATACGGTGCGAGACCATAAAATTCCGGGGCAAACGGCCATCCCGGCGGGTGAGTATACGCTGGGTTTCAATACCACGGCAAACATGAACACAAGGTATCGCAGCAATTATGCTTCCGTACACCGGGGGATGGTGGAAGTGCGCGGTATCCCAAACTTCAGCCTGGTATTCTTCCACATCGGTAATTACTACACACAAACGGAGGGTTGCCTGCTTACGGGGTCGTACTGGCAGCTGATCGATGGCGACTATCGCGTACTGCACTCGGCTGCGGCATACAAGTATGCATATCCAATGCTGGTGGAGCAAATAGAGCAGGGACATGATAAACTGGTGGTTCTGTGACGCCGGCGGCAGGAAGCGTTACAGTTTCGTCTGGATTGTTAATTGCGCCTAAAATAAATTTCATTAAGATTAAGAAAGAGCAAGAAATGGTAAAAGACAACAAAAACGTCGAGCTTCCCCAGGCGGAGAAGCCGACCGTATACGAACGGATCAAGGAAACGCTGGCTTTGGCGAGCCAACTGATCATTGCGGCACCGATGAAACTGCCACCCAAGGTGGTAATGGCTGCCCGCTACCTAGCGCTTGTGCTGGGCGTGCTGGAGGCCGTGGAGAACGGTGCGAAGAAGGGAGGGGCAGATGAAGACTGATCACCGGCTGGGCGCCGGTACGGGGGGTGGCACACTGCTGAGCGTGATCGGCCAGCTGGGGCTGCACGACGTGCTGAAAACGGCCGTGCTGGCCGCTATCGGTGCCCTCGTCAGTTTCGCCGTAAGTTGGCTGCTGCAACGGTGGGTGAAGAAAAAAAGATAAAGGATCCCCCCCGTATGCGTGCGGGGGGACTTTTACGCTTGGATAGCCGACTGTTAGACTTTTAACATACCCCGGAACCCGCGGACCCCATAGTAGGAGTCGGCACCATTGTGGTATACGAAGACACGGCCGAAGCGCCGATCGCCAAAGATTGCACCGCCCAGTTCCCGCACTTCAGCAGGTGTTTTTAGCCAACTCGACGTTTTCGTGTCGAATTTTCCAAGTTCTTGCAATGCTTCGTATTGTTCTTCCGTCAACAACTCAACACCCATCTCGTTGGCCATATCCAATGCACTGTTGGCCGGTTTATGTGCCTTTCGCGACTCCAACGCTTCGCGATCGTAACAGATGCTTCTGCGGCCCTTGGGGCTTTCGGCAGAGCAGTCAACAAATAGATACGCGCCGGTCTTTTTGTCCTGACCCACCACATCCGGTTCACCGCCTGTTACCTCCATCTCATCGAGCGACCATAGTTTTTCGGGATGGGTTTCCAGCCGATCTTGTATTTTACGCCAATCGAGCCCCTTATGCCGGGCCATGTTTCTTTCAAAACGTTCTTTGAGTGTATGGAGCAATTCATCGCGCTGCTCGGGCAATAGTTCTTTTTTCGTGGTGGTCATACTGTCGGTCACTTGGATTACCAGTTTCTCTTCCTAACAATCAGTTAGCTTTGATCAAAATTACTAATAACCGCCGAACTACAGGGAATATCTGTGGAAATATTCGGGTATGTAAGGGTTTGTTGATTTTTTTATTGCAACATAGTTGCTAATAAAAGAATATGATGTAGCTTTGTCGGGTAGAATGGAACACGTGGGTACAGACAAAATCGGGATATAAAATAACAGCGATGATAGCAGGTAACTATTTTGACGCCATCATTATTGGGGGCAGCTACGCCGGATTATCGGCCGCGATGGCATTAGGGCGCTCTTTGCGGAACGTATTGGTTATCGACAGTGGATTGCCTTGCAATCGGCAAACGCCGCATTCCCATAACTTCATTACACAAGATGGCGAAACGCCCTTTGCCATAAGCAAGAAGGCAAAGGAACAGGTGATGAAGTATCCAACGGTACATTTCCGGAGCGATTTGGCATTTGGTGCAGTGAAAGACCAGGAGGGGTTTGCAGTGATGACGAAGTCTGGCGACAGGTTTGTTGGCAGGAAATTGATTGTGGCAACGGGTATCAAAGACGAAATACCCCCTATAAAAGGCTTTGCTGAATGCTGGGGAATCTCCGTCATCCATTGCCCATACTGCCACGGCTATGAATTCCACAGTCAACGGACGGCGATCCTAGCAAATGGCGATCGGGCCTTTCACCTGGCTTCGTTGGTTAGCAACCTCACGGACGACCTGACCATCATGACGGCAGGTACGCCGACGTTCACTGCCGATCAGTTGGTTCGTTTGAAGCGCCGCACCATCCCGGTTGTTCACGCTGGCATCAAGGAAATAATGCATAAGGAAGGTCACGTGGAAGGCATCCTTTTTGACGATGGCAATCAACTCGCGTTTCGCGCTATCTATGCCGCCATTCCGTTTACCCAGCACTCGGATATCGCTGTTTCACTTGGCTGTGAACTTACCGAACAGGGGCATATTAAAGTGGACCATTTTCAGCATACTACGGTTGGAGGCGTATATGCATGTGGCGACAATACGAGCCCCCTGCGTTCGGTTGCCAATGCGGTTGCGGCAGGTAATTTTACAGGGGCCATGGTCAATAAGGTGTTGGCGGAAGAAGAATTTCAGTAGGCAACCATCGCTTCAAAAAAGCTCACGAAAGTGGCTCAGGCCCCGGGGGAGCGTCCGATGGCCTTGATTTATCAGCCGGCAATAGGATAAATTCGTCATTGTCGGTAGGCGGCAAAATAAATCGGCCTTGTTTCCAATCTTCCTTTGCTTGTTCAATACGTTCTCTCCGGGAGGAAACGAAGTTCCACCAGATAAAGCGTTCGCCCAGGGGCTCGCCGCCGAGGAGCATCAATGTGGTTTCTTCTTTGGCTACAATACGTGGGTCGACACCTTTGGTGAAGACCAGCATGATTCCTTCGCCATAGGTGGTTCCCGCTATTTCCACGGCTCCTTTGACGATATAAAAGCCGCGCTCAGCATGTTCTTTGGGGAGACCGAAGACCGCTTCTTTCTGCAACACCACATGGAGGTAAAATAACGGGGAGTTTGTTTGTACGTTACTCTGCAATCCGTAGGCGTTGCCTGCGATGAGCCGCATCCAGACACCCTTATCGGTAAAGATCGGCAACTGCGCCGGTTTATAATTGGTAAAAGAAGGCGCCGCTTCCTCGTCGCGTTCCGGAAGGGCCACCCAGGTCTGTATCATTTCCAGTCCGCCCGCCAGTGATGATGGGTTTTCGAACCGTTCTGAGTGGGCAATGCCGCTCCCTGCCGTCATCCAGTTGACCTCGCCCGGGAGGATGATCTGCTCCACACCTAAACTGTCGCGATGGGTTACTTCGCCACCAAACAGATAGCTTACGGTCGATAGGCCGATATGGGGATGCGGAAGCACATCCAAATTTGACGGGGCCGCCGGAAGATTTTCGATGGGACCTGCATGGTCCATGAATATAAAAGGGCCGATCATCCGGCGTTGCCGGAATGGAAGTATGCGTTTCACCTTCATCTCGGCACTTATTGCCGCTGTACGCGATTCGATAACTAAGTCGAGCATAACATAAAAATTCTATACGGATGTAGGAAGTTGTTTTTTGTAGTGATTTTGTGAACCTGCTAGTATAAAACTCGAACTATTTTTCGGAGGATTTGAGACAATTATCGTCTGGCATTTCCAAGAAATTGATAAAAGGGATTAGTTTAGAATTTCATTTGCCTCGGTGAGTATAATAGGCTTTCCATCGGTTACGATAATCGTATGCTCATGTTGAGCCATATAACCACCCCTATCGCCAACCATCGTCCACCCGTCGTTCAGTGTTGTAGCGTAAGACGAACGGGTAGAAATGAACGTTTCAATGGCAACAACGGAATTTTTCTTAAATCTTCTCGGGTCAAGCCTGTTTTTAAAATTCATGATCTCATCGGGTTGTTCGTGCAAACTTCTACCGATACCGTGCCCGCCAAGATTTTTGATAACCCTGAAGCCTCTTTTTTTAGCTTCAGTTTCCATTACATGCCCCATGTCCGCTATTTTTACCCCACCTTTTATATGATTGATTGCTTTTCGTAAAACTTCCTTTGACGCGTCAACCAATTTTTGGTGTCCATTAATATCTTTTCCAAGAACAAATGAAGCGCCATTGTCTGCCCAATATCCATTAACCTCGGCAGAAACATCAATATTAATCAAGTTGCCTTGTTTTAGTAGCCGCTTTTCGGAAGGCACTCCGTGACAAAACTCATTGTCAACACTTATGCAGTTCCAACCGGGAAATCCGTAGGTCAAATAAGGCGCAGATTTTGCCCCGAAATCCGACAAAATCCTTGCTCCATATTCATCCAATTCCTTTGTGGTCATTCCCGGTTGAGCATAGTTTATCATTTGCTTCAAGGCATATGCAACAACATTACTTGCGTTTTGCATTCCTATCAATTCAGATTCTTTTGTTATAGACATGTGGTAACAATTAATTACGCTTGCAGCGTACAGGTAATCCCAAAAATACAAATTAATTCTCGGTTCATGGTTTGTAGCGTATTCTTTATTCGTTCGTTATAGGAGGAACTACGTGAACCGAGGATATGTAGCGCAAAATGGCACACCACGTCGAACTTCGAAGGTAAATCCAACGCTGATGTATGCGTTACGGAATAGTCTGTCTTAGAGATCAAATTTTGTTTGAGTTTTTTGCTCTGCATATTTCCACAGCTTATCGGCCAGCTCCAAACTATTCATAGCCGGAGTACTATGTTTGGATGGGGCGGGGTAACCGGCGTGTTCTTTTTCTCCATTAGGCCCGAAAAATTCCCCTCCATTTACGGACGTGTCTGTAGCGGCAAAAAGCGAGGGCAATGCTCCCTGCCAAGGTTCCATCACTTCGTCAAATTCTGAGAACATTCCTTCCAATTGTTCTCCGGGAATATGGCGTTGTAAATCGGTTCTTGTAACGCCGGGATGTGCTGCTACGGAAAGTACATTCAGACCTGCTACTTTTATTTTTCTGTCCAGTTCATAAGTAAACAGAATATCGGCCAGCTTGCTGACCGCATACGACTGCCATTCATTGTAAGGTTTTTCTAATTTCAGGTTTTCAAAATCAATGCCATCGGTTAAGGTTGCCGCACCGCTGGAAAGCGTTACTATTCTTGCATTTGACGAGTTTTTTAATAAAGGGAATAAATGTCCGGTCAATGCAAAATGCCCTAAAAAGTTTACCCCAAATTGTAACTCAAATCCGTCATCAGTGGTGGATGCCGGCGGTATCATCACTCCAGCATTGTTGATTAAAATATCAAGTTGGGCATACCTGGTTTTAAATTGGCCTACGAAGGCTTTTATCTGAGCAAGGTTCGCTAAATTAAGAATACCGATTTTTAAATTTGCTGCTCCTTTGGTTTCAAATTTGATTTTTTCAACCGCTGCTATGGCTTTCTTTTCGTCTCTGGCAGCGAGCGTAACATTTGCACCTTTTTCGTAAAGCGC
The DNA here is from genome assembly GCF_041925275.1 of Parapedobacter sp. 2B3. Taxonomy (NCBI): domain Bacteria; kingdom Pseudomonadati; phylum Bacteroidota; class Sphingobacteriia; order Sphingobacteriales; family Sphingobacteriaceae; genus Parapedobacter; species Parapedobacter sp. 2B3. Next base: position 98,510 of record NZ_JBHEUZ010000003.1, on the reverse strand, counting down.
CTTTACGGTTTCGTAACCGATACCGGTATTCCCTCCGGTTACAACTGCTGTTTTCCCGGTTAAATCAGGCATATTTTCTTTCGTCCACATTCGTTTTTGAGTTAATGGTGTTAATTCTTTTTTGACAATAATCCCAGACAAGCTGTTGGTTCGGTTTGCTGTAATATCTTTGAGAGGCGGTTTTTATTTTCTTGTTTTCAAAATATTTTCCGCTTATTGATTTTACATCTTCTGATGTAGCTAGGTATATAGTGGTTTCCGCTCCCTGTTCCGGTGTTTTGAAAAATGGGCATGCTAGTTTGCCAAAAAAATTCAACAAGCCGCCCAAATTGCTGTTCACCCCGAAATCAGTCGCTACTGCTCCAGGATGTAAGGTATTTACCGTGATGTTTTTAAAATCATCTTTGATAAGCTTTTCCGCAAGATACTGACCCATCCAAATCAAGAATAGTTTTGCATTCCCGTAAGCCCTGGAAGCTGGAAGTTGCCGATATTGTTGGCGTTGAAGGGCGGAGCAAAGCGTTTCCGGCAAATTGCCAGAGAGGTAGAAGGGATCAGTGATAAAATGTTGTCCAAAGAATTGAAAGATTTGGAAACGAACTTTTTGGTAAAACGAACCGTTTACGATACCTTTCCGCCAACTGTGAAATACGAAATTACCAAACACGTCGACACTTTACAGGAAGTAATGCTTGCTTTAACCGAATGGGGAAAACTGCACCGGAAAAAAATCACAGGGGTTTAATCCTGTGATTTGGTTTTATACTTCTTTTTCAAGCGAATGCCTGTCCGGGTTGGAAAAGTCCGCTGATGGCAATCCTATTCCACGCATTGATGGTAATGACCGCCATAATGATTTCAGCAATTTGGTTTTCGCTAAAAAACTGCAAGGCATTTTTGTATGTTTCATCGGTCAATCCTTTTTGTCGAATTAGGGTCATTTCTTCGGTTATTGCCAGCACGGCTCTTTCTTCATGCGTAAAAATTTCGGTTGCTTCTTTCCACGCATTGAGTAGAAAAATACGTTGATTGGTTTCGCCATTTTTCAAGGCATCTTTGGTATGCATATCAATGCAGTAAGCACAGCGGTTGATTTGCGATGCCCGAATTTTGATGAGTTCTTTTAGTGTTTTGGAAATAGAAATATGGGAAAGATACGTTTCCAAGCCCATCATTGCTTTTAAAGCATTGGGATCTGCCGAATTGATGTTTACTCGTTTTTGCATTTTATTATTTTTTTAAAATTGTTCAATGCAAAGTTGAAAAACGCTAAAGCGAAAAAACTTAAACTGCTTTAAGAAACAATCCTCCTACGGATTTCACTTAAATATTCGGGCGTGAAACCCAAGAAAGAAGCGATGAGATATTGGGGTACACGCTGTACAAATTCAGGATGCTTGCGAAGCAATTCAAAATAAAATTCTTCTTTCGAAAGCGAAAAGAGATATTTGATACGCATTTGTGCTGCAGCATAAGCCCTTTGATAAACGAAACGAAAATAGCGTTCCATTTCGGGAAATGCTTTCATTAATTTTTCCTGGTTATCCTGTGAAATATAAAGTATCCGTGATTTTTCTACAGCTTGTATATAAAATTCCGTAGGTAATTTATGTTCATAAGCTATATTGTCGGTAATCCACCAGGTTTCTATGGCAAACTCTGTGGTTTGTTCCGTGCCTTTTTCGTTTATATAAAACTTGCGGAGCAGTCCTTCCAAAACAAAATAGTGGTGTCTGCACAATTGTCCTTCTTCCAAAAGATTTTCTTTTTTCTTAACGACCTCTATTTTGAAATAGCTAATGATTTCATCAAACAGCTTGTCATCAACTTTGATGAATTTTTCCAAATGCTTTCTGAATGGATGCATTGATATTTAATTTCAGTTATCTGCTTACAAAAATAGAAAAAGACGATTGACGGACATTTGGGGCTTGATGACTTCTTTGCCGTGAAAGGCGACACCGAGGCGTAGACACGCGCGCTGGAAGCCAAATTGATCGATAGCAATGCTAATCCGGAAAAATGACAGCTGCTTGACGCTGCGATTGCGCTTCTGTTCTCATCCCAGCTAAAACGACAAAAGCCACTCACTTGAGTGGCTTTTGTGAACCCGTTGGTACAGAACTCGAACTCTTTTTTGGAAGATTTATGATCATTGAACCAATTTAAAAGACTGTCTATATGAGCACAATTTGAATATAGAGAAACTAAAGCGTACAAAAAGGTACCGCAGATATTATCCTTTACTGATGAAAACGGCAACGATAATATGAAACAGGTAATGGAAGCCAATTACAGGCAGATAAAAGCGGATGTTTTGCAGATTGTCGAAAGCGAAATGGAACGTATTAAAAAATGACCCCGATTTACAACATTTGATACAGCAGGAGTAAAATAAGAAATTGTTTAAAAACCTACTGATACGGTTTATTATATATCATCCAAGCATCTTAGCAAGGTTTCCAAGCTCTTTTAGTTTTAGACCTAAATCGTCAGTCCACGGCAAACCTATGCAAAGACGCATGCAGTTATGAAATTGGTTTTGCAGGGTAAACATTCTGCCCGGTGCAATGCTTATATGCTTTTTTAGGGCATAATTATATAGTTCTGTTGTATCAATTTCTTTCGGAAATTCTACCCACAAAGCAAGTCCGCCCTGTGGTCGGCTTATTTTAGTTCTGTGAGGGAAATGTTCTGCAATGGCAAGGGCGTAGTGCTGATAATTTTCCTGCAATGTTTTACGAAAATGCCGAAGATGATTTTCATACCTGCCAGTCATTAGGAAATTGCCAACAGCTTCGTGAATTAAAGCAGTAGCGGATAAAGAATGTATGAGTTTCAATTTTAGTATCTGGTCTTTATACTTGCCCGGAGCAATCCAACCAACACGATAGCCCGGTGCAAGTGTTTTTGATACGGAGCCACACCACAAAACATTTCCGTCCATATCAAAAGACTTACAGCATTTCGGACGTTCAGCACCAAAATGAATATCACCGTAAGTATCATCTTCAATTAACGGAATATTATACTTTGCCAAAAGCGATACGATTTCTTTTTTGCTTTCATCAGGCGTACAATATCCCAAAGGGGTATTGAAGTTAGGAACTAAAAGGCAAACGTTTATTTTAGGTAACAATTTTTTCAGTGCATCAATATCTATTCCGCTAACGGGGTGGGTAGCCACTTCCAATACTTTCAATCCTAAACTAACAGCAAGTTGCAGAATGCCCGGATAACAGGGGCTTTCCAAAGCTATGGTGTCGCCCGGTTTGGTTAATGCCATAAGGCACAGTGCCAAAGCGTTCATACAACCATTAGTCGTTACCACATCACATTCTTTTAAATGCCCTTCCCAAGCCAATGAACGGACTGATACCATTCTGCGGAGTTTCACATTACCCTGTAAAGGTTCGTATTCCGTTCCGCCCTCTTTCAGTTCCCTTGTGGCAAGCACAATTTCTTTTTTCAGCTTTGCCAATGGTAAAAGGTTACCAGAGGGAACGCCAATAGAAAAAAGCGTTAAATCACTACGTCCCATTGTGGAATAAACGCCACTTATCAATTCTTTAGGTTCAGTGTTATTAGCCACAGGTAGAGGTTTGCTTGCTTCGGGTAGTGGAAGTTTCAAATAATTTAACGGACTTACAAAATAACCCGATTGTGGTTTTGATTGTACTAATGATTGGGCTTCGAGTTCGAGAAAAACCCTTTTAGCGGTATTGACACTTATTCCGTGTTCCTTGCTCAACATTCTTACAGACGGTAAACGTTCCCCAGTTTTCAACACACCTGTTTTGATTTTGTCGGCAATGTTCCCTGCAATCTCATTGTATAGAAAATCCTTTTTCATAATACAAATTTAACTGTGTCTATTGGAATATCAAAAACTGTGACTGTGTTTATTCGTATTATTTGCCGAATTTTGCACCAAAATAGGATACAATGTCAGAGTTGAGTATGAGTAAAGTAAAAGGAGATACAACACAGGGTTGGTTAAATGGCTTTATAGGCGTGGTATTGTTTAGCGGGTCTTTGCCTGCAACAAGGGTAGCCGTTTTAGAATTTAATCCACTGTTCTTAACAGTCGCCAGAGCTTCTATTGCGGGAATACTTGCCCTTATTGCTTTGTTGGTTTTCAAAGAAAAACGTCCTAATCGAAAACAAATCTTCCCATTGGCTATTGTTGCTCTTGGTGTGGTAGTTGGCTTTCCTTTATTGAGTGCATTGGCATTACAATATGTTACTTCGGCTCATTCTATTGTCTTTATAGGTATATTGCCTGTGGCAACGGCTATTTTCGGCATCATTCGTGGTGGCGAACGCCCACGACCCATATTTTGGATTTTCTCTATTATAGGCAGTCTTTTGGTAATAGGTTATGCAGTGGCGCAAGGTCTTACAGCTTCGCCTATGGGCGATATTTTAATGCTTGGGGCAGTCATTCTTTGCGGATTAGGTTATGCAGAGGGGGCAAAACTCACCAAAACATTAGGTGGTTGGCAGGTCATCTCTTGGGCATTGGTATTGTCATTGCCTGTAATGCTATTGCTTTCATTTATCTATGTGCCGACATCGTTTGAGGGAATTAGTACCGGAGCGTGGATTAGCTTGGCTTATGTATCGCTGTTCAGTATGTTTATTGCTTTCATTTTTTGGTATAATGGCTTGGCGCAGGGCGGAACAGCAACCGTAGGGCAATTACAGTTATTACAGCCGTTTTTTGGTTTGGCTTTATCCGCTTATTTACTTCACGAGAAAGTAAGCATTGGGATGTTAGCCGTTACAATCGGCGTAATCCTTTGCGTGGCGGGTACAAAGAAATTTGCCAAGTGAAAGGATAAAAGATTTAACTCAAAATAATGGAAACATAAAAAAATGAATTGGATTATTTTAATTGTAGCAGGACTATTTGAAGTAGTCTTTGCTTTTTGTTTAGGAAAAGCAAAAGAAACAACTGGAAATGAAATGTATCTATGGTATGGGGGCTTCTTAGTGGCATTATGTATAAGTATGGGGCTACTTATAAAAGCCACACAAGCGTTGCCTATCGGAACAGCTTATGCAGTTTGGACAGGAATTGGAGCAGTACCCTTTCATTTCGGACAGGCATTCAAGAATATGGTGTATAACGGTTTCTATCCGTTGTATGGAACAATCGGCTTCAATCTCGAAGTCATTGATGACTGTTTCCAGTTTGTGTAACTTTATCATTGTAAAATTTATCCATTTACTCGCATTTATTCTCCTATTGAGTTCCGACCGGAGCGTGCCGCTCCGCTCTTACGTTAGTATTTGTTAACCCATTAGCATAATTTTAGACGGTTCCCTATTGGTTGGAGAATAATTGTTTAGAATGCAGAAATAAGGCATTAAAAAAATTATTCTTCAAGATGATTTAAGATGGCTGAATAAAATTCAGCCATCACTGAAAACTACTTCATATGGATTGTGGGTGTGTTATTTATTATTTTCCAATGCTCATTATCCCGAATACATATTATCAATGAATGAAAGATAAGAAACTCACTTTCCAACGTCGTGTGTGCAATAGCCATATGGTCTGATTGCTTTATGTTGTTTATCACCAAGCTCCTTGGGCTTCCTCCGAATCGCTTGGTACGGATGAGTTCGATATAGTCAGATTTCGAGAATACAAAAATCCCGTTCTCATCGAAAAACCCGTCCTGTATATTCTGAAAGCCGGGATGTAAGATACTTTCCAATGCTGCTACATCACGATTGTCGCCAGCTTTTACAAATGCTTCGATTGCTTTTTCTGCCTGTTCCATTTTTATTTGTTTAAGATGTTCGTAAATAATTCTTTTTGATGGTTTAGTTGTTGTTTGACAGATTCTTTATCATCCGTTCCGTCCAATGAATAATAGTAAATTTCCCTAATGCCAATAAAGTTCAATATCTGCTGCAGATGCATTTCCACTAGATTGGGCAAAGCTGAATCCAGTTCCCCCATAGCGGAGAGAACGTATGCTTTTTTATTCTTAAGCAATCCGATTGCCTTTTCCCCGTCGTATCTGAAAGTTTTACCTGTCCGCAGCACAAGGTCGAAATACGCTTTCAGCGAAGAGGGTATGCCAAAATTATACATAGGCACTGTGATAAGGATTTCATCACACCCGAATAGTTCTGCTATCAACTGGTCAGACAATTTTAGGCGGTCTGAAGTATCCCCGGTAGTATAAAATTTCTCAAGTACTTCCTGCTCAAGATGAGGAATGTGGGAGGTGCCTACTTCCCGTATACTGATGCTCCCTTCCGGATTCAGTTCTTTCCATGCCCGTACAAAATTGTCTCCCGCATTGCGGGAATAGGAGTTTTTTAAACGTAAGCTACTGTCAATTCTCAATAATGTCTTCATCTTTTTTACTATTTCTATGGAAGACCATTTGAGTACTAAATATGTGACAGCTTGGTAATATTTTTTAGCTTATCCGGGTCTACAATGGAATATATTTCCTGGATCAATCCATCTTCACTTAATTGGAGTATATGACAGTTATGGAGCTTTTCATGCTCCCAAAAGCAGATAGCAGGTTGATGATTGAAAAATTGAAAGGTATATGTTTTTCCCATCAGAAAATGCTGCTGTACATAAACCAATAAAGTGGCCGTGGCTGTTTTCCCTATTTCCGAACCGCTCACTACCTGCACCTTCGTACCTCCGTCGGCACTGAGTTTTATGTCGTCTACCAATAAGTTCTGCAATTCCACGATGTCAGCCTGAGCCAACGCTTTCTGGTACCTGCCTACAGTCTCAAATGAGTGACCCAAATGTGGGCTATAACTTGAGTATTTACTGTCTTTCAATTGTTTGTTGGCCCTGCTTAATAGCTGACGTGAATTTTCGGTGCTTATTTCAAGCAGTTCGGCTATCTCTGCATGCGAATAATCGAAGCCCTCTTTCAAAATGTAGGCCGCTCTTTCTTTTGGGTTCAGGTACTCGAACAGCACGAGCATGGTATAGCTTGCCGTTTCGTCCCTAATAAGTTTTGCATCGGCATTTTCAAAAGAAACAGGTTCGGGGAGCCATTCGCCGAAAACTTCTTTTTTACTTTGGCGGGTTTTAAAATTTATGGCATGATTAATCGTGCTTTTAATCAGAAAGTTGGATTCGTGGCGGATGCTCGATTTATCCAATGTAATGTATTTTTCCAGTACATCCTGTACCAGATCTTTCGCATCTTCATAAGAACCGACAATATTGTAGGCATAGGTCAATAACTTATTATAATGTTTCTCCATCTTTTTATTCTATTTTTGATATTAGCAAATTTCAGGCTTTATGTTCCTTTATCGGCCAGAACTTCCTGCACCATAATCCTATTAAATTTTTCCGGTTCTACAAAAGCTGCATAATGCCCTGAGTTTTCAAACCAGATGAATTGTTTTTGAGGCGCTTTTAGTTTCCTGAAAAATTTATAAGCAAGTGTGGAGGGGGTATTATAGTCACACCGCCCTGCGATAAAGTAAACGGGGACTTTTACTTCCCGAACCGTTTTAAATAAATCTACCTGCATTACTTCATCCCACATGGCATTCATTGTGAAGGCTTGTCCCTTAGCTATCAGGCTATCTTTGTAATATCGCGTGGCAAAGGAATCCATATTTTTATAGAGCTGGCCAACATTGGTACCTTCACAAAAATCACCATGAAAGTGCCGGAGCCATTTTCTTGATAAATACAGGTGTGATATTTCATTTTTTGAGCGGGACGGGTAATGCTTACGGAGTTTTTGCAATTGAGCCATTGCTACGCTGTCTTTTTTTAACCTGGCCTGTTGAATTGAATAATCGAGCGAAACCTTTTCATTCAAATACATACTGGTAACCTGTCCCACGCCAATATAAGCCTGAAATAGCGATGGATACTTTTGAATCAGATGCATGCCATAATAGAACCAAAAGAATAACCAACCAAATATATTTTCTCTTTCTTAAAACGCTCTTTAAGAATATGTATTAAACTTAGCGCATCATCTTCCAGCTGTTCAATAGTGATGCTTCCGGGAGGCAGGGTATCGTTGTAGGATAAACCCGTTCCCCTTTGGTCGTATGTAACCACCGTGAAGCGCTGTTCCAGTTCCTTATTGTGTGTTTGCCAAAAATAAAAATCAGAAAACCCAGGGCCACCGTGCAATATGAGCAAAACAGGGTTCAGGGCATTTTCCCCTTTAATAAATACGCTGTGCCTGACACCATTTAATTCAATACGGTTGTATTCATTGATGGAATTAATTTGGGCTGTACAAAACTGCCAGCTGATTGAGGTAATTATCAAGGTTATGAGGAACTTTTCTTTCATCTTATTCATCTAAAGTGCAAATAGAAACATAAACGTATCTCTATTATAAATTCACTATTTTGCCGATTCCAGTTCTAACTGTTTTATCGGCTTTTAATTAAATAGCCATTCCGCTTCCACCAACTACTTTTATACCTTCAGGAAACTTTTTCCAAAAACGGATATATCTATAATTAGCTTCAAAAGGCTCATTCTTATAATTTCCTTTTAATTCCATCTGCAAAGTAATGACAGCCAGATCAGCTATGATATTCAGTTCTTCTACTTTGGGAATGAGTTCCTCGACTTTTAAATTCCCTTCACGATAGGTCTGCAGATCCATTTCTTTGGTTATCGTCTGACCATTGGGAATTATAAAAAGCAAATCAGCATGCAATAGGTTGTCGAGTACTTCCGTATCCCTATTTTTGATGGCTTCGTAAAGTGTGTTCTCTAGATTTAAAATTTCGTCCTTTGTTATCATTTCTTAGTCATTATTAATATGCATTAAACTTCTGTTTGTGCTGATTTCCTGTCCTGTTTTATACTTTCTATAATTATCAAGTCTGCTATAAATCTATAAGACTTACTCCTCGACCATCTGATAAATCCCCCTTTCCATCGTAATACCATGTTGTTCTAAAAAGGCGGGCATTTTAATCCCTGCTTTTTGCATTGCCTCCCGTATGACCACTCTGGCATCGTCCATCCGCTGTCGGTCTGCCCAAGTGGCAACCGTAATAACCCGAAGGTCTCCACTATCGCCTGTCTGTTGAAAGATTTCATATTTTACAAAGCCGGGCTGCTGCCGAAGTGTATTTCTGATGAAAAGCGATTTTTGGGAATACTCCGCGATAGCTTTTTTGGGAATGCTGATTTTATCGATGACGGCGACATGTTCCGTAACAGTACGCTCTTCTCCGTTATTCTGTTCCATTTTGACTTGATTTTGATGTTGACCAAAAGTATTCACCGCCATAAGAATGGGTATGATAAGGATGACGGTTTTTAATGTCTGTTTCATAAGGCTTGAGTTTATTGTTTCCAGTTCAGCTTACCGTCTTTGTCAAACATTTCGATGGACGGGTTGCCCACACTATCAACCTTTAGAATAATTCTCGGTATTTCATTGTTATTCTTCATTACCAAAGCCGCATTACCATTTTCCGTTATCAGGTTGATACGGTTGATATTATGTCCGGGTTTCCCCGACAGGTCTTTGTCATTTATCACCAGCCCAGCCCTGAAATAATTGTCGCTTTTATTATCCTGTGCGAGAATTCCAATGGCATCTGCATTCTGGTAATCGAATGATAGGGCATTTAAGTTAGTCTGCTCATTATCGGTAATAGCAAGACCGCCTCTTTCGTCGCCGTTCTTGTCATAGAATATAAGACCTGCTGGGGCGTAAGCTCTTTTATACGTTTTTCCATCAATAATGGGCTCGGGAATATGGTCTGTGTTTGCAATAACGACACGATTTTTTCCCGAAGCATCATTGATATTTATTCTTTCTGCATTAAAGTTTGGCCTGTTATTTAAATATAGGTAGACGATACAAATCATCAACACGACATTGGAAACTACAAGGACGGATACTAGGATTTTGAATGGTTTAGGGATTGTTTTCATAATTGAGTATCATTTTTAGTTCATTATTCTTTTTATACTACCGTTTTCTTGGTGCTGATTACAATCCTATTCCATGCATTTATCGTAACAACCGCCATTATGATCTGTGCAATCTGGTTTCCATCAAAAAGTTGTTCGGCCTGTCTGTACGTTTCATCGCTTAACCCGTTTTGGCTGATTAAGGTTACTTCCTCGGTTATAGCTAAAATTGTTTTCTCTTCCTTGGTAAATAATCCGGTTTCTTTCCAGGCGTTGAGCAGGAAAATTCGCTGTGCGGTTTCACCCTGCTTTAATGCATCCGAAGTGTGCATGTTGATACAAAAAGCACAACCGTTGATTTGCGAAGCACGAATTTTAATCAGATAGAAATGTGTTTTAGAAAGTCCTGAATTGTGCAGGTAATTTTCCAGAGCGAACATTGCCTTGAATGCATCCGGCTCAAGCTGCTGTATGTCTATTCTGTTTTCCATATTTATTTTTTGTTTGTCATTATTTAGCTTTTGAAAGCACCATTTTTATGGCTAAAAAAGTCAGTACACTGGCCATACACCATTTTTGCGTCCTTACCCAAAGTGGATTTCTTGTAAGGAAAGAAGCCATTTTTGCAGCGGTCATTACAATAACAAAATTGATAGTGAAGCTGATAGAAATCTGTGTAATACCCAATGCCATACTCTGACCTAATATAGATCCATATTCCGGTTTGATAAATTGAGGGAAAAAAGACAGGTAAAATACAGCCATTTTAGGATTCAACAGATTGGTTAAAAAGCCCATCAGGAACAGTTTTCGAGGCTTGTCTTTCGGAATATGCTCATTCACTTCAAAAAATGTTTTGCCATTGGGTTTAATGGCCTTATACGCCAAATACAACAAGTAAATAGCGCCCGAAATTTTCAGTATCCCGTATGCAAAGGGAACAGCCAGTAATATAGCCGTCAATCCAAATCCCGCCAGGACGATATGAAATAAAAAACCACAGATAACGCCAACTAGTGAAACAAGCCCGGCTGTTTTACCCTGCGTAATGCTTCTTGAAATAAGATAAATCATATTCGGCCCCGGGCTGATGACCATCAGGAAGGCAGCCAAAGCAAACCATAAAAGTTCATGAATCGGGATCATCGTTGTTTAAATTTAAGCCGTGAGTTTTTTGGATATCAAATTGTCCAGTGAATATTTTCCACTTCCCTGAATGAATAGTGCCAGACATAAGCCAATCATCAGTAAGTGATATTCGAATCCTTCACCTTCCTTATCACCAAACCAGTTCATGAAAAATCCATGCTCGAGATGTCCTCCCAATAAAATGATCCCTGTAAAAAGACCTCCCATTGCGATCGCCCAAAAACGGGAGGCAAAGCCCATTATTATAAAAATGGGTGCAAAGAACTCTATTAAAATAACTAATAGCCCCACCAGCCACGGGTGTCCCATCTGTTGCAAACCCTCCAAAGTTTGGGTAAACCCAAAGCCACCAAACCAGCCCAGCATAGCCCGCGCCCCGTGTGGAAACATAACGATACCGATTGTCAGTCGAATGATCAGACCTGTATAATCATTGTGCGTATTAAAAAATCTCTGTTTCATCATTTTCCTTTTTTATTCTAGTTATATCTTGTTTGTATCCCCTTTAAATATTGTGGTCAATGCTGGTAATTGCTATTGTTTCCCTAGTAGTTCGAATAAACTCGAAAATCCCTGCGCTCCATGCCCATCAGCTATTCTACGGTCCATGAGGTTTTTGATTTCTTGCATGCGCAGAGTTTCCACATTTTTTGATTTTCGATGATTGATGAGGTCATCAAACATCGCGGCTTGAACCTGAAGCGGCCCTAAGTCGGGCTGGTATGTACCCAACTTAATTTCATTGACCATTAGGGACAGCAGCGGGCCATAGCCCTGTAGCGTGCCCGCAACCCGATGTGCAAAAGCGGCCAAATCCACTCCTTCCTGATGCACCAATTGAAGGGTATGCAAAAAACCTATTAAAAATTCATAGCCAATAGCTACCTGCGCTAAAAAATCTACAGCCGCGGCTCCTGCGTCCTCCCCGTAGTAAGTAATGATACCTAGTTTTTCCAACAGCGAATACTGCGTATCAAAAACGGTTGGCTTACCACTGAATAATAACTGTGCTTTGGCGGTTCCGATGTCTATTGGGTCGGCCAAGATTTTTCCGTCGATATAGGAAGCGTTATGTCTCTCTGCCCACTCCGCAAAAACACGAGCCTGAGCAGGAGTACCGCTCGTTAAATTGATGAATACTTTTCCAGCAACCTCACCAGTTAGCTGTCTAAGCACTTCATCTACTGCAGTATTGTTTAACAGGCAGATCACAACCTGTTTACTGGCAGCAACTGCCTCACTAAGTATTTCTATACCCGCTCCACCTGCTTCAACTAGTGGTTTACATTTTTCAGCATTTCGGTTCCACACAACCGTATCATAACCTTGATTGATAAATGTATGGGCTATCGCGGCTCCCATCTTACCCAATCCAAGTACCGTTACGCTCTTATTGTGAGGTGTTTCTGTTTTGAGTTTATCTATATTCATATTTAATTGTATTTTAAAAGTTCTGTTAGAATACTCTTCGCACAAAAAGTCCAAAGTTGCTGTAGTGTTCAGTATTTGGGCCGTATTGGTCAAAGTTTACACCTAAACCATATTGTACACCATTATTGTCCACTCCCAATCTTGCATATTGCACGCTCTTTAAGTGCCCGTTCCAATGCATTGAAGTAATATATTGAAGCTGCAAACGCGCATAAAGATTAAAATCCTGATTTTTGCTGCCTTGATATTCCACAGAACCGAACAGCTCAAGACTGGGTTTAGACCAAACATCCATTCTCGTAAAAATGAGATACGATAAGTCATTTTTTTTATTGAAATACCAAACAAAAGCCGAAGGCACAAACCGATTTCCCGGTGCATAGATAGAACCCAAACCGGTTGCCCAGCGTTTATTTATTTCGTAAGTAAGATACGATTGGCTCATCACTTCAATCCCGCGTTTTTTGTCGTAAGGAAGCAAAATAGAAGACGTATTAAAAAATCCAAACGGCTTTTCCGCAATGATTTTACCGGAAAACATATGCTGATAATAATAACTCGAATGCCCTGCAGTGATTTCCACAGGGACTTGCGCCTCGATGTGCAAGTAGCACATGCTGAAAAATAAACAGGCCAGCAAGTGTTTTATTATTGTTGTTTCTTTCATCGTTCCCTTCAAATTTCTTTTTTTTGTTAGGTTGTGCTTAGATAATTATTACAGCCAACCACCGTTTAATATATTGACACATGAAGTGCTGAAAACGTGACAGCCTATTCAGGATATTTTCTTCCGTAGGCGATTTGTCATATCTTTTCGTAACGAAAGAAATACTGATATGCTGGAAACGGGCATTTGTGATAGCATTTACATTCCCGATAGAACATCTTATCTAAACTTCATTGTACGTTTTCTGTAATACCATACGAAGATATGAAGGAGCCTGGCCGTCAATACTGTAAGTATGACGGCAAAAAATGTAGTTTTTTCTGTTTTTGATGTAGAACCCGCGATTATGCAGGTATTTCAATTGTATTTTTGAACTCAGTGGGGAGCTGGCCTTCGTAGCTTCTGAATGCACGGGAAAAATGGGAAGAGTCTGTATAGCCAAGTTGAAAAGACACTTCCTTGACAGACATATTCCAAAAGCTCAACAGGTACTTTGCCTCCTGCATGATATGGAACTCAATCCATTTTTTCGCCGAAAGCCCGGTGTATTCAACTAATATTTCGCTCAGGTATTTTGGGGATATATGCAACTGTTCTGCATAAAAAGCAACATCTTTAAACTGCGAGAAATTCTTTGAAACTAATTCTCTAAACTTTACAACGGTATGTTCTTTACCGTTGAGTTCCTTTTTATTGCCCCGGTACAGGTTCCAGAAATATTTCTGTGAAATGATCAGGATCGAATATAGTATTCCCGATACTGCTTCGGGCTTATCAGCTATTGCCCGAAGTGTGCTGAAAAGCTGTTGCATTTCCTCGAATTGCCTGTCGGAGAGTTGCATTACACTCTTTTCATCGGGGCAAAAAAATTCGAGGGAATAGAAAAATGACCTGCTGAAATTATTTACAAAAATATCATCATAAAAAAACAACGTGTCATTTGAGGGAAAACTGGTATTGAGCCATTGACAGGTCATTCCGGGGCCAATCGTCAACAGGCTTCCTCGTGTTAAATCATAATCGGTAGTGCCTATCCTGATGCGAGCTCCTTCACCATAATACAGACCGATAGTATAAAAGTAGTTTTTAAAGGGATTGGTGATTTTCAAGTCTTCAAGACACGTTTTTGATGCCAGATAATAAGGCGCTATATGGCCATCATTTTTTTGAGACCTTAAATATCGGAGCAGATCAAAGTTATCTGAATATTTTTGTATCATAAGGAAGATGTCTAAAAATTAGTATATAGTCCAGGGAATGCTTTTCCGTCCAGATTGAAAAATGATAATTATGAAATGTAAAGTTTATTCTCATGTCAAACTTAGTATATCAGAAAATACTAAAATACGCAATTATTATCACTTGATAATGTATGGTTATTTATAATTCATTGTATATAAATGTCCAGAATAAACAAGGAGTAGATACTACTTATCCACTCCTTACTGTGACTGGTTTTATTTTCGTATTACTTTTCCCAATCTGCCGCCGCATCAGCCACAGCAATGGCTTCAATCTCAATCAATGCATCCGGTGAAAACAATGAGGATACTTCAAAAATAGTATCGGCCGGATAAGGGGGGGTAAAGTATTTGCCTCTCAATTCGACAATCTTCTCAAAGTTCTTCATGTCACGGAGCATGATAGTGACCTTAACCACGTTTTTCAAACTTGAACCACCAGCTTTCAATACCTTGTCCAGATTTTCAAAAGCCATTTTTGCCTGTGCATCAAAGTCACCTATGCCTATCAGGTTTCCTTTCTTGCCAATAGCGGTCTGTCCCGAAATAAACAACAAATCGCCAACACGATGTCCCTGTGCCAGACGGAATGGTTCATAAGCGTCCGGCGTAATTTTAATCTGTGAAATTTTCATTTTTAATTTATTTAAAGTTATCGATGTGTTTCTTTCTGTGAGCGTTTTTCCTGTGATGTATATACTGAAAGTAAAGTCCCAATTATCAAGAATCTGTTCATTTTCATTGTTTTCTTTCTAACTATTTTCAAGATTTAATTCTTTGACGATTTTACGGGTATAGCTAAGGGTTGCCTCCGGCCATAACATTTCACGGTGAAAAGAAATCAACGGTAGTCCGTTCATGGTTTTCATCACCCAATGGGGATCTGCTAAGGCTGCTTTTCCGATAGCGATCAGCGTTGCGTGGTTGTCCTTCAAGGCAACTTCTGCTTTATCAAGATTGTGGAAACCACCGTTGGCGATTACAGGAATGCCCGTTGCCTGCCGGATAACCGATACCAATGATATTCCGTCTCCAAAAAAGCTGTCCCGTTCCCATTCGCCCGTCTGCACCGCTACGTGAACAAAATCGGGTTTGCTCACCTTTATTTCTTCTGCCAGTTCTTTAGCTGTTTCAATACCATGTTTCCAACGGTAGGTAAGGTCATTTACTTTCCCCTCTGAAACCCGTAAACCGACAATGAAACTCTGTGGCACGGAAGCCTTTATACCAGCAATAATTTCAGCAATAACACGGAAACGGTTCTGCATAGTGCCACCATATTGGTCGTTTCTGTGGTTCAGTTCCGGTGTGAGGAACTGGTCTAACAAATAACCATTTGCCCCGTGAATTTCTACGCCGTCAAAGCCTGCCTTATAAGCGTTTACAGCTCCATTGATAAAGCCCTGTTTCATTCTTTCAATATCCATCGAGTCCATTTCTTTAGGGGTAGGAAATGTCCCCTCGCCACCGTAGGAAGACATCTTTGTGCCAATAGGCTTTAGGGCAGACGGAGCTAAGGTGTTCTCACTATATTGCGATAAAGCACCTGCGTGCATCAACTGAGCGAAAATAAGGGAGGGAGATTGATGGACAGCACGGGTTACCTTTTCCCAAGAAGCGCTTTGCTCTTCGTTTACAAGTGCAGGTTGGTTGTTATAACTCTGGCTACCGTATACATCAGTGTAGATACCCTCGGTAATGATAACTGCAAATCCTCCAATTGCAAATGCGGAATAATAGTCTTTCATTTCGTCCGTAGCCAAGCCGTCCGTCGTAGCGCTCACGCGTGACATGGGGGCAACTACCGTCCGGTTGATCAATTCTCTTTGCCATGTAATGGCGTTCTGAAAAATAGGATGATGTTTCATTTGCTTCTTAATATTATGAAGCAAAGTTGACGGTAATTGATGGAGAAAAAATTGATCTAGGTCAAGACGGTTTATTTTTTTTCTTAATGCGGCTTATAAATTCAGCTGATACACCCAAATACGATGCAATCAGATATACAAAGAGGAAAAGGGATATTTTGTCAAAGGACAACATGAGCCATTAATCAGCGAAAAGACGTTTGCGGATGTACAGGATATTCTCGATGGGAGAAAGAGGGCTGTAAAGCCTAAAATCGTGGCTATGGACAATCTACCGCTTAGAGGGTTTATTAAATGCCCTAACCCTAATTGTAATAGGATGCTCACAGGAAGTGCCTCAAAGGGCAAGATGGGCAATTACTATTACTACTATCATTGCACTTCCTCCTGCGGAGTACGGTTCAAAGCCGAAACCGCTATAATTCCCCCCGAAATGTCTATTCCGATTTATTTGACCCCCCATTCTTATAATTTGACCCACCCCCCGAAGACATCAAAGAACGGTTTCTATTATCAATAATAACACTAATATCCGGATAGTGCCAACTATAATTTTTTTCCTCTGAGTGAATCGCCTTTCAGCTCGATACGGTGTGCATTTGCTGTCAGTCTGTCAAGGAATGCGTCGGCCACGGCGGGGTCGTTCAGGTAATCGTGGTAGCTTCCCACGGGCATCTGGCTGGCCACGATGATTGACTTACGCTCATAGCGGTCTTCCATAATCTGCAGCAGGGCGAGCTTGACTTCGGTCGGCATCACCTGCAGGCCGAAGTCGTCCAGGATGATCAGCGGTATGCGTTCCATTTTGGCCAGCAGATTGAGGTAGGTGCCTTCCAGTTTCGCCATGGTTATTTTCTCGATGAGTTTGTTCATGTTCATGTAAAGGGTTTTGTAACCCTGTGAACATGCCTGGTAACCCAATGCGCAGGCCAGATGCGATTTTCCGGCTCCAGCCGGACCGCTGATCAGCACGGGCTGTGCCTGGCGGATGTAGGTTCCCTCCAGCAGCGTTGCCAGCTGCTGTTTGCTGAAGTTCCGTTCCTGCGAGCAGATCACGCTTTCGGGCTGTGCGTTCAGCCGCAGTCCGGCCATTCTTAGGTAGCTGGCCGCCCGTTCGCTCTTGCGGTTCAATGCTTCACTCTGTGCGAGGTGGGCCATCAGTTCATGGGCTTCCAATTGCCTGTCCACGGGCAGTTCCAGCTGCTGCTGGTAGGCGGCGGCCATGCCGCGCAGTTTCAGCTCCCTGAGCTGCTGTAAAGTTGCTTCATTGTTCATTGCATTGCTGTTTTATTGTTTAACATGTAATCCATTGATTATTTACCGGTGCCATTTATCAATAAAATGCCGCCACCCCGGGCCATCAACCATAACCTGCCCGCGCGGCGAGCGCCCGCCGGAGGCACGGCCGTCTCCGATGTGGTCACCGGTAGGCATCCTTCCCCCTGATATTGCCGTGCGGGGGCTGGACGGGTTTGTCCCCCTGCTCTGAGAACAGGTCGGCCGGTGCCCTGTCCAGCCCTTTGGCCAATATGTTCTTCACCATATTCAGCGAGGGCTTTTCCACGTATTCCAGCCGCCTGCACGCCGCTTCCAACCGGCCCGAGAAACCATCCTTCTGGTTGAGCTTGACCAGGGCGATGCAGGTGCGGTAGGCCTGCGTGCGGTTCGGGTACCGGGCGATGATACGCTCGATGGCCAGCCGTGTGCAGGGGCCGATGGCATCGGCTATCCGGTAGAAATAGTCGTTGGTCCATCCCCTTTGGGCCACGATGGCCCGGTGCGACGGTGGGACGTGTTCCCCGACCGTGGTATAGATCGCCGTGCCCTCCCTGCGGTGCACGGCTATGCGCTGGCGCGTCAGGTCATCCAGGTAGACCTCAACCGTATTAGGATCGTAATAGATCCGCACGCGCTGGCCGATGTACTGCCAGGGCACGCTGTAATGGTACATCACTTTGCTGGTCTCGTGGATGATGTACACATGGTTGTTCTTTCCCACCGTTGCCATGCGCAGCAGGCGCGGGGTGAACAGGGAAGCGGGCATCGGTCTGAGCAATGGCCGTTCGTGTTCGGTGAACAGCTGCCTGCGGCTCAGGGGCGACTTACGGAACGGCCTGGCGTTGAGCTTTTCCACCTGTGCGGTGATGGCCGCATTGAGTTCGGCAAGGCTGCGGAAGGCCCGGTGGCGCAGCGGCGTGTAGATGCGGTCGTAGGCGATCGATACGCTGCGTTCGATATACGGCTTGTCCTTGGGCTCGTACGGGCGCGTGGGGGAAAAGCATGTACCGTAATGTTCGGCCATCTGCTCGCAGGCATCCGTGAGCACGGGTTCCTCCCGGCCGGCTTTTTTGACCAGCGTGGCCATGTTGTCGCAGATGATATAGCCCGTGGGCACACCGCCGAATGCGGCCAGCATCCGGCCGATGCAAGCGGCTACTTCGGGAAACTGCTGGGTCAGCACCGCCCGGCAGAACACAAGCCCGGAGAAGACCATCACCCCAAGGTATCCGCCCTACCAAGTACATATTTCCTGATTAACTGAGTGCCCGTAGCTTTACGCCCAAAATAATATGATTATGAAAGAGCGTAGAGACTACATGTTCACCCTTGTCCGCCAGTGGCGCGAGAGCGGATTGACCCGGAATGAATTCTGCCAGCAGCATGGTGTCACCCTTTCCAAGTTTGGTTACTGGATTGCCCGGTTTAAAGAAGACCAATCGGACGGAGGAGGCCGTTTTATCCCGATGGGCTCCTCGGGGCCATCGGGCCATGCTGTTTTATCCGTTATTTATCCCAACGGCGTACGGCTGGAAGTCCCGTCTGCCGACCTGGGATTATTGTCCAGGCTGATTGCCCTTGGCTGATGTTCAGTTTGGGTTCCTCGCACCGTTATTACCTGTACGGTGGCCATTGTGACATGCGTAAATCATTTGACGGGCTCTGCGGGCTGGTGTCCACCGGTTTAGGCCGTGGGGCCACAGGCGGGGATGTGTTCGTCTTTCTGAACCGTCGGCGCACCCACATGAAACTGCTGCACTGGGAGCACGGCGGGTTTGTGCTGTATTACAAAAGGCTGGAGGGCGGCACCTTTCCGCTACCGCAAAGCAGTGGAAAGCACGGTGAGATCGACTGGAGCGAACTGGTGCTGATGGTTGAGGGGATCGTTGTGGAGAAGAGCCGCAGGCGGCACCGGTTCTCACTTAAAAAAGTGGTATGAAATAGCTGTAAACATTGTTTTTCACTTGCAAACCCCGCCGGTTATCTGTATTTTTATGCCATGCAAGCGGCACTGGAAAACCTGTCAAAAGAAGACCTTTTAAAGGTTATTTCCAGCCGTGACCGGGCTCTTGCCGAGCAGCAACGGATGGTCGATTCCCTAACGCAGGACTCCGCCCACAAGGATGAAAAGATCGATTCCCTCACCCGGGAACGTGACCAGCTCAGGGCCCGTGTAGAAATGCTGCAGCGCATGCAGTTCGGCCAGAGCCGCGAACGCTTTGAAGGCGACCCGGCCCAGATGAGCCTGCCTTTCGATGCTGCACCCTCTGAAGTGGAACAGCAGCAGGAAGAAGTAAAGGAAAAGATCGAATATATCCGTAAACGTCCAAACCACAAAGGGCGTGCAAAACTGCCGGAACACCTTCCTGTCCAAGAGATCGAGATCCACCCCGAAGGCGACCTATCGGATATGGTGTGCATCGGGAAAGAGGTGACCGAAGAACTTGAATGCGAGCCGGCAAAGTTCTATATCAAACGCTATATCCGTTATAAATATGCTGCTAAAAACGGCGACGGTGTACGGATCGGTGAGCTCCCTGAGCGGGTCATCGACAAAGGGATACCGGGAGCCGGCCTGCTGGCGATGATCCTGACCGGAAAATACATGGACCACCTGCCATTGTACCGCCAGAAACAGATCTTCACCCGGGAAAACATCCGGATACCTTCCTCGACCATCGAAGGCTGGACAAAGGAGGCACTGATCAAACTGCACCCGCTGTACGAACAGCTCATCTTCGACACGAAATCAAAAGGATATTTACAGGTTGACGAGACCCCGATAAAAGTATTGGACAGCGATAAGAAAGGCGCCGCCCACCAAGGATATTATTGGGTATACCATGCCCCATTGGACGGGACGGTATTGTTTGACTACCAGCCCACGCGCGGACAGGTGGCCGCAAAGAAGCTGCTGGATACCTTCAAAGGTTATCTGCAAACCGATGGGTATGCCGTCTATGAGAAATATGGCCGCAAAAAGGATGTCACGCACCTGGCCTGCTGGGCACATGCGCGGCGTGAGTTTGAGCGTGCTCTGGATAATGACAGGCCCAGAGCAGAGAAAGCGCTTCTTATGATACAGCAACTGTATGCCGTAGAAAGACAGGCCCGGGAGGAAAAGTTGGCTGCCGATCAGATCAAGGAACTCCGGTTAACCGACTCGCTGCCGGTAATCAACGAATTGGGTAAATGGATCTTTAAAGAAATAAAATCCACCCTGCCCAAAAGCCAGATCGGCAAGGCCATGGCTTATGCCTATGCCAGGTGGGATGCGCTATCGGCTTACCTGTATGACGGGAACCTGCAGATAGACAATAACCTATGCGAGAATGCAATAAGACCTGTTGCCCTCGGCCGGAAGAACTACCTCTTCGCCGGCAGCCATGAAGCGGCACAACGCGCCGCCATGATCTATTCATTCTTCGCCATCTGCAAAAAACACGAAGCGAATCCCTTCCAGTGGCTGAAATACACGCTGGAAAACATCATGGCCATAAACCACAAGAACCTGAAAGACCTCTATCCGCAGAATTATAAAAGAAAACTCCAGGAATCAAACATGTAGTTCATAGGGCGGATACACCCCAAGGAAGATATCACAGTCCACCACCTCGCCGGTTTCCGTGTCCACGTAACCCAGTTTGCTGCCCGCAAAGTCGATCTCGGCCACCTCCCCGGGACCGTAATGCTGCGGAAGGGAGATCTCCATCCCCTTCAGGTACTGCCGCCACAGCAGGCAGTACTGGCTATAGCTGTAGCCGTCGGGGTGTGCCAGGCGGTATTCCTCCCAGATCACCTGCTTGTTGCCGCGCCGTTTCACCAGATGGCTTTTCTCTTTCCCGAAGTGCTCCACCAGCGCCACGTGCCGCTCACTGTTGAATGACCCCGCCTCGGCGGGATGGACGATGCTGCCCAGCGCCGTATCGTCAATGGCCGTGATATCTTCACATTCCCCGTACTCGCGGATGTACTTGCGCACCGAGTTGCGGCTGATGCCCGTGATACGCGCAATCTCCCGGATGGTCCTATTGTTCTGGTACAGACCGAGTACCTGTCTGATTCTGCTCATTGCTAATGGTTTCCTGCTCATGGGCGTACAATCCTTTGTTTATCGCGTTTAATGAAACGGCTAAATAAGGGATCGTCTGCCAAAACCATCGATGATATCACGGGGGTGGGTCACTTTACGTAAGAATAAGGTACGCCAACCTATGGAAGCCCCCGGCGGGGAAACCTGCATTGGTGGGTCACTTTACTTAAGAATAACGGGTGGGTCACTTTACGCCGGAATGTCAGTAAGGAAGCATTGGTCCGGTAATACCCACGCCCGGTTAAACAGTATTTACTTTTTAGTTAATACGGAATATTAACTCTTTCGGCGCTTTTATTCCCGAAGTTTAGATGGGTCAAATAACTTAAGAATGGTGGGTCACTTTACATCGGTGCAGACACGAAAACAGGACAGCAGTTTAAGTTAGATTTTTAGATTAAATTTGTTGTATTATGAGTAGGCGAAAGTTCACATCAGCTTTCAAGACGAAGGTAGTATTGGAAGCTTTATCGGAGCGTGTGACGATCCAGGAGCTGGGTCAGAAGCACGGGATCCACCCCACGCAGATCACGACGTGGAAGTCTCAATTTTTGAAGCAGGCCCCTGCGGTCTTTGATCGTCCGGTCAAGGACGCCAAGAGCGAGGCTCAGGAGCGTGAGGAGCAATACCTGAAGACGATCGGCCAACAGAAGATGGAGATTGATTTTTTAAAGAAAGCCTTGTCATGAAAGAGACACCAGCACAACGGAAGGCGCACGTTGGCAAGGCAGACGGGCTGAGCATAGCCCGCCAGTGCGAATTGGTATCGGTATCCCGGAGCAGTTTTTACTATCAACCTGTCGGGGAAAGCTCGCTGAACCTGGAGTTGATGCGGTTGATCGATGAGGAATACCTGCAGCACCCCTGGCTAGGCGTTCCCCGGATGACCACCTGGTTGCGCAGGGACAAGGGCTACCGGGTCAATCCCAAGCGCATCGAGCGGTTGTACGGGATCATGGGGCTGTCGGCCATGGGCCCGAAGCCGAACACATCCAAACGGGGCAAAGGTAAGGGGCACCGGATATACAAGTATTTGTTACGGGGTCTGAATATCACCCGCGTGAATCAGGTATGGGCCATGGATATCACCTATATTCCGGTACAGGGCGGTTACCTGTATCTGTGCGCCATCATTGATGTATACAGCCGCTATGTTGTGGGCTGGTCACTGTCCAACACGATGACCTCCGGATGGTGCCGGGATACGCTGGAGGCGGCAATCGGGGAACACGGTACCCCCGAAATACTCAACACCGACCAGGGAAGTCAGTTCACCGCCCACGAATTCTGCAACTGGGTGACCGGAAACGGCATCCGGCTAAGCATGGACGGCAAGGGCCGGGCGATTGACAATATTTTCATCGAACGGTTGTGGCGGAGTGTCAAATACGAACATGTATACCTGTTCCCGGCTGCCGATGGGTTGGCCTGTTACCAAGGTCTGCAAACGTATTTCGGGTATTACAACAACCAAAGGAGGCACCAAAGCCTGGAAGATGAAATCCCCGGTGAGGTCTACCAGAGCCTCAAACAAAAGGAGGTGGCATGAAGCAGAGGAAAACAGGTGCCTCCGGCGGGCGCTCGCCGCGCAGGCAGGTTAGGTTAATGTTGGTGGGTGGGATACCGGAAATATCTTACTTAGTTTATGAAAAATCTGTCCAATGATTGGGGGGAATTATGATCCCACCCATGAATACCATCTTGCCTTTAAAATTTTCAGCCAGATATTCGGCATTCATGTTCGTTGCCAATACCTGGATAGGGTGGATACAATCAATTCCAGCATCAGCAAGGTGAATGATAATCCGATAGATTGAGCCACAACAATGCAATACGCTATGGTATCCGTACCTATGTGCCTGATCAGCAAATTTTCTTAACCAAGGTAAGCAAAACTCTTCGAAAAGATCAGGACTTATTAACAGGTCGTTTTGTGAACCAAAATCATTACCCATAAAATGGGCGTCGATGAGGTTACCTGCCTGTTGGTAAAACAATTCGTTAGCATCCAGATAAAATCCACACAACCTATTAAGGATGGCATGTACCACTTCAGGATGCGTGTACATCTTTATTAAAAGATCTTCAGTACCAAGCATGTACGTCAAATCATGAAAAAAAGGAGACCAAAATCCGCTTAACCGGTAATAATCACCCATATTACGCAATCCGTTTATAGTCTCGGTGAAATCGAGGTATTTGGTTTGAGGCCAATCATACAATTCAACCTCTTCCACTGTTTCGATATGAGACAGGGGGCCATTGGCAAGCCCCATAGGATTGGCCTCCTTCCATGGGCGTAATTTTTTCTCCAGCGGATGATTGTATGTAGAACTGAAATACTGAGGAGTGATCCAGCGGATATCATCACCCATAAATTTCTGGATGTCTTCGAGACTATTTTTGCCCAGTTTTTCACAATAAACTTTTATTGTCTCAGGAAGTGGGTTTCCCAACCAAAAGCCACACCTTTCAGAAGGCTCTCTGTTCATTATTTTCTTTATTAATTCTCTACTTACCATTTTAACGCATAATGCTTATAAAACCCAACACTTGTATTATTCTTTATGCCCGAGCCGATCAAAGGGTCAAGGCTTTAAAAATGAAAGATATAATGCTTTTAAAGCATCTTGCATCCATTGCTCATATTTTATTGGGTCTCCACGTTCATAAATAAAAAAATTGCTATGTCCCGTTTTTTCAAATTCAAACAAACCATCTTTATCCACCGTTACGTTGCAAGGTATAAGTACTTCTTTAAATACACTGTCCATTTCCCCAATTTGGCTTTCAGGGATAAGTCTGTATTGTCCAAAATTATTTTTTATTAATTTTCTGTTTGTAACCTGTGCCCAAACTGCGGTTTCCCAAATACTGTGGGATTTATTATATAAATCTTTTTTATAATTTTGAATTGTATCATCAATAGCCCTTAAAAAGTCAATTCTGCATGATTTCGAGTAAGCATAACTAATATAGTTTTGAAGTTTCAAATTTAAATCCTTTATAAAATCCATGTTGTGTAATTTCCAATAAGTATTATTGATTCCCTTATCGAAAGGGCCTTTCTCTGTTGCACAAGGGTAAATAACTATTGGAAGTTTTGACTTAAGAAGAACATTTATCGCTAATGGGTCTAACATGACATTCCATTCTTGAAATTTTGAAGAGCTTGAGCCAGCACTTAAATTTATCCGGTTGATTTTATTTAGAAGGAGATCTGGATTTCTATTATATGCTACCGCAAGTACCCGTGCAGATCCAGTTACTACTATCTCAACTTTATCTTGTGATTCTTCAAGTATAGATAGTAGTAATTCTACTCCACTTTGCTGAAATACAGGAATATCATCCATTTTGTCCCCAAACGTGCGCATTCGAATAAATGGACCAATTGCAAATTGAACATTTTTATCAAAAATATAATTTAGCTGTATTAAAGGAATTATTCCCGGTTCTCTGGGACCTCCTTTATCCGTTCCCCACAAGTTAATAAAGTGACCCCTTTTATCACCATAAGAACTAATTGGCTTTCGAAATTCGTCAGTTACATCAATTATAACAGCTTTCAAATCAACCTCAGGAAGTGCATAAGGTGTAATGATATCAAAATTATCACCAAAATCTTGATGTGGATGGTAAAAATCTGTAATAAAAACAACATTCTTCTTGGAATAATCGCCCATTATATTTCCAAACAAACAAATATTAGATGATAAAAACGTAATGATTATTATGGTAATCCTTTTCATATTTATAATTTATATCCATCGTTAACAATTATAACTATATATGTGAGTAGAGGTTATTATATAAAATTATATATTCAAGAGGGGACCTCAACGAGGTTCCCTCTTGTTTAAAAATTCAACTAATATCCTGGATTTTGTTGAATCTTCCCTTTACCTTCGTTTATGTACTCTTGAGGAATTGGGAATAAAACAAAATGATCTTGAGCGTTAAGAGACCCTTTATATTGACGAGCATATTCGATATATTTTCCATGTCTGATCAAGTCTTCCCTACGACAACCTTCAAACCATAATTCATGACCCCTTTCCAATAAAATTAATTCATTGATTTTTTTCAAAGTATTATAATCTTTAAGTTCCAAATCATCTAATCCAGCCCTTCTCCTTACCATATTTATAAGTTCTATTGCTTCAGTTGTTGGGTTTCCATTATTATTTGCAATGGCTTCTGCTAATAAAAGAACTGCATCTGCATAACGGTAAACAATCCAATCAATTTGAGACCCATGACCTGTTGCTTGTGGATCCTCACCATATTTAACTGGAATAGCCCCTCCCCACATATATATGCCTGGATTTTCTTCATTATAAGTTATTCCATCTGTACCAGTATATTCACCAACTAAAACCTCTAGTCGTTTATCTTTTACTTCGAATGTATGGTAAAAAAACCATGGAATTCTAAATCCACTCCATCCTGGGATATTAGCATTCTTTACAGGATAGTTTGTGGGAAGGACATGGGGCAAATAAGTCTGTACTGTTTTTATTGTATTTGGCGTAGCGTAAATTATCTCACTATTTTGTTCATTTTCAAGCGTGAATATTGATGAATAATTGTCCATTAATCTATATTCATACTCTGGTTTCATCAACTCTCTTCCTATTGTTTCAGCTTTTGACCAATTTTTTTCGTGCATGTATAACTTTAAAAGGATCATTTGAGCCATTCCTTTTGTAAATCGTCCCCAATCATTTGCACCATATTTATATGGTAATACTTTTGCCGCTTCGGTTAATTCCGTTTCAATATAGTTGACCATCCATTCTTGTGTAGGACGTTCTATGACTACATCTGTAAGAGGATTTTCTAAAATGTCCAGAGAAGCAACTGGTATGGGACCATACAAATTAAACATTATAAATGCCATCCAGCCTCTTGCACATCTAATTTCAGCAATATACCGGGCTTTCAAGTCTTCATCCATTTGCACATTTGAAATTCTTTCAATATTCATTGTCATTTTGCTGAACTGATTGTAATTAGAATACCAGGTTCTAAGTTGAAGAGTCGATGCATTCCAATTTAAATTATTTAGAATTAACCATCTTTCTTCAGCCCATTGCTCCATACATATATCTGTGGTCAAATCAGTATTTTGTATACCAGTACTATTATTATATAGTCCAGCCCATTCTGCATTTCTAAATGGATAATAACAAGCTGTTACTAATGCTTCGATATCATTGGCGTTTTTAGGAAAAATACTTGGATTAATTGCATCGTACATTTCACTATCCAATTTTCCATAACAACCATGAAGAAAAGGACTGAACATTAATATGAATAATAATATTCTATTAAAATTTGATTTCATAATAACTATTTTTAGAATTATTTAAAATTTTATATCAATTCCGAAAGAAAAAGACCGAGAATTAGGATATGCCCCCTGATAAAAGTCTGTTTCTGGATCTAACCCTGTATAGGGAGTAATTATAAATAGATTTTGAACATCAAAATAAAGACGAACATTTGTAATGTTACTTATTTTTGGTAACGTATATCCAACTGTAATATTTTTACATCGAATAAACCAAGCTTTTTCCAACAGAAAATCACCATAACCATAAGTAGAGTAAGACTGAAAAGCAGAAGGAAAGTTTGTTTCCTGATTATCGTGAGTCCATCTTGTTTTTGCTATATTCAAAAAATTCTGACCACGCTCAATCTCTAGCGAGTTGACTGCAAAACTAGCATACATTTGATTTGTAATATATCTGTCAAATAAACCATAGAAATAAATGCTCAAATCAAAATTTTTATATTTAAAATTATTGTTAAATCCAAAACTGTAACCTGGGTCCATTGAACCAAATAAGATTCTATCTGCATCATCAATTTTACCATCAGGTTTTCCTAGATACTGGAATCGTCCCTTTTCGTCAACAATATATTTCCCATCCGCATCTTTTTTAAACCCATCAATGTCTTTAATCTTAACTTGTCCTGGAATTGCACCAGGCATTGCAGCTATTTGCTCTCCTGGCTGTATTAATCCTTCAGAAATATATGTAAATATTGGTCTGACAGGGTCATTTTCGTTTTCGTAGATTGCGGGTGACCAGTTTTTATCCCTTTCTTTCCATCTATCCTTATAATGAGAAAATGTAAAATCTGATGTCCAACTAAAACCGTCAGAAACAATATTTTTTGAACTTACACTCAGCTCATAGCCTTGACCTTGAGTTTTTCCAATATTTGCTGCAATAGAGTTTACTTCGTGATAAGACATAAGATATCGTGTATTTAATAAGTTGGAAATAACTTTGTCATAAAATTCAATACTCCCTGAAATCCTGTTTTTTATTAGGCCGAAATCTATGCCAATATTTTTTTCAGTTGTTGTTTCCCAACTTAAATTATGATTAGCCAATTGGCTTAAATAAATTCCGATAGACTCCACCCCTCCGATATTATAATTTTCTCCGACTCTATAATTTGAAAATGCTCTATTCCCAATATTCGAATTCCCAGTCTGTCCATAACTTAATCTAAGTTTTAAATTTGATATGGAATTTTTAAATCCTTCCATAAAGGTTTCGTCACTAATTCTCCAGCCTAGCGCAACAGATGGAAAATATCCCCATTTTTTATTAGCTGCAAAGTTTGAAGCGCCATCTGCGCGTATAGTAGCTGTTAGTAGATATTTGTCTGAAAGAAAATAATTGAATCTTGAAAAATAGGAAGCCATTTTAGTTGATCCGCCATAAGAACCAACTGACGGTTTAAAAAAAGCACCCGCAGCTAAATTATAATAAAGAAATCCATCAATAATAAAATCTGAATTCTGTGCATTAAACCCTTCCCATGTAAATTTTTGGTATGAGTGTCCAACTAATAAACCAAAAGAGTGATTTTGATTTATCGTTTTTGAATAATTCATGGTTAAATCAAAATTGCTATCCAATTTTTCATTTTGAGAAATTGACGCATTTCCTCCATCGGTCTTTCCATAAAGTGTTGATTTTGGCAAGTATGTTGATCGTTTTCCAATATTTCGATCTACGCCTGCATTTAATCTAAGTTTTAAATTTTTTATTGGTGAAACTTCAAAATAAGTTGAAGCCAAAATTTTTTCATTTACGCTTTTATCGCTAATGCTCAGCATCGAAACTGGATTGGGCAACCAGGACATTCCAGGAGGGATAGAGAATTCACCCTTTTCATCATAAACAGGTAAATAACTGGGGTAACATAATGCCGTCTGAATGATTCCTGCATTTTCATATTTCCCGGCACCAAGTTGTGTATTATCATTCTCAATCCGACTTATGTTTGATACTATGCCAATTTTAATATATTTCCCAACATTTTGATCAAGGTTTAATCTTGATGAATATCTCTTTAAATGAGAATTTTTCAATATGCCCTGATGATCATTATAGTTTCCTGATAAAAAATATTTTGTGTCTTTGTTTCCACCCGAAATACTAATGTTATGTTGATTAATAAATCCATTTCTTGTTATTTCGTTAAACCAATTTGTATTTGCAGGAGGATTTTTTATTTCTGAATCAAGGAAACGAGGTGTATGTGGATTTCCCGAGGCAATTACTT
Source organism: Parapedobacter sp. 2B3 (assembly GCF_041925275.1). Taxonomy (NCBI): domain Bacteria; kingdom Pseudomonadati; phylum Bacteroidota; class Sphingobacteriia; order Sphingobacteriales; family Sphingobacteriaceae; genus Parapedobacter; species Parapedobacter sp. 2B3. Next base: position 69,277 of record NZ_JBHEUZ010000003.1, on the reverse strand, counting down.
CAGCTTCGGTTTTACCACCATATATGCCAATTTTATTATCATACATCCATTTTTCATAGAAATGTCGATTGTTCTCTATCATTAAGTCTTTGGCATTCATCATATCATACATATCTGAAGGGGTTTGAATGGTATATGAACCATTATAGTTAATAACAATTTTACCTTCTTCCCCTTTCTTTGTAGTAATAATTATAACCCCATTCGCTGCTCTGGCGCCATAAATAGATGTAGCACTAGCATCTTTTAAAACTTCAATCGATTCAATATCTTGCGGATTTAAAAAATTTAAATAGCTTTTTGCTCCCCCATCATAGCGATTGCCACTTCTAGGTTCATTATCCTCAGTAATTGGAAATCCATCAATAATTAGCAAGGGTAAATTACTGGCATTTATGGATCCCGCACCTCTTATCAAAAATGTCATTGCGCCCCCAGGTTGTGCTGTGTTTTGTATAACTTGCAACCCACTTGCTTTTCCAGCAAGCATTTGTCCGACTGAGGTATTAGCAATCATAGATAGATCTTCTGATTTAACTGATGATATAGCTCCAGTTAAATCACTTTTTCTCATTGTTCCATACCCTACAGCCACAACCTCCTCAATCCCAATCATATCTTCCACCATTGAAATATTGATTGTAGTTTGGTTCCCAATAACAATCTCCTGCGTCCTCATCCCTACAAACGAAAACACCAGCGTAGCGTCTTCAGGAATATTGGAAAGGGAATATTCCCCGTCGGCATTGGTTACTGTGCTTTGGGTGGTGCCTTTAACCACAACGGTTACTCCGGGCAGCGGCAGGCCGCCGGAGTCTGTTACTTTACCGGATACTAATTTTTGTTGCTGAGCCATGAAATCACTACCTGTAACTTCAGGTGTTGTTAGCAAAACAAAGCGGTCTTTTACCTTGTAACTTACATCGGTTCCGGCAAACAGTTCGTCGAGAACTTCGTTAATTTTCTTATTTTTCACGGTCACCGATACTTCGTGGTTAACATCGATCAATTTTTCGCTGTACATAAAGACAAACTCACTTTGCTTCTCAATGTTCCGAAGAACTTCTTTTACCGTGCTGTTCTCCATATCAAGATTCAGCAAAGTGGTTTGCGAATACGATTTACTTGCAAACACGCTAATTACAGAAAGCAATAACAGGAAGACAGTTAGTTTCATAATTCTAAATACTTTTTGTAACCTGGGAACTTTCCATTCCCATGAAATACATTCATTTTTTTTCATACTTTTATATTGTTAAGATTTGAAATTACCCTGTACGGTTAATACTACAGGGATGGTTTTGAACTCTTCAGGGAGGTGTTGGCGCACTTCCCTGTTGTTTTTTAATATCTTCTCATCATAGGCAAATTGTTTTAATTCGTTAGCTTTAAATTTTATTATCGTCTTTCTATTTTAATTATTTGTTTAGAAAAAGTACCGTCATCCAGTTTTTTTCGCGGAAACCTCCTGTATGTAATAGGAGTTGTTTCAGTCATTAAATCGAGAATAAGATACAGGGGATCATCAGCAAAGGTTACAGTATAGGTTAAATCCTTTATGTCGTCAGCCACATCAAATTCAACATTAAACATCCGGCTCAGTTTCTCAGTAACCCGCAGAATTGGGGTATTATCGAATACCAGTTTGCCTTCCTTCCATGCAATATAATTTTCGACATTTACCTGATTTGAGCTGATTTTACCCGTTTTTGAATTATAGGCTAAATGCTGCCTCGGAGCCATTGTTCCAATCTTTCCGATTTTCTTATCCGACAATATTTTTTCAATTACTACTTTCCCCTCTACAAGTGTTGTTGCAATAATATCATCGTCGGGATACGCATTTACATTAAACTCAGTACCCAAGGCTTTTACATTCAGCTTTCCCGCTTTTACAATAAATGGTTTATCAGGGTTATGGGCTACATCAAAATATGCTTCGCCCGACAGTGTAATTTCTCTTGTATTTCCGATAAAGTTTCGTGGATATTTAATTTTACTGCCGTAATTGAGGTTTACTTCAGTTCCGTCCGATAATTGTACAACTGTTCTTGAACCTATAGGAGCAATAATTTCAAGAGAGTCAACAGCAAACGATAAATCAGTGAAGTTATTCATTTGCAGGTTGCTGTTCGATAGCAAATAAAATACTACACCAAGTAAGGGGATGAACAGTATCGCTGCTGCCCGCCTTAACCATTTTGCAATTTTTGAAAAATTAATCACTTTGCCGTCTGCATCCTTCCGATGTTTAAGGTTTATTTCATGGTGAATTTTATCGAGTAATGCACTGTACTTTTTCTCATCTTTCTTTTTTAAATCAGCTTCAAAAATTTTCCAGAAATCGTAGCTCCAGTATTTGCCAACATCACTTGCAGCTTCATTTTCCAACCAGCTTGCAAGTTCTTCAAATTCCTTGTCAGTACAGTTATTGTTTAAATATTTTTTAAGGATTTCTTTATTCATTTTCTTTTTCAAATTAAGTACCTCCCCATTAACAGGGGAGGTGCTCTACCTAACTAAACCAAACCTATGAAATTAACACTTTTTTCTTTCAATAAGGTTTAATAGTATTACGCATAAGAGCTATGGGATAACTATATAAAAATGCTGTTTTTTTTAAGAAAGGAACATGCAGACAAATAAAATATTGATAGCCAGACCACTATCGAGATGAGATTTTAAAAACTTTATAGTTTTCACCAGGTGATTGTTCACCGTACTTTCAGAAATATTTAATTTCTGGGCAATTTCTTCGTGTGTCAAACCTTCTTCCCTGCTTAATCGGTAAATCTCTTCCTGACGTGGGGTTAACTGTTTTAGTAAAAACTCTACCTTCTGCTTTAATTCTTGATATTGGATTTCATCTATTACGTGTTCAGCAGCACTAACTTGTTGCAATGATTTCAGGTATTCCCTCGATTTGGTTTCACGCATTCTTTTGCGCAATAAACTCATTGTGGAGTTATAGGCAATGGTAAACAGGAATGACTCGAAGGAAGCATAAATATCAATTTTACCTCTTGATTCCCAAATCTTAATAAAAACTTCCTGCACAATCCCCTCAGCATCTTCTTTCTGCTTTAGAAACATGAATACAAACTGATGCAATTTATGGCAGTATTGATTATAAATGGCATCAAAAGCTGCCATGTCACCTTTTTTCAGGAGCTTAACAAGTTCAGTATTTGATTTGACATTTTTCACGGAAAGTTAAGTTTGAACGCTTCAAATGTAATGATTCAAATAGAATAGGCAAATATTATTATTTTGTATAAAATATAATTCCATTGTAATCGATCAATAATATTAACAGATTATCTCGCTTTTGGCACATCAGATTTTTAAAACGAACATATTTAAAGGAGCAAAGTTGCATAACGGCGAATATGAAAAATGGCGAAAGGATATAAGAAAAAAAAGACCATCAATTGTGTAGGTTTGTTAGATATAGGAAAACCTTGGGAACTTATATTGCTTTAATCCGCTCCAATTCTTCCAAAACAATTTGTACCGTTTCATCTTTTATCCTCCGATAGTTGTATTCAATCTCCTCCTGTAAATGATTTTTGCCATTTTCATCAGTAAAATTTGTAATTACAGGGATAAGTTGATACATGGAAGATTCTTTTGCCACTTTCTCTTTGTCAACCACAATTTCAGCATGAAAAATCTTTTGCTCAATGCGTTCTTCAAAATTGTCTGAGACAGCTCCGACAAAAACACCCTGTGTGAGATTGCTGATTTTTGAAGCCGGAATCAATGTATCCATCTGGGTATTTATGGAAGTGGATTTGTCCTGCCGGTTAATGGTCATCGATTGCCGTTTCTGAAGAACTTTCCCAAATCGTTCCGACAATGTTTTTGCTGTTTCGCCAACTACCTGTCCGCTGAAAATGTTTCCAACCGTATTCATCACCACTTTGGCTTCTTTGTCACCATAATCGCGGTTTAACTGCGAAAAATCCTGAAATCCCAAACAAACAGCTACTTTATTGCTCCGGGCTGTGGCAATCAGGTTGTCCAGCCCACGGAAATAAATCGTTGGAAGCTCATCAATAATCACCGCGCTTTTAAGCTGGCCTTTTTTATTTATCAGTTTTACAATCCGGGAGTTATATAATCCAAGCGCTGCTGAATAGATGTTCTGGCGGTCAGGATTATTGCCTACACAAAGGATTTTAGGCTCTTTCGGATTATTGATATCCAGCGTGAAGTCATTGCCCGACATTACCCAGTACAATTGCGGTGAAATCATTCTTGAAAGCGGGATTTTTGCACTGGCAATTTGTCCCTGCAACTGATCCTGCGCGCCGCCCTCCCAGGCATCGATGAATGGGGAAAGATAGTTCTCCAACTCCCGGTACGAGGTGAGAATGGTGAAAATATCGGCGTACTTTTTATTCAGAAATTCGATGGCATGAGGGAAAGTGCAGTATTTTCCGTTCTTATAGATTTTCAGGTACCAGATAATGGCCGTGAGCAGGATAATGGGCGACTCCACAAAAAAGTCGCCCTGCTTCTGAATCCAGGTTTTGTTCAGATTCAGCATGATGGTATAGGCAGATTCATAAGCATCGGCAATATCCGTCATAAACTCAGGGGCTATGGGGTTACACCGGTGGCTCCGTTCCGGGTCGTCAAAATTTATCACATAAAACCTGGGTGGGTGCTCATACTTTTCGATGTTTTTCATCAGAGTATTGTAAGCGATGATGCTCAGGTCGTCAAACTTAAAATCGTAGATATACATGCTGAAACCTTTTTCTATTTGTTGCTTGATGTAGTTGTTGATAATTGCATACGACTTTCCACTCCCCGGGGTACCCAAAACAATGCTCGCCCGGAACGGATTAACTACATTAATCCATCCGTTGTAGGTTTTTCCTTTGTGCTCAAACCGTGTTGGCAGGTTCACGGAAAATTCATTTTCCATCAACCGCGTTTCCTGTGATGCTGACCTTTGTAAAACGCTCGAAAAATGTCAATTATGTGATTGTTTACTCTTATGAACGTTTTTCCCGTTCGGGTATTGCAGGAGCTTCAATTGCCGACGATTTGCTAAAAAAATATGGGGTAATCACCCTGGCAACCACACAGGAATTGGACCCCACAACTCCTTCCGGTTCCTTTCAGCAAAAAATATTATTCCTGTTTGGTCAGATGGATAATGAATTGCGACGGGATAAGGTGGTTACCGGCATGCGTGAACTGTTAGCAAAAGGTTATTGGTTATGGGCTCCTCCGCGTGGATATGAAGATTTAAATAAAGGGAGGGCAACAGAACGTAAATTAGTTGTTAGTGAAGAAGGAAAACTATTAAAGAAAGCATTTGAGTGGAAAGCTTATCATCAACTGCCTACCGTTGAAATTAGTAGGCGCTTAAAACAATTGGGGGTTGATATATCGGAAAAGAGATTGGTTAACCTGTTTTTAAATCCGTTTTATTGTGGTCTTATTACCAGCAAAATACTTCCGGGGCAGGTGATTGAGGGTAGGCATGAACCATTAATTTCAAAAGAATTGTTTCTGGCAGTTCATAATATCCGGCAAGAAAAGCGAACACATGGTTTTGTCCATGATAAGGATAATGAAAATTTGCCATTGAAGGTATTTACTAAATGTGATAAGTGCGGCCAGACAATGACTGGCTATTTGGCAAAAAAGAAGGGAATATATTATTACAAGTGCAGAACCAAAGGATGTAAAGTCAACCGAAGTGCCAAAGGAATGCACGAATTGTTTCGAAATGTGTTAAAGACTTTTCAGATTGGGAACGAAGAGGTTGATATTATTAAGTTGCAACTAGAAGAACAGATGGCTGTGTTTTTTAAGTCCCAAATGGAGAATACGACTTTTTTAAAGGCCAAACTAACAGAAACAAGAAAAAAATTGAATGCCATTGAAGAACGGTTTGTTATTGGAGAAATAGACAGAAACCTTTTTGAAAAATTCAAGCCAAAATATGAAAAAGAGTGTTTTGAAATTGAGCAAGAACTTAACAAAACAGGTGGATACAGTTCGAACCTTAAAAAAGTGATAGATTTTGCTGTGAGAATATGCCGTAATCCCTTTCTATTATGGGATTCCAGTGATTTGAACAGTAAAAGGGTATTTCAGAATTTGCTGTTTCCTGAAGGAATCTACTATAACCGGGAATTGGACTTAGTTCGAACCTCGAGAATAAACTCATTTTTTTCTCCAATCCCTGAATTAGCAAGGGTTCTGAACGGACAAAAAAAAGGGGATTCTATCAAAATTGATAAAATCCCCGCTTGGGTGAACCCGCTGGGACTCGAACCCAGGACCCATACATTAAAAGTGTATTGCTCTACCAGCTGAGCTACGGATTCATGGTTTTTTATTCACTTAAAGTACATCTTTCCTGCTTTTGGAAAGTGGTGCAAAGATAGAATTATAGGGTGTACTGTCCAAAATAAATTTCAGATAATTTCAGCTGTATTGGTAAGGGCTTTAGTTTCAATCATTAATACGGCGTCCAAATGTGTGCATCGTCCGTAATTATTTCTTTATATAAACCGTTTCCCCGGCAATGGTGGTTTGTAATACAGCGACGTCGCGGATTTCATCGGGCGGAATGGTCATGATATCTTTTTCCAATCGCACGAAGTCCGCTTTTTTTCCCACTTCGATGCTACCGCGTTTGTCTTCTTCAAATACGCTGTATGCAGCCCATACCGTCATGCCCCGCAAGGCCGATTCGCGGTCAATCGCATTCTCGGGCTGGAAGCCACCTTTCGGGTAGTCATCTTTGTCTACACGGGCTATGGCCGCATGGAATCCATAGAGTGGGTTGATGTGCTCCACCGGGAAATCACTGCCCAATGCCAGTAAACCCGCCTGTTCGAGCAACTGGCGGTACGCATAGGCTCCTTTGATACGCGCTGGGCCCACACGGTCCTCGGCCCAGTACATGTCTGATGTAGCATGCGTTGGTTGCACCGAAGGGATAATATCATAAGTGCCGAATTTCTCGAAATCGGTCGGCGACACGATCTGTGCATGCTCGATGCGCCAGCGGCGATCGTTTTTCCCTTTAAGGTATTTGCTGTAAATATCGAGCACCAACCGGTTGGTCGAATCGCCGATGGCATGCGTGGCTACTTGGAAATCACTATCCACTATGCGCGCGATGGCCGAATCGATGGCTTGGGGGATGAATAGCAGGAATCCAGAAGTGGGCGCATCCGCGTAAGGGAGGAGCAGGCAGGCACCGCGTGACCCCAGGGCGCCATCGGCCAGTATTTTGAAGGCGCGCACCGTGAAACGGTCGCTCACATAAGGCCCTGCCGCTAGGTAATGATCGAGGTTCTCGTGCGATAAGCCAATCATTGCGTGGTTACGGATGCGAAGCTGCCCCGACGCATATAGGCTGTCCAGTAAGTCGATGGACGAACGCCCTAGCCCGGCATCACTCACGGTGGTAAGTCCCACGGCTAAGCAGGCGTCTTCCGCTTTTTGAAGGAATTGGGTCAGTTGTGGTGCTGTGGCACGCGGGATGATACTAGATACACGGTCCATCGCGTTGTCTACCAGTATACCGGTAGGCTGCCCATTTTTGGCTTCAACCAACCCACCTTCTACGTCGATCGGCCCGGTCACACCCGCAAGCTCCAGTGCCTTGCCGCTCGCCAACGCCGCGTGGCCGTCTATGCGCACCAGGTAAACGGGCACGTCGGGAAATTCGGCGTCTAAACGGTGCCGCGTAGGGAACGACTTGTCTTTCCATAGATTTTGGTCCCACCCGCGACCCAGTAGCCACGGCGCATCGGGATGCTCGGCGCGGAATGCCTTCAACCGATCAATGATTTCCTCGAACGAGGTAGCCCCACTCAGGTCCGCTTGGCCAAAGGTCTGCGCATAGCCGAAAAAGTGGGAATGGGCGTCGTAAAAACCAGGGTAGATAGGCTGTCCCTGTGCATCGATTGCTTCTTCAGCCTCGTATGCCGTGCGTATCTCGTCCGATGTGCCGATTGCAACAAATACCCCGTTGCGCACGGCAAAGGCCTCGGCCTTACGGAAGGATGAATCGACCGTGTAAACGACCGCATTGTACACAATCAGGTCCGCATGTTTGATGTCACCGCAAGAGAACGCCACGGCAGCTGCGCTGCAAGCGGTCAGGGTAAGGACGGTTTTATTCATGGCTAAAATACGTTGGTTATTCCTTTTTTGCGTGGACCATGCGATCGGCTCCTTGCATGTCTTGGTGGAGTGCGGCCGCCACGAAGCCTTTTTTCCTGAACAAGTCGCTTACTGCTTGGCCGTAGTAGCGGTTTATCTCTACATATAAATCGCCTGCTGGCTGTAAATGGTGCAATGCAAATGCGGCAATATGTTCGTAAAATAATAGCGGGGCACTTTCCTGTACAAAAAGTGCCAAGTGGGGTTCATGCGCCAGCACATTGCGGTGCATGTCGCCCTGCTCGGCCGTTGTGATATACGGCGGATTGCTCACTACGATATCAAATCGCTGTTCGTGCTGGAAAACCAATTCCCATTCCAATATATCCGCATGGATGAAATCGATGCGTGCCGACTGGCTCTCCGCATTCTGCCGGGCCATATTCAGTGCGTCTTCCGAAACGTCAAGACCATATACATGTGCCGTTGGCAATGCTTTTTTGAGGGCAATGGCAATACAGCCACTCCCTGTGCCGATGTCGATAATGCGCAGGGGGCCAGTTGCATGCTTGTTATGCTGGCTAGTGATGAGGTGAACTAATTCCTCGGTCTCCGGCCGGGGTATCAATACCGATTCGCTCACGGCAAGTTTCATTCCCATAAACCAAGCATGCCCCAAAACGTATTGGATGGGTTTTGCCGTCAGCAGTTCCGATAGTGCGGACACCAACCAACGGGTATCCTCATCACGTAGCAGCGTTTGGCGGTTCAGCAAGTAGGTTGTTTTGGTCCAACCCAATCGATTTTCAACCAGCAGGTAATACAGGTGTTTGATTTCATCTGCATGGTACAAATGCAACAGGTCATTTACGAATCGTTGTTCGATTGCTGCGATGGATTGCATGCATACAAACATACGCTATCCATCCGGGTTGACCAAACAATATAACCAGCGGGGTTAGACAAAGGTTGCTCGGGCGATGCAGGTATGTGCGTGGCAAAAAAGAACATTTTTAAGTATGTTTGCGTCATGCAGGAACATGAGACTTACATGCGGCGCTGCCTGGAGCTGGCCCGGCTGGGGATGGGGCAGGTAAGTCCCAATCCGATGGTAGGGGCGTTATTGGCGCATGACGGAAAGGTCATTGCCGAAAATTACCACCAGCGTTTCGGGGGGGCGCATGCGGAGGCATTGGTCATCGAGGAGGTTCTTAACAAGTATGGGGATGGTGCGGCTTCCTTGTTCCGCAATTCAACCATGTACGTAAGCCTCGAACCCTGCGCCCATTACGGGAAGACGCCGCCTTGTGCTAAGCTACTGGCGGATCATCGGATAGGGGAGGTGGTTGTAGGGTGCCGCGATCCGTTCGACCAGGTGGATGGCAAGGGGATAGCCGTGATGGAAGCGGCCGGCATCCGCGTAACCGAGGGCGTATTGGCCGATGAGTCGCGTTGGTTAAATCGCCGTTTCACAACGCGGGTAAGCCAGCAGCGGCCCTACGTTATCCTTAAATGGGCACAAACAGCCGACGGGTACATGGCGCCGGAAGACGGCACCCAACGGTGGATCACAGGTGCAGACGCTAAACAGTTGGTGCACCGCTGGCGCAGCGAGGAAGATGCGGTATTGGTGGGCACGCGCACAGCCCTGTCAGATAACCCGCAACTTAGCGTAAGGGAGCTGCCGGGGCGCAACCCCAAGCGGGTGCTTATTGACAAAGACCTTGCCGTTGGGTCAACAGCCCATCTGCTCGATGCCAGCGCCGAGACGATTGTGTTCAATGCCACACGGGCGGATTGGATGGGAAACATCAAGTATATCGCGTTGGAGAATTTTGATTGGTACCTGCCGCAGAATATACTTTTCCAGCTTTACCTGATGGATGTCCAATCGGTCATCATAGAGGGTGGGCGCAAAACGCTCGACCTCTTTCTGGAAGCAGGCTTGTGGGACGAAGCCCGGGTGTTTACAGCGCCCCAACGTTGGGGTGCCGGCGTAGCGGCTCCCATCTGTCATGCAGCCGCTGCTGCCGGCCAGCAGGTAGGCGCAGATCGGCTCCATATCTACTACCGTACGGATCAAAACGCCACTAGCTAATGGATTTCTACTTCGCCGCAGTCATTCAAGCATTGTGTTTCGGTCCATTGGTCGTGGGTCTTTTCCTGTCGATGAAAATTTTCAACATCCCGGATATTACCACCGATGGGAGCTATACGTTGGGTGCGGTTACTACAGCGGTGGCGCTGTCACAGGGTTATCCCCCGTTGGTGGCGCTGCTATTGGCCATGGGGGGCGGCGCGTTGGCGGGGTGCTGCACCGCATTGATCCATACATGGCTACGCATACATGCGCTGTTGGCGGGCATTTTGGTAATGACAGCCCTCTATTCGATCAATTTGGTATTCCTAGGGCGGTCTAATATGCCCTTACTTGATTATCCCGCTGTGTTCGACCAACTGGGACTATTTGACAGCATAGACCACAACACGATGTCGGTTTTGATACTATTTGTCATCGCCCTGCTTTTTGTCATGAGTTATTTGCTGCGTACCGATTTTGGTATTGCACTACGTGCTACGGGCGATAGTGAGCCCATGATCCGTGCCCAAGGGGTAAACACCACGCGGATGAAGGTGTATGGTCTGGCCCTTTCCAATGCACTGGTGGCTTGGAGCGGTGGATTGATGGCGCAGTTTCAGGGTTTCGCAGACATCAATATGGGCATCGGTATTGTGATCAGCGGTTTGGGTGCCGTAATCATCGGCGACACATTGATTAATTTCCTGAAACTACGTGCTATGCTGCCGATGCTTAGTTGCGTCATCGTAGGGGTGGTTTTGTTTCAGTCCGTGCTTGCATTGGCGTTAAGTGTCGGTGTCAACCCCAATCTGCTCAAACTCACCACCGCCTTGCTGGTACTGGCCATCGTGGCCTTACCCCGTGTAGGGGGTGTGTTGCAACTGGCCAAACGTTAGCGAGAGAACAGGTATGCTTCAGCTCCAACATATCACCAAAGTGTTCAACGCCGGCAAAGCCACCGAGGTGGCCGCTGTGCAAGATGTTACGCTCCGGTTGGAGCCACGGAGTTTCACGGTGCTCGTTGGCGCCAATGGTTCGGGAAAAAGCACGCTGCTCAACCTCATTGCGGGTAGTATATATCCTGATAAGGGCAGCCTCCTGTTGCACGGGCACGATATCCAGCGGCTACCCGATTACCAACGCAGCCGATGGATAGGCCGCGTATTCCAAAACCCGCTGCTGGGCACTGCTGCGTCGTTGAGCATATTGGATAATTTCCGCATGGCGGCCTTGCGCGGATCGACCAAATGGTTGAAATTGGGCACGGGTACAGCCTTCCGTAGGCAGGTGGCCGATAAAGTATCGACGTTGGGCATGGGGCTCGAAAATAAGCTAGCCCAACCCATGGGCACACTAAGCGGGGGGCAGCGGCAGGCATTGACCTTATTGATGACGGTGATGGCCGATGTGGATATATTGTTGCTCGATGAGCCAACGGCCGCGCTCGATCCCCGCTCCGCACGTGAGGTGATGGAAACAGCCAATCGGTTGATAGCCGAAGACCAGCTTGCGGCATTACTCGTTACCCACAACATCAATGAGGCTCTCCGTTATGGAAGCCGTTTGATACAGATGGAGAACGGGAAAATCATAAGGGATTACGAAGAAATAGCTAAACGCACCCTTGACCATGGCGCGGTTGTCTCATGGTTTGATTATTATTAATCAAATTCCTACCTTTGGTCTACATTCCCTATGACCATGTTATATGACCTTGTCTGAAGATTTATTGCATTTTGTTTGGAAGTACCGTCTATTTGCCATGCAAAATTTGCGTACCCAATCGGGTAAGCTGGTTCGAATTATCTATCCGGGTACGCACAACCACGATGCAGGTCCCGATTTTTTAGCAGGGCGTGTGGTTATCGATGAGGTAGCGTGGAGTGGCAACGTGGAGATCCATATCCGGGCGTCAGACTGGGAGCGGCACCGGCACCATGCAGATAAGGCCTACAACAGCGTGATTTTGCATGTGGTTTATGAATACGATAAGCCCGCATACAGGGAAGATGGCACACCGCTCGAAACATTGGAACTGAGACCACGGATCCCGGCCACTATCTTGCCGAGATACCGCGAACTGATGAGCGGAATGTGGTGGATTCCCTGCGAAAAGCTAATCCATAGCGTTCCGCCCTTTCATTTATCCCAATGGCTGTCGCGCTTGTTGATGGAGCGTTTCGAATACAAAATTTCGGCCATATATGGGGTGTTGGACCAGCAGCGCGGCAGTTGGGAAGACACATGTTATATCTGGATGGCACGGAGTTTTGGGTTTAAGGTGAATGCCGATGCATTCGAACAGCTGGCGCGTAGCCTGCCCCCATCGGTCATTGCAAAGCACAAGCATCGCCCGTTGTCGGTAGAAGCCCTGTTTTTCGGGCAGGCGGGGATGCTGGAAGATACCCTCTTTGCAGATGGCTACCCACAAGATCTGCAACGGGAGTATGCCCATTTGCGCAGGTTGCATTCGTTGCAACCGATGGGTGCTGCTTCCTGGCGATTCATGCGCACGCGCCCCGGCAATTTCCCTACGGTACGCATCGCCCAGTTTGCCGCCCTATGTTTGCGGTCTACGCAGCTATTTGCTGCCATTACGGACACGAAGGAAATTGGTTCGTTGAAAGCGTTTTTTGACGATCTGCCCGTCAACCCATATTGGCTAGAACACTACCGCTTTGACACGCCTCCCGCATCGGGTGGAAACCAGTTGGGTGCACGTTCGATAGATGCGCTACTCATCAATGCCGTGGCAGGCATTATATTTGCCTATGGTAAATATATGGGTAAAGAAATGTATATTTACCGGGCTATTGCCTTGCTTGAGGATTTAAAAGCAGAAGATAATGCGGTTTTGAAGCGTTTTTCCGCGTTGGGAGTAAGGGCAGCACAGGCTGCTGAATCACAGGCTTTGTTACAAATGAAAACGTTTTACTGCGACAAGAGAAAATGTTTGGATTGTGGGGTGGGGTTGCAGTTAATCAAACACAATGAATGATGGTAAAGCGAATCCTTTTGTTTTTCGAACAGCGTTCCTTTGGTGTCTGCACGTACATCGGCGAGCGCTTGGGAATCTCCATTTCCAAACTTCGGTTATTCTTTATCTATACCTCTTTTCTTGCCGTCGGCTTCCCGATCATCTTTTATTTCTTGGCCGGGGTTGTGCTGGATTTCCGGAATTATATCAAACGCATGCGGCACCAGCTCTGGGATGTTTAGCGTGTGCTAGGAAGTAAGCGCCGGTTTATTCGGCTCTCAGTATATTGGCAATTTCAGTATGCCCCTTTTCGCCTGCCAGGTCCGAGGCCGTTTTGCCCATTTCATTCTTGATCGCTACCGATGCCCCATTTTCCAATAAGAGGATAATCAGGTCAATATTGCCGGTTTGTGCAGCGAGGTGCAAAGGGCTGGTCCGCGAGGTTTGCAATACATTCACTTCTGCCCCCGCCTCGATCAGCATCTTCGCTATGCCGTCAAAGCCAGAACCAACGGCGGCGTGGAGTGGATACACATTGTAACCATTTTGCGAGTGGGTGTTTGGGTCGGCACCTTTTTCCAATAGAAAACGGACGATATCTTCATTTCCGAAATGTGTGGCCATCCCCAATGCGGTAAATCCATGGTCTGAAACCGCGTCCAACGCATCCGGCAGGTCCGCTGCCATCGCCTGTACTTGTTCGAGGAGATTGGCCGCCGCCGCTTCATGTATGGTGAGTTCATTGATGTGTTTGAGCAGTACTTTTACAATTTGGGGTTTGTTATAGTAACAGGCAAGTAGGAGCGGAGAAATTTCGTGACTGGTTTTTTGGTTGCACAGTGCGGGGTTTCCGTTCAGCAAATCATCGATGGCTATACTGTCGCCTTTCTCTATATACGCTTCTAGTAAACTTAGACTCATTTTTTTACTTTGGGTGGTCAACAACTAAATTATAAGGACGAATTAACTAAAAATTTATCAAACCTGTATGAGCTGGCGTTTAAAAAGAACCCGAATAATAAAGGGCTGTACACGCCCGAGCCACGTTCAAGAGAGCAACGGGACTAGCAAAAATATGCTATTTTGTTATGCTGTTGTAGTATTACGTCTACAAAAACCGTTTTTAGATTATTATTTGTTTGGTATCCTCAATCTTTGATGTACTTTTGTATTGCCCTCCCAAAGGGCATGTTTTTCATAGGTAGATGTAGGGTCGAATATTTAGTTATTCGGCCCTTTTTTGTGGGACTGTAAATTTCGTGCTTTTCCGAGCCAATTGTTAAAAAATGTGAAATTATTTTTGAGAAAATAGTGATTTTATACATTTGCCCATACTATTTATCATTTCTGAATTAGTCAAATTTCTTTTTATGTTAACACGTGCCATTACTTTACCAAAAGTTGTCATTTTGCTATTGGTGTTGTGCGGAGCGATTCCCGTTCCGCAAGTGCAGCGCGTTACCGTTGCACAGAGTTTATCCCTTTATACGCCCTATACCAAGATTTCGGTGCCTCCGGGCGAATCCATTGATTATTCGGTTGACGTGATCAACAACAGCGGGGGTATCCGGGGTGCCGAACTCGCCGTTTCCGGTTTGCCCGAGGGGTGGTCTTACGAGCTCAAATCGGGCGGATGGACCGTAGAGCAGCTCTCCGTATTGCCCAAAGAGAAGAAGAATGTCTCTTTTAAAGTTCAGGTGCCCTATAAGGTAGAAAAAGGCACCTATCGCTTCCAACTCGTAGCAAGGGGAGCCAGTAGCCTCCCGCTTACCGTGGTCGTATCCGAGCAGGGAACCTTTAAATCGGAGTTCAGTACCGACCAGGCCAATATGGAAGGAGCAGCCAATTCTACGTTTACCTTCAATGCCACGTTGCGCAACCCGTCTAGCGAAGAACAGGTTTACGGACTGCGGGCGCAAGTGCCACAGGGATGGAATGCGCTGTTCCGGGCAAATGGCAAGCAGGTATCGTCGGTGAACGTAAACCCCAACCAAACGCAGAACATCACCATCGAGCTGGATCCACCCGATCAATTGGGCGCCGGCAAGTATAAAGTTCCGGTGGTTGCCTCCGCAAGCGGCATGTCTTCCAACATGGAGCTCGAAGTTGTCATCACGGGATCCTATAACCTCGAACTCACTACGCCTTCGGGTAGGCTAAGTACGTCCATCACCGCGGGCGGTGATGAGAAGGTAGCGCTACTGGTGAAAAATACCGGTTCCGCCCCGCTGAAAAATGTAGAGATGAAATCGTCGGCACCGGTAGACTGGACCGTTGAGTTTCAGCCTGCGAAGATCGACGTGATTGCGCCCGGCCAGCACGCGCAAGTGGTAGCAACCATCAAAGCAAGCAGGAAGGCCGTGGCGGGCGATTACGTGACCAACCTCGAGGCCAGGACAGCCGAGAAGACAGCTACGGCATCGCTGCGTGTATCGGTGCGTACGCCGCTGCTATGGGGGTGGCTGGGTATCCTGATTATTCTCGGTGCCCTCGGTGGCGTTTACTATTTGTTCCGCAAATATGGAAGGAGGTAACCGGTGGATAAATCGATTATTGAGCTCAAGGGGCTTACCAAGCGGTATGGCAATTTCACGGCGGTAGATAGCCTCGACCTTTCTATTCGCAAGGGCGAAATCTTCGGGCTGCTCGGTCCCAACGGAGCGGGCAAGTCAACAACCATCCTCATGATGCTGGGGCTTAGCGAACCAACCTCTGGGGCCGTGCATGTCTGTGGGATAGATGCAACGGTAAATCCCATCGAGGTAAAACGCCAGGTAGGGTACTTGCCAGACGACGTCGGGTTTTACGAGCATCTGAGCGGTCGCGAAAACCTGTTGTACACGGCGAGGCTCAACCGCCTTTCGCTGCACGAGGCTTCCGCGCGTGTGGATCGTTTGCTGCAACGTGTGGGTTTGCAGCAGGCAGCCGGGAAGAAGGTAGGCAAATACTCGAGGGGTATGAGGCAACGCCTGGGCTTGGCCGATGTGCTGGTGAAAAATCCCCAAGTCATCATCCTTGATGAGCCCACCCTGGGCATCGACCCCATCGGCGTACGCGAATTTTTGGAGCTTATCGTGGCATTGAGCCGTGAGGAGCAAATAACCGTGCTGCTTTCTTCCCATCACTTGCACCAAGTGCAGCAAGTGTGCGATCGGGTGGGGATATTCGTAGCGGGTAAGCTGCTGGCAGAAGGAAATGTGCGGGAGCTCTCGCGTACACTATTTTCAGCCAACGAACCGTATATTATTGAAGTAGGTATCGATACGGAAACGCTCGATGGCGAAGGGGCGCAGCTAGCAGCGGTCAGGTCAGCCCTTGCCGAGTTGAGCCAAGTGGTGTCCGCTACCATCCATGGTGGTATACTGCGGGTGGGAAGCGAGGCAGACCTCCGCACGGAGGTGGCGCGCATCGTAGTTGATTCGGGCGTGGGGCTTACCTCACTGACGATGAAGGAATATGGCTTGGACGATATTTATACCCAGTATTTCGAGGGAGGCGAAACATATGGAAAAATCGCATAACGCAGCCGGTCGGCTGACGACCAGCGCTTGGGCCGCGAAGGCAGGCAACACCATAAATGGGCTTTTTGCCCGTCTGAACCACCGGCATACGCATCGGGCCGTTCATCCTTTTTGGGTCATCGTCCAGAAAGAAATATCCGACCATGTGCGCAGCTGGCGTTTCAATGTGCTGTTGTTCCTTATTCTGTTAACCTGTTTTGGCTCCCTTTACACGTCGATTACCAACCTGGTAGACGAGCTTGCCAAATCCAGCAAAGAAGACGATCCCTTTTTTTTCCTGAAGCTGTTCACGTTGTCCGACGGTTCCTTGCCGCCGTTCCATGTGTTCATCGGCTTTCTGGGGCCCCTGTTGGGTATCGGGTTGGGATTCGATGCCATCAACTCCGAGCATAATTCGGGCACGTTGAGCCGTATCATGGCACAGCCTATCCACCGTGATTACCTGATCAACGCCAAATTTGTCGCGGCGTTGGCGGTTATAGGCGTCATGTTCTTCGTCCTCGGCTTTTTGGTAATGGGCTTCGGTTTGTTCATCATCGGCATTCCACCCACTGCAGAGGAATTTTTGCGGATTATTTTCTTTCTGTTGTTGAGCGTGCTGTATGTCGCATTTTGGCTCAATTTGGCGGTATTCCTATCCATCCGGTTCCGGCAGGCAGCCACTTCCGCGCTGACTGCAATTGCCATATGGCTGTTTTTTACCATATTCTACCAATTGATTGTCAATATGGTCGCCAGGGCAATGGCACCGCCCGACATGGCATCACAAGAACAGTTGTTGGGCTACCAGCAATTCATCGTTAATCTCATGCGTGTTGTTCCTAGCCAATTGTATGCCGATGCCACCACCACGTTATTGGTGCCGTCGGTGAGAAGCTTGGGCCCGCTTACCATGCAGCAGGCCTACGGTGCCATCCCCAGCCCATTGCCCTTGGGCCAAAGCCTGCTCATTGTATGGCCACAGCTTACCGGGCTTATCGCGGCAACGGTAGTGTGCTTTGCCTTGTCGTACGTTTCGTTCATGCGTAAAGAGATTCGGTCAAGGTAGGGCCGCCACGCTTCGTCGTTCGCACCCGTTTGTAATTCAATGCCGATTTGGTTATGTTTGGCAAACTTTCAGAACGATGAAGCGTAAGATTGTTGTAGCCATCACGGGGGCCAGCGGGTCGATTTATGCCAAAGTATTGCTCGATAAGCTGTTGGAACTCCAGGCGCAGTGGGATGCAGTAGCTCTGGTGATGTCTGATAACGCGCGGGACGTATGGCAATTTGAACTGGGCAGTGATAGCTATGCGGCATATCCATTCGCCTTGTATGAAAAGAATGATTTCTATGCGCCGTTTGCATCGGGATCCGCCCGGTTTGATACGATGATCGTGTGCCCGTGTTCGATGGGCACGTTGGCTCGGATTGCGCACGGCACCTCTTCCGATCTGACAACGCGCGCGGCCGACGTGGTACTGAAGGAGCGGCGTAAGCTGATCCTGGTGCCGCGGGAAACGCCGCTGAGCGCCATCCATCTCCGCAACATGCTTGCCGTTACCGAGGCCGGAGGCATCATATGCCCGGCGAGCCCGTCGTTTTACAGCTTGCCGGAAAATGCAGAAGGAATTGCGGCAACCGTGGTAGACAGGGTGCTGGCGTTGGCTGGGTTTGAGCAGGATGGTTACGAGTGGGGCGCGGTAGCAGATGATGAAAAATAAAATAAATAGTTGCCATTGCGGCGGATTTTGTAATTTTGTTGGTCAATGAATGTGCATACCGCCATAAATCCACGCTTTTTGTCTTTTTACGATATACATGGATAACCTACTCATCAAATCTGCCAAGATCGTTTTCCCAGGTACGCCTTTTCACGACCGTGAGGTGGATGTGTTGGTTGAAGACGGAACCATCACCCAGATTGCCGCCCGGATCAAGGCCGCTGGCGGCACGCAAACCGTCGTTGATGCAAAGGGACAATACCTAGCACCGGGCTTTTTTGATATGAATGTGAATTTCGGTGAGCCGGGGCTCGAAACCAAGGAAGACATGGTTTCGGGGTGTGCTGCCGCAGCAGCTGGTGGGTTTACGGGAGTGGCTGTTCGGCCCAATACGCAACCATCGCTGAGCAGCCGACCGGAAGTGGCTCTGGTTGTGAACCGTGCCAAACCGTTGCTGGTTGATGTATATCCCATTGGTACCATCAGTAAAAAGCGGATGGGCGAGGAGCTGGCAGAACTCTACGATATGAAGTTGGCTGGAGCGGTGGCATTCAGCGACGGCGACAAGCCTGTGCAGCAAGCTGGCTTGATGAGCAGGGCATTGCTATACAGCAAGGGGTTCAACGGACGCATCATTTCCTGCCCGGAGGATGTGTCGGTGGCGGCGGGTGCAAAGATGAATGAAGGGGTTACAAGTACCTACCTCGGTATGCGCGGCAATCCGAACCTGGCCGAAGCGCTCATGGTTGCCCGCGATTTATACCTCGCCGAATACAACGACGCACCGATCCACTTCTCCACCATCAGTACGGCAGAAAGCGTGGATCTGGTCCGCAAGGCCAAGGCCAAGGGCATACCGGTTACCTGCGAGGTAGCGGCCCACCACCTGGTGATGACCGACGAACGGGTAGTGGGTTTCGATAGCAATTATAAAGTGAGTCCACCCCTCCGTACTTCCCAAGACCGCAAAGCACTGCTTAAAGGGATTAAAGACGGTACCATCGATGCCATCGTATCTCAGCATACACCGCATGAGATCGAGTATAAGGAGGTCGAATACCAGATTGCTGCAGACGGTATTATTGGCTTGCAGACCGTTTTGCCGCTCGTGCTCCAGGCGGGGTTGACTGTGGAACAGCTGGTCGATAAGTTGGCCATTGGTCCGCGACGGGTACTGGGGCTTCCTATTCCCGAGTTCAAGGAAGGTGCCCCCGCCAATCTCGTCTTGTTCGATGTGGAACGCGAATGGCGGTTTGACCGGCAGACAAACCGTTCGAAATCGAGCAACAGCCCGTTGTGGGGCAACTTGCTGAAAGGTGCCGTAACAATGGTAGTCAATAAACGTCAAACAGCAAACACACAATTCTAATGGATCAACGTATTCGCAAAGCGGTTGAAAAATGCCTGCAGGCCTATGCCACCGAGGCTCAGTTGGAAGTGGCTGGGGTACAGGCGTCACTGCTTGAAGCGTTTGGAAGCGACAAGGCTTTTTTAGACAAGGTAGGCCAGTCAGACGCTGTTTTTGATGACCACCCCGCTTTTGAGGAACTGCGTGAAGTTGTTTTTGACCTGCTGCTGATGAACTTTTTTGCCGCCGATGTGGAGAAATTGGAGAGCGATTACCTCGAGTCGGACGCGTGGGAGGAGATTGAGGAGCAAACCATCGAGCGGGGCACCGAACTGCTCAACCTGCTGCTCTATCTCCGTGAATGCAGCGATGAGGATATCGAACCTGAGTTGGCGGATTACCTCAAAGAATTTTTGCTGGTAGACGAAGACGAGTTTCAAGATGAGCACCGTATCTACGAGCCCATTATAGCCAACCAGTTGCTAGTTGATAGCTCATACGGCGAAATTGCCAAGGTCGCTTCGAACATCCCCGGAAACCAAGAGCTTGCCGACTTGTTCTATCCGATAATGAGTTTCTTCCACGAGCAGCATCCCGCGGATGCCGATTGGGCGGCATATGCAGCACAAAGTACCAATCCGGCCTTTGACATGGCCCTCTATGGGTTGTTGGTAGCTTATAATCATTAATTAAAACACACATAACCATGACAACGAATCTTACCACCGAAGAAAACGTAAGTGCAAAGAAAGTAGCGATCACCAATGCGCTTATCTGGGCCGTCATCAACATCATCATTTTCCTGCTGGTATACTATGCCTCGCCCACGTTGATGGCAAATCCAGCCTTTGGCTTTATTACCATTGCCATTGGCATTGGTCTTGCCATCTACTTCACCATAGACCTCCGCAAAAAAATAGGCGGTTATTGGTCATTCCGCGAAGCGTTGGGCAATATTTTCCTGATGTTCATCGTACAGGTGGTCATCTCTACCGCATTTACCACCGCTTTTGCCAAATGGATAGAGCCCGATTATGCCAATATGATGCGCGAGGTCACGCTGAATGCCACCACCCAAATGGCCGAGACCTTCAGTTCCGACCAGGAAGTGATCGACAAGATGATCGAGGAGGCGGAGAAAAGTATCGAGAAGCAGGTAAACCCAGGTTTGATGGATTTTATACAAGGCCTGGCCATTGCAGCCATCTTTTACTTCATCGGGGCACTTATTTTTGCGGCTATTTTCAAACGTGAACGCCCGGTTTTTGCACCCGTTGACGAGGAGTAATCACCCTGATGGATATTTCTGTTGTTATTCCACTGTTTAACGAAGCGGAATCGCTGCCCGAACTTGCTGCGTGGATCCGGCGGGTGATGGACGACCATCGGTTCAGCTATGAGATTATCCTGGTGGATGACGGCAGCACGGACGAATCGTGGATGGTCATCGAGGGACTCAAAACTATCAATCCCAAGATATCCGCCGTTAAGTTCAGGCGCAATTACGGTAAGTCAGCGGCCCTTAATGTAGGGTTTGCGGCTGCGCAGGGCGATGTGGTCATTACCATGGATGCCGACTTGCAGGATAGCCCGGATGAGATACCCGAATTATACCGGCGGATTACGCAGGATGGATTTGACCTGGTTTCCGGGTGGAAGCAGAAACGCCACGACCCGCTAAGCAAAACGGTGCCCACCAAACTTTTCAACTCCGTTACCAGGAGCATGTCAGGCATCCATAACCTCCACGATTTCAACTGCGGGCTGAAAGCCTACCGCAGGGAAGTGGTAAAGAGTATTGAGGTTTACGGAGAGATGCACCGGTACATCCCGGTCATCGCAAAATGGGCAGGCTTCCGACGTATCGACGAGCAGGTTGTGCAGCATTTTCCCCGCAAGTACGGCACAACGAAATTCGGTCCGGGCCGATTCATTAAAGGTTTCCTTGATTTGCTTTCCATCTTTTTCGTTGGCAAGTTCGGCAAGCGGCCCATGCATTTCTTCGGCACCATGGGGGTTTTGAGCTTCCTCGCGGGCTTCGTGATTGCCGTTTGGCTCATCGTAGAGAAGCTGGTAAGCATTGCCAACCAAAGCCCGTATCGCAACGTAACCGACCAGCCGCTGTTTTTCTTTGCCCTCATCGCCATTGTAATCGGTACGCAGCTGTTCCTTACGGGATTCGTTGCCGAACTGGTTTCGAGAAACGGGGTGGACCGTAATAATTACCAGATAGAGAAGGTCATTTGATCCATGTTTTTTTCGATCATCATCCCGCTTTATAACCGGCCGCAGGAAGTTGATGAGCTGCTTGGTAGCCTTACCCGCCAAACCTATTCGCCATTTGAAGTGCTGGTTATTGAAGATGGTTCAACCCAGGATGCCCGGCATATCGTGTCGGAATATGAGGGCAAGCTCGATGTGCACTATTACGTAAAGCCGAATGCCGGACAGGGATTTGCGCGCAATTTCGGCTTTGAGCGTGCCAAAGGCGACTATTTCGTCATTTTTGATTCAGACTGCCTCATCCCTTCGGATTACTTGGCCAACGTCGCCGCATTCTTGCGGGAGACACCGCTTGATGCGTATGGCGGCCCCGATGCGGCCCATGAATCGTTTACCTCCATACAGAAAGCCATTAGCTATGCAATGACGTCGCCGTTTACCACAGGAGGCATCCGTGGAAACAGGAAACATCTCGGGCAGTTCCACCCGCGTAGTTTCAATATGGGGGTTTCGAGGGCCGTATGGGAGCAGATCGGCGGGTTTAAGCTTACCCGCCTCGGTGAAGACATTGAGTACAGTATACGCATCCATGCCTCCGGATTCCGCATCGGGCTCATTCCAGATGCGGTGGTGTTCCACAAGCGGCGTACCGACTTCATGCAGTTCTATAAGCAACTGCATTTTTTCGGCCGTGCCCGGATCAATATCTACAAACATTTTCCCGGGGAGCTCAGGCTGGTCCATTTTTTCCCGGCGGCGTTCGTGTTATTTTTGATGGCATTATTGCTGGCCAATTTATCAAGCAGGGTGATGGGCATGGTGTGTTTAAACGCTTTGGTAGCAGCAGGCAATGCCCTGCTTGGGGGGTACACCCTCTTGCTTTTTTTCCATGCATTGGTTAAGACCCGGCGGCTGAAAGTGGCGTTATTGAGTATTGTTGCCTCTTTTATCCAGCTATGTGCCTACGGGTTGGGATTCATCCAAGACTTCGTTAAGCGGGTGGTACTCGTACGCGGTTGAAAAGGCAACGGCCTGTTGATAAATCGCCTTTGTTATTTCGTGAGATGAATTGTATTTTGGCACATCGAAATCCGATTACGTTTGTTGCCCAATACACAACATAGCCTCGATAAATTGGAAACCTTGTTGAAAGACTTAGGTTATAAGGTGCGCTATGAAAAAGGCAATTTCAAAACCGCTGCCTGTGTGCTGGAACATAGCCGGGTAGTGGTGGTCAACCGGTTTTCAAACATCGAAACAAAAATAGGTTCCCTGGTGGGTATCCTAAGGGAGGTGCCCGCGGCCGATGCAGCACTGGGTGAAAAGCAGCGGCAGTTTTTACAAAGTATCAAACAAACTAGGCTCACGATTTGACGGTTAAATTTTTAGGCACAGGTACATCGCAGGGTGTTCCGGTCATCGCGTGCGATTGCCCGGTATGCACCTCCCCAAATGTTAAAGACAACCGTTTGCGGTCTTCTGTATTGGTTGAGCTGGAGGGAAAAAACATCGTTATCGATACGGGTCCGGATTTCCGGTACCAGATGCTTCGCGCGCACGTTACCCATTTGGATGCCGTATTGTTCACCCATTCACACAAGGACCACGTAGCCGGATTGGATGATGTGCGTGCATTCAATCGGCAACAGGGGGCGGCCGTTGATATTTATGGCACGAGGGATGTGCACGAAGCCTTGCAGCGCGAATTTTACTATGCCTTTTCCGCAAAGCGATATCCCGGGGTACCCATGCTAAACCTCCATGAAATTACGTCGGCACCCTTCAGGTTGTTCGGCCACGACGTGGTCCCCATTGAAGTGATGCATTATATGATGCCGGTATTGGGGTTCCGCATAGGCCATTTCACCTATATTACGGATGCGAAAACGGTCGATGACAGCCAGGTTGAAAAAATGGCCGGTACCCGTGTGTTGGTGGTCAATGCGCTGCAGCGCGACGCCCATATCTCGCATTTTACGTTAGCCGAGGCGGTGGCATTCGCACAACGGATCGGTGCCGAACAGACTTATTTCACCCACATCAGCCATCGGCTTGGGCTGCATAGCGAGGTGGAAGGGGAGCTGCCGCGGGGCATCCACCTGGCTTATGACGGCTTGGAGCTAATCATTCCCTGACGCTCTAATGCAACGCGCCAAAACTTTTTTGCCCGGCAGGTGTTATTGTAGGTAATTATTAAATATTAACCTCAATATTATTATGTTATGGGAAATTTGCTTTATATCATCGCCGTAATCCTCGTGATCGCTTGGGCGATAAGTTACTTCGGTGGTTACTACACAGGTGGAATCATCCACATTTTGCTGGTCATCGCGATCATCGCAATCCTATTGCGTGTTATCCGAAGTGCTGCCTAGGGGCGTTGCCTGAGAAGTATCTCCGCGATGGGCAGATCTTCCGCATAGGTGATTTTAATATTATGGGTATCGCCATCCACTAACGTGATGGGATACCCCTTTTTTTCCACTACCGAGGCATCGTCGGTAAAAGCATGTTCATAGGCTTGCTCATATGCATCGCGGAGGACAGCACCGTTGAATGTCTGTGGTGTTTGCATCAGGTACACACGTGTCCGTGGGAATGCGTTGTTTTTTAAGCCATTGCCATGGGTTACCCGTATGGAGTTGGTGCTGGGCACAGCCAGCGCGGCAGTACCCGTACGCGCTGCCTGCAGGTAGGTTTTGTCGATTAGGGTGGGCGAGATCAACGGGCGCGCAGCGTCGTGCACGGCAATCAGGCAGTCTTCCGGTGTGTCACCCGCCACCGTTATGGCATTCAAGGCGTTCTTCACACTTTCAAATCGGCTGTTTCCGCCATCCACTACGGTATGGGGTACATCAAAACCATGCCTTTTGCACAAGGTTGTCCAGTCGTCGCGGAGCGATGGGTGGATTACCACGATAAGCTGCGGTGAGCTTTCGCTTCGGTAGAATGCGTTGATGGCGTGCATCATTACCGGGAGGCCGTCCAGCAGCAGGAACTGCTTCGGCGTATCCATACCCATGCGGGTACCGGTACCCCCGGCAACGATTATCGCATAGTTTTTACGACTTACGACCAATGGCTAAACGACTTACGACTAAATAATCAACATCGCGTCCCCGTAGCTGTAGAAACGGTATTTCTCTTTCACGGCTATTTCATATGCATTCATCACGTTTTCGTAGCCGCCAAATGCAGCTATCATCACCAGTAGCGTAGACTCCGGTGTATGGAAATTGGTGATCATGCTATTGGCAATGCTGAAGTCGTAGGGCGGATAGATGAATTTGCTCGTCCATTCACTTGCCGGTTTAAGGTGCTTGTCGGCAGATACCGCAGACTCGATGGCCCGCATGGAAGTGGTGCCTACCGAACATACGCGCCGCTTCGCATCGATTGCCTTGTTTACTGTTTTGGCAGCCTCCTCGGGGATGAAAAATTGCTCCGAATCCATTTTATGCTTGGTGAGGTCTTCCACCTCTACCTGCCGGAACGTACCCAACCCCACGTGCAACGTGATTTCGGCAAATTCAACCCCTTTCAGTTCCAGTCGTTTCATCAGTTCACGGCTGAAATGGAGGCCGGCGGTTGGGGCTGCCACGGCACCTTCGTGCTTGGCGAATATGGTTTGGTAACGAAATTTATCCTCCGGCGTTGCTTTGCGCTTGATGTATTTCGGTAAGGGTGTTTCGCCGAGCACTTCGATGTTGCGGCGGAACTCTTCATCCGTGCCGTCAAACAGGAAACGGATGGTGCGGCCGCGGGAGGTCGTGTTGTCTACCACCTCTGCAACCAGCAGGTCGTCATCGCCGAAGTATAGTTTATTGCCTACGCGTATTTTCCGGGCGGGATCTACCAGCACGTCCCAAAGGCGGAGTTCCTTGTTCAATTCGCGCAAGAGGAACACCTCGATGGTGGCACCGGTTTTTTCCTTGTTGCCATACATCCGGGCAGGGAATACCTTGGTGTTGTTGAGGATCATCACGTCCTTGTCGTCGAAATAATCCAGCACATCGCGGAAAATCTTATGTTCTATTTTCCCCGTCTTGCGGTCGAGCACCATCAACCGCGATTCATCCCGGTTGTCGGTAGGTTCGTAAGCAATTAATGATTCAGGTAAATTGAACTTAAACTGTGATAGCTTCATTGTTGATGTGAAATTTTAGATGGTGGCATGCCGATATGCCAACGTGTAAATCAGCGTGCAAAGTTATGAAATTATTTAATATTATATTGTGTATTTTTGGCTGTAACTTAGTGGCCGTTTGGTCGTCTTACCGTATATGATGTTATTCCTGAGATTAATCGGCGAGAGTTTTGGTTTTGCGTTTGCGGCGTTGCGCGAAAACCGCACGCGGACATTTTTGTCGTTGCTTGGAGTAACCATCGGCATCCTCATCATTATCGGCGTATTTTCGGCGGTGGATACCCTGCGGGCCAACCTGGAGAATAGCGTCGAGAAACTGGGCAGCAAAACATTGTATGTGCAGAAGTGGCCATGGGGCGGGGGTGAGGAGTATCCCTGGTGGAAATACGTGAACCGTCCCGAGCCCGATTTGCGCGACTTTACAGCATTACGTAACCGGATGACCACGGCCGAAGCGATCACCTTCAATATCGATGTGGGCAACCGGATGGCCCAATACGGCAACAACAACGTTTCGGGCATTACCGTTTCGGCCGCGTCGCACGATTTGTATGACATCCGCAAGCTCGAAATCGTTGAAGGGCGCTATTTTACAGAATCCGAGTCCAACCGCGGCAGCAACGTAGCGGTTATCGGGGCCACCGTTGCGGAGGGCCTTTTCCCCGGCGGCGCCAGCCCTATCGGCAAATCCATCAAGGTGTTGGGCCGGAAGGTAGCCGTGATCGGCGTTTTCAAAAAAGAAGGGGAGGGCATGATATTCGATGTGTCGATGGACAATACCGTGCTCATCCCACTCAATTTCGGCCGCAACGTCATCAACATCCGGCGTGCCGATTCCTATATCATGGTGAGCGCGTTGCCCCAGGTTTCGTTGGATGAAACCGAAAGCGAGCTACGCGGTACGATGCGGTCTATCCGGCGGCTCAGCCCGCAGGAAGAAGACGATTTTTCACTCAACAAAACCACCATCATCACCGCTCAGTTGGACGCGATGTTCAGCGTTATCAACATGGCGGGTGGTTTCATCGGTATCTTCTCCATCCTGGTGGGGGGCTTCGGTATCGCCAATATCATGTTCGTATCCGTCAAGGAGCGCACGCATATTATCGGTATCCAGAAGTCGTTGGGTGCCAAGAACTACTTTATCCTATCTCAATTCCTTATTGAGGCGATAGCGTTGTGTATCATCGGCGGGTTAGCGGGCCTGTCTATTGTTTATCTACTTGCCTTTTTGGTTAAGCTCGCCTTTGGCCTGGCCATTGTGGTCAACGTCGGCATGGTTATACTCACCATTGTACTTTCCACGTTGATCGGTCTCATTGCCGGTATCATACCGGCGGCCATGGCCGCACGGTTAGACCCGGTAGAAGCCATTCGGAGCAAGTAAGTTACGCCAATTTCGCCAGTGCTTCTTTAATCCGCCGGAGGGCCTCTTTAAGCGCGTCGTCAGATGCCGCGTACGAAATCCGGATGTAGTTGTTGTTGCCGAATGAATCGCCGCCTACGGTAGCCACATGCCCTTCGTTGAGCAGGTACAGCGCCAGATCGGCCGAGTCTTTGATGGTATTTCCCTGTGGGTCTTTTTTGCCAAAGAATGCGCTGATGTCGGGGAAGAAATAGAACGCTCCTTGCGGCAGGTTCGTTTTCACGCCCGGTATATCCTTCAGCAGGTTGTACACCAGTTCGCGCCGCCGTTCGAATGCATTTTTCATTTCCAGTACGGTTTCCAATCCCTGCTCATAGGCCGCTATCCCCGCCCGTTGGGCAATGGAGCACGTACCCGAGGTGGTTTGGCCCTGCAACTTGTCATTGGCTGCCGCGATTTCCTTGCTTGCCGCCAGGTAGCCCAGCCGCCAGCCCGTCATCGCAAAGGCTTTGGAAAAACCGTTGATCAAGATCACGCGGTCTTTGATGCTATCGAACTGCGCAATCGACTCGTGTTTGCCCACGAAGTTGATGTGTTCGTATATCTCATCGGAAATGATGTAGATGTCCGGGTGCTTTTCAAACACATCCACCAATCCGGCAAGCTCCTCCTTGCTGTACACGCTGCCCGTAGGGTTGCAGGGCGAAGAAAACATGAACAGCTTTGTCCGGGGCGTAATCGCCGCCTCCAGTTCGGCGGGCGTAATCTTGAAGTCGCTCTCGATGGTCGCGTTGATGAATACCGATTTACCTTCGGCCAGCGTGACCATTTCTGAGTACGATACCCAATACGGGGTGGGGATAATCACTTCGTCGCCTGGATTGATCAGGGTGAGGATAGCGTTGGATAGCGATTGTTTCGCTCCGGTGGAAACCACGATTTGCGAGACATCGTAATCCAGGTTATTTTCCGTTTTCAGCTTATTCACGATCGCTTTCCGCAGGTCGGGGTAGCCCGGCACCGGCGAATAGCGGGTATAGTTCTCGTCGAGCCCCTGTTTCGCGGCTTCTTTCACGTGGTCCGGCGTGTTGAAATCCGGTTCGCCCACGCTGAGGCTGATCACGTTGATGCCTTTGGCTGCCAATTCACGGCCCAACTTCGTCATTTTCAAGGTGGCCGATTCGGACAGGTTATTGATCCTGTCGGAGAGAATAGAAGGTGTGTTCATGAGGGGCAAACTTAGGAAAAGTTGTGCATTAATTATCACGAATTTGGTGAAATTTCACTTTCCAGCAACAGGTATTTTATGCCGTGCTATATACAACGAACCGAGCGGGCTTGTATGTGGAAGCCGTTGCTTCGTAAGACGGTAGTCAACGACTCCAATCACAGAGGGAAGTCATCTTTAAAAGAAGCCATCTTTGACTACCTTTGTAAAAATTCATGGGTTGTGGACAAACAGAAGAAAATCATCCGAGTTGCGTTGGTTACCGGTATCGTGCTCATGCTGGTAAAGTTTGCCGCCTACCTGCTCACCAACTCTAACGCGATACTGACCGATGCGATGGAGAGTATTGTTAATGTCGTGGCATCGGGCTTCGCATTTTACAGCATCACCCTCGCGGCGCGGCCCAAAGACCGCAACCATCCCTATGGCCACGGCAAGGTGGAGTTTTTCTCGGTTTTCCTGGAAGGTGGCCTCATCTTCATCGCCGGGGTACTGATACTAGGTAAAGCCGGCCACAGCATCTTCTTCCCGGAGCCCATTGGCAACCTGATGAGCGGTATGGGACTGATCGCCTTTACGGGGGTGGCCAATTTAGCCCTCGGCACTTACATGGTGCGGCAAAGCAGTACACTCAATTCGCTCACGCTGCAGGCCGATGGCAAGCACCTGCAGACCGATGCCTATAGCACCGTGGGGCTGCTGGTGGGGCTGCTGGTGATGTATCTTACCGGGCTGGTGTGGATCGATGTCGTGCTTTCGTTGGGCTTGGGACTTTATATCCTATGGAGCGGCTATAAGCTGCTCCGCAAGTCGATCGCTGGGTTGATGGATGAATCGGACACGAAACTCGTGGGCGAAATCGCATCGATACTGCAGCAGCACCGCGAAAATGACTGGATAGACGTGCACAACCTCCGCGTGCAGCGATACGGGCACGAACTGCACATCGACTGCCACGTAACGTTGCCCAACTACTACGACCTGAACCGGGTGCACGATGAAGTATCGGCCGTCGATAAATTAATAAACACCCACTTACATGCAAATACCGAGTTGTTTATCCACGCCGATCCTTGTGTGCCGGCGTGCTGTAGCTATTGCCGTATGGAAAACTGCCCCATCCGGAGTGAACCCCAACGGAAAGACGTGCGATGGGATGACAAAGTCCTCAGCAAAAACGAGAAGCATTTTTGACTACTCTGGTAATTATTTGTATTTTGGGAGCCTAAAAATGGGGTAACCTGCTAGTTGCTATGTTTGATATTCGAGTGCTTATCGTTGAAGACGATCCCATCATTGCGGAAGACATTAAGGAAATGCTGAACAATGTGGACTACAGCGTGTCGGGTATCGCCTATACCAAAGATGAGGCATTGCGGATCATGGATAGGGAAAAGCCGGATTTGGCATTGCTGGACATCAACCTGAATGGTCAACATGAAGGCTATGATGTAGCCGAATACATCAACAAAAGCCGCAAGATACCGTTCCTTTACCTCACCTCATATTCCAGCAAGGAGTTTGTGGAAAAGGCCAAACACACCATGCCGATGGGGTACATTGTGAAGCCCTTTCGGGAAGAAGAACTGTATTCGAGCATCGAGATAGCGCTGTACAATTTTTCGAAATTCATCCTGCCGCTGGATCTTTCCCTTGCCATCGTAAACAGCCACATACACCAGCCTTTAACAGACAGGGAGTTTGATATCTTGAAAGACCTGTATGAAGGAAAAACAAATCAGCAGTTGGCCGAAAAGAATTTCGTTTCGGTCAATACGGTCAAGACCCACCTGAAGAACATTTTTGAGAAACTGGATACCCGCTCCCGATCGGAAACCATTGCCCGGCTTACCGAACTGCTTCATTAGCGGGGAAAGGCATGTGGATAACAAACGTTGTGCCTGCCATAGTCGTTACCTGAACCGTAGCCTGTAGTTTCCGTGTGAGCGAACGTACCAACCGCTGGCCAAATGACTCTTCGCTTTCCGTACTTGCTTTTTCTGTGGGTATACCCACTCCGTTGTCGCGGATGATGAGCAAATAGCCATCCATATCCCGTTTCATGGTGATGACCACCTCGGGCTGGTTAACGTGGTGGCCGGGGAAGGCGTGTTTCAACGCGTTGGTGAGCAGTTCATTGACGATGAGCCCCACGGGGATG
This sequence comes from Parapedobacter sp. 2B3, assembly GCF_041925275.1. Lineage (NCBI taxonomy): Bacteria > Pseudomonadati > Bacteroidota > Sphingobacteriia > Sphingobacteriales > Sphingobacteriaceae > Parapedobacter > Parapedobacter sp. 2B3. The sequence continues at coordinate 38,378 of NZ_JBHEUZ010000003.1, read as the reverse complement.
GCTGTTTCCACATCCAGGGTGATGCCGTGGGTTTCGATGATACGCCGTATGGTGGTGTCGTTGTTCTTATACGATTTTAAGATGTTGTCTGCCAGTTCTTCGAAATAGCGCTGCATATCCACGGCGGCGAAATTGACGCCTGTATAGAGGTTTTTGTGCAGAATGGCCATCGATTGTACCCGGTCTCTTCCTTTCTGCAGCGCCTCAAAGGCGTGTGAGTCCGCCTCTACATACTTGGATTGGAGGTTGAGGAGGCTGGAAATCGTCTGGAGGTTGTTTTTGACCCGGTGGTGCACTTCGTGCAGCAGCAATTCGCGCTCTTTGAGTGTTTCGGATATGATGGCGTTTTTGGTTTTTATCTTCCGGTAAAGCCAATAGAAAATCAGGGCAACGGCAGCTAGCAGCAAAATACCGGAAATAGCGGAATAGACGATGACCGTTGAACGTTTCAATTGCATCCGCGAAATTTCTTTTTCCTTATTGAGCAACTCGATTTCCGTTTGGTGCCGCTGGGTATTGAATTGGGCATCTTTTTCGGCGATGGCCCTGATGGAGGCCTCGGTATAGATGGAGTCTGTTATCTTCTTCAGGCTTTTGGCGTAATCGAGTGCGGCTTCGAGATTGTTGCTTTTTTCGCTGGCTTCAGAAAGCAGTTCGTAGGCCCGTTGCTGTTGGTTGAGCGACTGGTGCTCTTGGAACATGAACACCGCTTTCAACTGCTCGATAGCCTCGGGATACCGGTTCATCACGATTAAGATCTCGCCTACGTTTAGCTTTGATTCGCATAGGTTGTACGTGCTGCTCAGGTTTTCGCGTATGCGCAAGGCCTTTGTCATGTGTTGATATGCTTCGCGCACTTTTCCCTCTTCCTGCCTGAGCTTGCCCAGGAAATCGTAGTGAAAGCCCATTTCCCGTAGGGTGGGAAAGACTTTGTTGAGTTCCCGTTGCTTAAATAGATGTTGTTCGGCCTTTTTGAAATTGCCCAGGCCGGTATAGAGCATCCCGAGGTTGGCGTTTACATTGGCCATGCCCGCGCTGTCATTCAACAGCGCGTATTGTTGCAACGCTTTTAAATACCAGCTTTCGGCTTTCTCCTGCTGGTCCATGCCAAGATAGAAACTGGCCAGGCTATTTTGGATGGAGGCGTTCTGTTTGGGGGTGCCGATGCGGGCATAGATGCCGGCCGCTTCTATAAGATGCTGCTGGGCGGCGGCGTTGTTGCCGATAAATGTGGAAAGCGTACCGATGAAGTGGCCGCTCTTAGCGATATCGAGCGAATCGTTGTGCCGTTTGGAATAGTCATAGATGGCGTTGTATTCGTTCAATGCCGTAGCGTAATCGCCCTGCCACCGGTGGCTGGCCGCCAGGATATACTGCGCACGACGCAGATTGTTGCTGTCTGCAGGCGCTATGTGATTGTCTTTTAGTTCTGTGGCTATCTTTTCGGCATAGTCCGGATCGCGCTGTACCAGGTATGCGCCCAACTCATATAACGCATCGGCCCGTGCCTCCCGGGAGGGAGCATGGTCTATGGCCTGCTGTAAGCTGTCTTGGTAGGCATCCGGCTTGGCATCCTGTGCCAACGTGAAACCTACGCAACCAACAAGCGCGAGAAGAAAGACAAATAGCGATTGCACCATACGGTCCGTTTCATGCAAAGGTATTAAAAACAACTTTTTTAAAAATCACTCAAACGGGTGAAATGGGCAAAAATTGTTTTGGACAATTTTGTTGCCGAAAGGAACAATTAATCTATTCAGACGATGAAAACTCTACCAACTCAATTTGCGCTCTGCCTGCTGGCCTGTATGATGGCTGCCCTGCCTGCGCTGGCACAAGGAAACAACTCGCCTAGTTTTGCGAAAAAGGGCAGGGAGTGGTTTGTCAGCAAAGCAAACGGATCGGGCCAGCAAGGCACCAAAGAAAAGCCGGCGAAAGACCTAGGCAATATCATCCATCTGCTGAAACCAAATGATATTGTACGCATAGCCGGCGGTACGTACCTGAGCAAGGGATCAATGGGTGCTGACGAAATCAATGTGCCCGTGCATATCATTGGCGGGTACGACGAAACGTTTACCGTGCGCGATCCATGGGATAAATACAAAACCATCTTTACGGGCACGAATGAGTACATGAAATCTACCAGCCCGAGGCTGTACATCCGTACCGAACAGCAACGCGAGGCAAATGGACAGCTTGCCCAAGGGGGGACCATCTTGGTTGATGGTATCATTATAGATAATGGTCCGCGAAACCGCTACCACTTGGACAAGGGGCTGGCCATCCGCCGGAAGGCCGACCCGACCACCGGGCAAAACCCGTCGCCGGAGTCGGGCGGAATCGTTATCGTGGGTAGCAAATACACTAACATTGCCGTGCAGAACTGCGTGGTGATGAATACGGCTCCTTCTGAAGGGGCGTTGTCCGTACGGGTTTTCCAGGGGGGCAAGGGCATTATCCGTAATAACCTTTGCCTCAACAATACCGGTTATGGCATCTTTGCCCGCACCGGCTATGTAGGCAGCGACCCGAAGATGACCCCGCAATTCCTGATTGCCAACAATACTTCGCTGTTCAACTGGAAGCATGACCCCATTGCAACCTACGGGGGCAATGCGCTGGCGTTGGACCAGTTCCTCACCGCGACCGTCACCAACAACGTGTTTGGCTTTGCCGATATGGGCGGTGTGTACAACAAAGGGTCCAGGATCGTGATGAGCAACAACCTTTTTGCCGGAAACTCCAAATACGACTATGACGAGAACGGAGCGAAAATGAAGGCGAATGATATCTTGGATGAAGCCATGTTGGTAGACCCGAGCAGTGACGGCAACGAAGCTGCACTGATTAAAATTCCAATTGGCGAACGCTGGGCTACTATTTACGGTAGCCGGGTGGAAATCAGCCGTGAGCAAGTGGATGCTTCGGTGACAGTGGCTAATACGGGTGCCAATCAGCTCCGCAGTATGCTCGGTCTCAACTTACAGGGCAACGCTGTGGGCATGGATGCCGAGATATTTCTGCCGCTGTTGCAGCTGGAAGAGGGGCTGCCGGTTGGATTCATGCCCTGGGATGGCAAAGGCTGTGTACTGCCAAAACAACAATAACTTATCCGGCCCCTTGAGGCTCATAGCTTTAAAACTACCCAAGGCGTCGTGATTGCCTTGATAAACAATAAGTGATGAAAAAACAATCTATTCGAATGAAACGTATGTTCCCGATACCGTCGCTGCTTACCGTGTTGTTGCTGTCGGTTGTATTACAAATGGCAAAAGGCCAAACCATTCGCTATGTAATGCCGATGCCTGCCGGAGCTGCCGACGGTTCATCCTGGGGCAACGCTTCTGCCGACCTCCAGCTGATGATCAATGAATCTGCCGACGGAGACGAGGTATGGGTGGCTGCGGGTACATACGTGCCGAATCGCCCCGTTAACGATATCCATACGCTCGATCCGATGAATCGGGACAATGCTTTCCTGATAGATGGAAAGTCGATAGGGGTGTATGGCGGATTTGCCGGAGGAGAAACCGACCGGGCCGACCGCGATATAGCGGCCAACGAAACCATCCTTTCGGGCGATTTCAATGCAAACGGGTATGCCGACCCTACCTGTGCTTACCACGTGGTGGCATTCCGTGGGGACGCCGACGGTGAAGTGGATGGGTTTACTATTAAACATGGCCATGCAGAGGGGTCGCTGGCGGCGGGCGGTTTCGGACAGAGCTACGGCGGCGGGCTGTATATTTTCCAGTCGTCGCCCACACTGCGGAACCTCGTCATCAAAGAAAATGTGGCCGGGCGCGGTGCCGGGGTGTACTTAAGCGGTTCGGGTGCTGTTTTTGAACGGTGCGAAATCATCAGCAATACCACCCAAGACTTCGGGAATGGGACCGATGGTCCAGGCGGCGGGGTATACACCCTGGGTCAAAGTGGCAACTTTACGTTGACGAATGTATTCAGGAACGTGCGTATTGCAGGCAACAACTCATCGGGGATGGGGGGTGGAGTCTATTTGGGGCCGTATGTGAACATCGAGATGACAAACGTGCTGATTACCGGGAACCAGGCAACCGAAAGCCGGGGCGGCGGTATTTACGTGCGGAATATCTACGGCGGCTGGCTGACCAATGTGACCGTCTATGGCAACCACGCCACCGGTGGCGGCGGCAGAGGGGGCGGCATTGACGGTGCGCTGACGGGGGCAACGGCCGACTATGAACTGTTCATCCGGAACAGCATCATCTGCGGGAATGTGGGCGTTAACCTGGTGCCACCGCCCGCCGATGAGGATGGCTCGTTCAATATTACGCATAGTATCGTGGAAGGGGGCTATACAGGCGTGGGGAATATGGATACGGACCCGTTGTTGATTTTTCAGCCCGGGCCTTATGCGGCACCGACATTGGACGGCGATTTCAGGCTATCGCCCTACAGTGCGGCAATAAATGCCGGTAGCAATGCGTATTACGCGGCCGGGCAGGTGCCCGATCTCGCCGGCGTGACGACCGATCTGGACGGGAATCCGCGCCAGTTCGATAGTGAACCGGTGGATATGGGAGCTTACGAGTTTCAGGGTTCGCCGCCTGCGCCGAGGCCATTCATCACCACGTGGAAGACCGATAACCCGGGGACTTCCGCCGATAACCAAATCTCGATTCCCATAGTGGATACAGGCTACGACATGACCATCGACTGGGGTGACGGAACCACGACCACTTGGCAGGATGGGGATAATGTGGCTGATTTGACTCATACCTATGCAACCGCCGGCACCTATGATGTGGGTATTACGGGTGATTTCCCGCGGATCTATTTCTACGGTAATGGCGATAGACAAAAGATATTGGATGTGAAACAATGGGGCGATATCGCTTGGAAATCGATGGAATTGGCATTTTCTGGAGCGAACGAGTTGGAAGTAACTGCAACGGATGCTCCTGATTTGAGCGATGTGGTGTCTATGGCAAGGATGTTCCAGTCGGCTTCGAAATTCAATTCAAACATCGAACATTGGGATGTGTCTACAATCGAAGATATGACTTCCTTATTCAATTCAGCGGTGGCGTACAATCAGCCCTTAAATGCGTGGGATGTGAGCAACGTGACCAAAATGGCTCATCTCTTCAATTTTGCAAGCCAATTCGATCAGCCACTTAACGACTGGGACGTTAGCAACGTGAAAGATATGTCGGGCATGTTTGCCAATACATCATTTAACCAACCCATCGCCGATTGGGAGGTGGGCCAAGTGGAGAATATGTTGCTGATGTTTGCGAGCGCATCCTTATTCAATGCCGATATCGCCGGCTGGGACGTAAGCAGCGTGACCGATATGGGACAACTGTTCCAAAGTGCGCACGCGTTTAATCAGGATATTGGTGGTTGGGATGTTTCAAATGTAACCAATATGCATCTTTTGTTTTTTGATGCAGGCATGTCTACAGCCAATTATGATGCGACATTGATTGGTTGGGCAGGCCAAGCCGTGCAACCTTCGCTCACGTTGAATGCACATGGCCTTACATATTGCCTGGGAGAAGCAGCGCGGCAGTCGCTCATCGATAACCACGGTTGGGTGTTCGAGGACGATAGTAAGGCGCTTGATTGCGCCGACCCAGGTCCGGTATTGGTGGCCCCGGCAGACGGAAGTGCCGACCTGGCCCAGCCCGTGACACTGGAATGGGAGGCGGTGGATGGCGCAACCTCGTATTTCATACAGGTTATCGAAGTGGGGGGCGACTTTGGCTCACCCTATTTTAGCGGGACTACCGCGTCTACGTCAAGGGAACTGACCATGTTGCCCGAAGGCGGTGAATACCTATGGCGGGTACAGGCCGTGGTTGGCGGGCAAATCTCCGCTTGGAGTGAAACATGGAGCTTCTCCACGCTCACGGCGCTGCCCGAGATTACAGGGATCGTCTTTGTGGACGATTGGCGTACGTATGATGGCAATGCGCATGCTATTTTTATTGAAGGTACGTTGCCCGACGAAGTAGAGGTAACCTATACCGGCAATGGACAGGTGAACAGTGATATGTACACTGTTACCGCTTATCTTGACGGTGGGGGGGTGTACGAAGACAAAGAAATGACGGCCGTATTGACCATCAACAGGGCGCCATCGGTCATCACCGCGCTGCCGGTGCAGACGCATGCCTATGACGGAACGAATAAGATAGTGGTGGCATCACTTAACCATAGCGAGGCGGTGTTGAACTATGATCCAACCGACCGCTTTAACCAGGTGGGTGAGTATGACGTGACGGTTTCCGTTGAACAAAGCACTAACTATGAAGCGGCATCCGTGAACGTGCAACTCGTGATACAACTGGGGCAGCAGCAAAACCTGGCCATGGCATCCCGGGTGATTACGTACGACGGTGAGGAGCAGTTCCTGTTCGTTACCGGCGCGGCACCGGACGCAGTAATTTCTTACGTGGGCAACAACCAGCGCGACGTGGGCGAGTACGAGGTGACGGCAACGGTAACACGTGTTGGCTTTGAGCCGAAAGTGCTGGAGGGTACGCTAACCATCACTTCGCGTAATGTCGCCATTACGATTGGACAGCATGAGAAGGTCTACGGCGATACGGATCCGGTAGCTTACACCTATATGGTGACGAATGGCAGTTTGGTGGCGGGCGACGAACCTGCTGGTTCATTTGCACGCGAACCTGGCGAAAACGTACAGGTTTATCCCATCAGGCAGGGTTCTTTCACGTTTGGCGACAATTATAACCTGATCGTTAACCAGGGCTACTTGAGGATTGTCAGGGCTCCATCCGTGATTACGGCAGATGCCATCCAGACATTTACCTACGACGGCGAATTGCACCAAGTGGTGGCTGCCTTGAACCACGACCAGGCGCCGTTGATCTTTATGCCGGTAGAAAGGGGCTATGCCGGGGTCGGAGAGTACGATATCACCGTACGGGTGAACCAGTCGGCAAACTACGAGGCGACAAACATCACGGTGAGACAGATCATCGAACCGGCAGAGCAGACCGGCGATATGACGTTGCCATCCCGAACCGTCACGTACAATGGCGGAACCCACAGCCTAGCCGTGGAAAACCTGCCTGGCGAGGCGGCCGTAACGTATGTGAATAATGGACAGACCAACACGGGTACCTATACTGTAACGGCCACGGTGACCCAGCCGGGGTATGCGGATGTGGAGCTGACGGGCACGTTGACCATCCAGCGGGCAACGGCGGTCATCACTGCGGATGCCGTGCAGATTTATCCGTATACAGGTAGTGAAATCGGCGTGCAGGCGACATTGAACCACGATGAGACTGGATTTATCTATACGCCGGTGAGCGGGTATACCAATCCGGGTAACTATAACATCACCGTGACGGCCCCACAAACGGACAACTATACGACCGCGTCGCGGACGCTCACGCTGCGGATTGTGCCCGCAGAGGAATTACACCTGCCATCAGCGACTGTGGTGTACACCGGCGAGCCGCAATACCTGGCCGTGGCGAACCTGCCCGCTGGTGCGGATGTGACCTATACCAATAACGGACAGGTGAACGTGGGCGTGTATCCCGTGACGGCGATCGTGAGCCTGCCGGGCGAACCCGACGAGGCATTCGAAGCCACGCTGACCATTGCACGGGCGACGCCCATCATCACCGCAGAAACGGTGCAGGAACATACCTACGATGGAACCGTGAAGGAAGTGGTGGCCAGTTTGGATCATGATGAAGTGGAATTGGACTACCTGCCCGCGAAGGGGTATACGTTGCCCGGTACGTATGAGATCGCCGTCCGGGCGATGCAAAGTGAAAACTACACCACGGCTTTCCGTAATGTGCAACTGGTCATCCATCCGTTATCTGCAAGCGGGGATTACACGATGGCTTCCCGTACAATTACCTATGACGGACAGCCGCACGGATTGACCGTGGAAAATCTACCGGACGACGCGACGGTGGCTTATGACATCAACGAGGTGGTAGACGTTGGGGTTTATACAATCACGGCCACCGTTTCGCGTCCGGGCTATACGACCGAAACCCTCAACGGTGTGCTCACCATTGAACGGGCTGCCGCTGTGATTGCCGCCGATGCGATGCAAGCGCATTCGTATGACGGTACGGCAAAGTCGGTGGTGGCGACCTTGAACCATAATGAAGTTGAGCTGGCCTATTCGCCTGCGGTGTCATTCACCGATGCTGGTACGTATACGGTTACGGTCACCGCTGCGCAGTCGACGAATTACACGGCTGCATCGGCAGTAGTGACCCTGATGATTACCGAGGCAACGGCACCTGGCGTAGACCCGGTATTTGAAGGGCGGACCGTCACCTACGATGGCGCGGAACACCGATTGGAGGTGACGAACCTGCCGGAGGGGGCAACGGTGGTATACGCCAATAACGGGCATACCAACGCTGGTGTGTACACCGTGACGGCTAACGTGACGCTGGCCGATAACTCGACCCGTGAATTTACGGCTGTATTGGCCATTGAAAAAGCGACCACCACGAACGTAACCTTTGCGGATGGTACATTTACATACGACGGTATGGCGAAGTCCTTGGCGTTGGCTGGTACGTTGCCTGCCGGCACGGACGTGACCTATGCCAACAACAGCCGCGTGGATGCGGGTAGCCAGCCGGTAACGGCCACGGTGAGCGGGGCGAACTATGAATCGCTGGTGCTTACAGCCGAGCTGACGGTAACCCCGGCCGCGGTCTCGGGCATTACGCTGGCCGATGGCTCGTTTACATACGACGGCACGGCGAAATCGTTGTCCATTGACGGTACGTTGCCTGCCGGCACGGATGCGACCTATGCCAACAACAGCCGCGTGGATGCGGGTAACCAGCCGGTAACGGCCACGGTGAGCGGGGCGAACTATGAATCGCTGGTGCTTACAGCCGAGTTGACGGTAACCCCGGCCACACGGAGCCTCTCTTTTCCGGAAATAGCGGCGAAGACGATGGGCGACGATGATTTCGCGGCAGGGGCAGCGGCAAGCTCCGGCGAACTCATCCTTTATGCCAGTAGCAACGAGCGCGTAGCGGTAGTGGAAAATGGAATAATCCGTTTGGTAGGCGCGGGTACAACCACGATAACGGCTACCGTAGCTCCGCATGCGAATTACAGCAATACGCCGGTGGCTGCACAGCGGTTGATAGTGGCCAAAGGCCAGCAAGTGATCAACTTTGGGGAAGTGGGGCAAGTGGACCGTAATATAGGCTCCGTTTCCCTACAGGTGGGTAGTTCGAGCGGATTGCCGGTAACTCTGTTGGTGGACGACGAGCAGGTGGCCCAGTTGGAAGGAAGTGTCTTGAACATCCTAAGGATAGGTACGGTTCGCATCACGGCTACACAGGCCGGGAACGAAAGCTACGAGGCCGCCCAGCCGGTCACCATCACGGCGCGCGTGGTGGATTCGGAAGCAGAATTTCCCGTAAGGATCCATCAGGCAGTATCGCCCAATGGCGACGGCGTAAATGAGTTCCTGATGATTGAAGGGATAAGGGACTATCCTGAAAACCGGGTAACCATTTTTAACCGGAACGGTACCATCGTTTATGAAGTAAGCGGCTATGACAATGGTTTACGTTCGTTTAAAGGTAAAGGTTCGGGGTTGATAAACCTCCCCGCGGGTACGTACTTCTGTATTGTTGAAATCAAAGAAGGTGCCGATTGGAGGCATCACAAAGGTTATTTTGTGCTTAGGTATTGATGGGTGGTATTTTAAAGTATAACAAAAATGGTCGATCATAAAATGAGGTTCATGAAACAAATAATCGCGGGGGTCTTGCTGTTTGGCGCAACGGTATCCCAAGCCCAGCAGGCGCTCACATATACGCAATATATGGAAAATCGGACGCCATTGAACCCCGCAGCGAGTTTAATGAGTGGAAACGGAGAGGTGTCTTTCATTGGGAGACGGCAATGGGTGGGGCTGGAAGGTGCACCTACCGTCTATTGGGGAAGCGCACATGTTGGCTGGCAGTCCATCGGTGCGACCCTGGGAATAAATGTGAAACATGAAAGTATGGCGGTAGAAGATAATTTGGAAGCTAGTGCCTTCTTTGCCAAATCCGTGCGCATTTCGGAAAGGGAGTATCTCGGTTTATCGCTCAACGTGGGGATAAATTACGTGAATGGTAATTTTTCTGCGCTCGACCCCCACGACCCGGCTTTTCGGGATGATATCCGGGAAACCGATGTGATGACCGGCTTCGGCGTGCTTGTATATTCGCCCGAACGGTACTACGTTGGACTTTCTTTGCCCAGGCTTATGCTAAGTAATCTTGGCGTGGGAGGCGATAATCAATACGATTTTCGAAACCAGTACCACGTGATGGCGGCGGCGCTCTTTCCGATTGGGAGCGACTTCCATGTGAAGCCCTCGCTCTTGGCAACCTACGCAGAGAGCTTACGCCCGCAGGTCGACGTGGGCGTAATGGCATTCATCAAGCAGGTTTGTGGCATAGGGCTAAACATGCGGAGTTATGGCGAGGTAGCCGGGCTGGCTCAATTGAATTTCAGCGGTTTGGGAATTGGCTACAGCTATCAGTTCAATACCCGCAATGAGCCGTTGAATAGACGGATCAACAACACGACACATGAAGTGGGAATACGCTACCGTTTCGGCGGGAACACGAGTTTATTATAACGCGCAAGAACGGTCATTCCAAGGGCGGTAGCGTAGTAAAGGATGGTTCTTTTTCCAGTACTTGCTTGTAATGATCAAGCTTGGCGCGTTGTTCATCGGGGAGTTTAGGGAACTCCGGTTCCATATCCGCCAGTGTTTCCACGATGATCTTGCCCACGGCGTAGCGGGCAAACCATTTCTTGTCGGCCGGGATGATGTACCAAGGCGAGTCTTCCGTAGCGGTGGCAGCGATGGCTTGTTCGTAGGCGCGCATGTAATCGTCCCAATAACCGCGCTCCTCGATGTCTGACGCTGAAAATTTCCAGTTTTTATATTTGTCTTCGATGCGGTTGAGGAACCGCTCTTTTTGTTCTTCTTTCGAAACGTGAAGAAAGAACTTGATGACCTTGGTACCGTTGCGATGCAGATGGGCCTCGAACTGCCGGATGCTCTCGTACCGGTCGTTCCAGAACTTGTCGTCGAAATCGACTTCAGCGCGATACCCGGGGATACGTTCCGATAGGTTGAATGCCGGATGGACCTTGCAGATAAGCACGTACTCGTAGTGCGATCGGTTGTGGATGCCGATGCGACCCCGCTCGGGCAATGCCTTGTAATGCCGCCAAAGGAAATCGTGCTCGTAGTCGTTGCTGGTGGGCTGCTTGAAGCTGAACACCTGGCACCCCTGGGGATTCACACCGCTCATTACGTGCTCGATGGCACCGTCTTTACCGGCGGCATCCATGGCCTGGAAGATGATGAGCAGGCTTTGCGAATCTTCGGCATACAGCCGCTCTTGGTACTCTTTTAGCTCGGCCTGGAAATCGGCCAGATCGGCCTTGGCCTCTTTCTTTTTAAGGGATCCGGCATCGTCGGTCCGGAAATTTGCCAGTTTGAAAGGCTTGCCGGAGGTAACCCCGAATTTCTGGGTGATTTTAGACATGGTGGTGTTCAATTAAAGTGACTGCAAGATAGGGTTTTATCAATGAAGTGCAAAGGGATATGTAGCGTAAAACCGGATAATACCGTATGCATTATCAAAACAAATCGTCATCTTTACCCAATGTTTAAAGAGATACGGAACCGCTTCATACGTTATGCCGTCATCGTCATCTACGCGATTATTTTGCTGGTATGCATGGTGGAAGTGAATTTCCTTTGGTTGTTTGGCTATTCGCCCACGGCCCGGGATATCCGTAGGCCCATCCAGCACGTGGCTTCTGAGGTGTATACCGCCGATAGTGTGCTCATAGGCCGTTATTTCAAGGAAGACCGCTCACCCGTACCTTATGACAGTATTTCGGCCGATGTGGTAAATGCGTTGGTTGCCACCGAAGATATCCGGTTTTTCCGGCACCATGGCGTCGACTTCCTTGCCATCTTTTCGAGCATCGCCTCGGCTGTGCGGGGCGAACCGCGGGGCGGCAGTACCATTACCCAGCAGCTTGCCAAGAACATGTATCGCACACGCTATAGCCAATCAGCCGGGCTGCTCGGTAATGTGCCGGGGGTGGGCGTACTGGTGTTCAAGCTTAAAGAATGGCTCACCGCCTACAAGCTCGAAAACAACTATAGTAAGAAAGACATCCTTGCCATGTACCTCAATACGGTCTCGTTCAGTAACAACGCATATGGCATCAAAACCGTAGCAAGGCGTTACTTCAATAAGGAAACATCGGAGCTGAGCGCCACGGAGGCCGCTGTGCTGGTGGGGATGCTGAAGGGTACCACACGGTACAACCCCGTGCGTAATCCGGAGCGTTCCTTCGAGCGCAGGAACGTGGTTCTGGGGCAGATGCATAAGGCCGGGATGCTGACGAATGAAGCGTTTGAGGCTGCCAAAACAGCGCCATTGGGACTGCGCTTGGGTGAAACAGAGGAACTGGGGAGCGGCGATTCGTACCTGCGCGCGGCGGTGGAGCGCTGGCTGGCCGATTGGTGCACGGAACATGGATACGATATCTACTTGGATGGATTGAAGATATACACCACCATCGACTCACGGGTGCAGCGCCATGCCGAAGAGGCGGTGGCTAGCCAAATGGGTACCCTGCAGCAACGGCTGGAAAATGCCTGGCAAGGTGAAATACCGTGGCGGGATTCCGATGGGCAGGTGATTGAAGGGTTTCTGGAAGCACTGGCCGAACGGACCACCTACTATGCCCAACTGACCGAGAAATACGAGGGCAATAAAGATAGTATTTTCCATTACCTCAACCTACCGAAAACAATGGAGGTGTTTACGTGGGATGGCCCGAAGGAGGTGCAGTACTCCAGTATGGATTCGCTTGCCCACTATGCCATGATGCTGAACGCCGGACTGATGACCATGGATCCCTACAACGGGGAAATAAAGGCATGGGTAGGTGGCATCAACCACGAATATTATAAATACGACCACGTATTCCAGTCGAAGCGGCAAGCCGGCTCCACGTTCAAACCATTCGCTTACCTCGCCGCCTTGGAGGCGGGCATGTCTCCCTGCGACAAATACACAGACAAGTTCGTGCGCATCAACTATGTAGAAAATGGCGAGAAGAAAGTATGGGAACCCAAGAACGCAGATTGGGTGTTCAGCGGAAGAGAGATGTCGCTGCGTTGGGCCATGGGGCGGTCGGTCAACTCGATCACGGCGCAGATAACCGAAGAGGTGGGATGGGACAAGGTAGTGGATGCTGCCCATCGCTGTGGCATTACGAGCCCACTGGCATCGGTCCCCTCGGTGAGCCTCGGCTCCAACGATGTGAGTGTTTTTGAGATGGTCAACGCCTACGCCACGTTTATGAACAAAGGGGAGAAGGTACAGCCCATTTTGGTGTCTGCAATTGTAGATTACCACGGAAATACGGTCGCCTCGTTCAAAACGGCGACTACGCGTGTAATCAGTGAAGAAGTCGCCTGGTTGATGGGTTATATGCTGCGGGGCACGATGGAAGAGCCGGAGGGGACTTCGCAAGCCTTGTGGGAGTGGGACCTGTGGCGAAAAAATAACCAGATTGGCGGAAAGACCGGAACTTCCTCGGACTATGTGGACGGTTGGTATATGGGGGTAACGAAAGATTTGGTAACGGGAGTGTGGATAGGGTGCGACGAACGCAGCATCCATTTCAGGAACTCGCAGACGGGCGAAGGGTCCAGGACCGCCCTCCCGGTATTTGGCAAGTTCATGGAACAGCTCTACCAAGACGATTCGCTCGCCTATGGTTACGGCCCGTTTCCCGAACCGGGCGTGGAAATCACCCGGAAATACAATTGCCCTAGTCCGCGCATTATCCAACCCGATAGTACGGCCGTGGATAGCATCGCTCCGTTGATGCTGCCCGATAGGCTTCCGGAAATTCCGGTGGATTTGGAAGAACTGGAGCAGCGGATCGATATAAACGCACCTGCCGTGGAAGGGCAAAAATAATATGTTGCGAGAATTAAACTTTTTCACCGATATTCGTTCTAATTAGATAGTATATTCTAACACCTTTTTTTCATGACATACCGCAGTCGATTTTTCAGGCGCTCGTTGTTGAACACACTTGCTATATGGTTGTTTTGTACCGTTGCCACCCATGTGCAGGCCCAGTATTTCGGTCAGAATAAAATGAGGTATAAATCGCTGAAATTCAGTGTGTATGAAACTCCTCATTTTAACTTGCACTACTACCTGAAAAACGACTCGCTTGTGCGTTGGCTCGCCAAGGAAAGTGAGGTGTGGTATGAATTGCACCAGCAGGTATTCCGTGATACGTTCTTGCGCAAGAATCCGATTATCCTGTATGCCAACCACCCGGAGTTTCAGCAAACCACCACCGTGCAGGGCGAGATTAGCGTGGGAACGGGGGGGGTTACGGAGGCGTTCAAAACACGTGTAGTGATGCCGGTGATGCAGACCAACAACCAGACCCGGCACGTGCTGGGGCACGAATTGGTGCATGCCTTCCAGTACCGGGTGCTGATGGAAGGAGGAGACTCGACACGCCTGGAAAATATCGGTAACATACCGCTTTGGATGGTGGAAGGGATGGCCGAATATTTTTCCATCGGTAAGAAGGATGCGTTTACGGCCATGTGGATGCGCGATGCCTACTTGAATAATGATATCCCCTCGCTGCGGGCGATGACAGAAAACATGAATCGGTATTTCCCTTACCGGTACGGGCAAGCATTCTGGTCGTACATCGGTTCTACCTACGGCGATACGGTGATTATGCCGCTATTCAAGGCAACGGCCATGTACGGCTACGAAATGGGTATCAGGCGCGTGTTTGGCTACGACGCGCAGACCTTGTCCAATCTTTGGAAAAATAGCATGGAAAACGCCTACCGCAGCCTGCCGATAGATACGGCGGCGAAGCCCGTGGGCAGGTCGATCATCAACACCGGTAATTCGGGGCGGATGAATGTCTCGCCGGCGATTTCGCCGGACGGCAAACACATTGCGTTTCTTTCCGAAAAGAGCCTATTTAGTATAGACTTGTTCCTGGCGGACGCTGAAACCGGAGGAAACATTAGGAAATTGAGCAGCAAACTGACCAACGAGGATATAGACGAGTATAGTTTTATCGAATCGTCCGGTGCGTTTTCGCCGGATAGCCGCAAGTTTGCCTTCAGCGTATTCAGCCGTGGCAAAAACAGGCTTATGATTGTGGATGTGCAGACGGGCAAGCAGTTGATGCTGGAGGCGATGGGAGACATTTCGGAGTTTGCAAACATTGCATGGTCGCCCGATGGGGAAACGGTCGCGTTTTCAGGATTGAAAAACGGCTATAGCGATATTTACCTCTACAATGTGGCAACCAAAGTTCTTACCCAACTGATAGATGATGGTTATTCCGACTATCAGCCTGCTTTTTCTCGGGATGGGAAAAAGATTGTGTTTAGTACCGACCGGGTATCGTTGCAGTCGGATTCGAGAAGCGTAGATATTCCGATGAATATTGCCGTGGTGGACATAGAAACGAAGGCCATTACGAACATTGACGTATTTCAAGGCGCCAACAACCTGAATCCACAGTTTTCGGCAGATGACAACCAGATTTATTTCCTGTCTAACAGCGATGGTTTCCGCAATATGTACCGATATACCCTTGCTGATGGCAAAGTTGAGCGGCTGACCCAATATTTCACGGGGATTAGTGGTATAACTGAATATTCGCCCGCATTGAGTTTGTCGGCGAACGGTGACGTGTTATACTCATATTTCCGTAATAACGGTTATTCGCTATACAATGCCAAAGAGAGCGATTTTGAGGGTGTGGAGGTAGATCCGTATACGGTCAACTTCACGGCAGCGATGTTACCGCCGCCTGAAAACCTAGGCGTAGATGTGGTGAATGCGAACCTGAAAAACTTTAACCTGTTCCAGCGCATCGGCGATGACCGGATTGCTTCGGTGTCTTATAAGCCGAACTTTAAGCTGGACTACTTGGCCAACAGCGGCATGGGATTGGCCGTGGGTAGCCGCTACGGTGCAGGTATAGCCAGTGGCATACAGGGTATGTTTTCGGATATCCTTGGCCATAACCAGATTTTTGCTGCGTTGTCTATAAATGGTGAAATCTACGATTTCGGTGGCCAGGTGGCTTACATCAACCAGAAGAGCCGTATCAACTGGGGTGGGGCCATCTCGCACATTCCGTATATGTCGGGCTTTTCAATGTACGACGTGCGTGATGTTGGAAGCGGTGAAGAACCGATCCTCGATACCTATATCATCCGTACGTTCCAACAGCAGGCCGAGGCCTTTGGCGCTTATCCGTTTTCACGGCACCACCGCTTCGAAGTAGGAGGCGCGATTGCCCGCTACAGCTATCGCGTGGACCGATGGTGGCAGAGCTATTATTATGGCTATGGCGGCCGTGATAAGATATCCAATGACGAGGCAAGCCAAGTGTTCGGTGGGAACTTCAACGCATTTACTATCCAACAGGTAAACACCTCGTTCGTTGGTGATCATGCCGTTTTCGGTATCGCCGCGCCATTGCAGGGCTATCGCTACCGCGTAGGGGCCGAACAATATTTCGGCGATTATAACTTTACGGCATATACATTTGACGTACGGAAGTATAACCGATACCAGCCGGTTACCGTAGCCGCTAGGGCATATACCTATATGCGGGCGGGTCGCCACGAGAATGCACTCTATCCGTTGTTTTTGGGGTATCCGCATTTGATACGGGGGTATGAAAGTTCGTCGTTCCGCAATAGCACTGGGAGTTTTAATTTCAACAGTTTGATGGGGACGCGTATCGCCGTGGTGAATCTCGAAGTTCGGCTGCCCTTTACCGGACCCGAAAAGCTGGCCGTTATCCGCTCGGGTATGCTGTTCTCCGACCTGAATTTATTTTTTGATGCCGGTTTAGCGTGGAGCAGTGATTCGAAGGTGGCATTTCGGAGCACCCCCCGGCTGATCGATTCTCAGCCGAACCCGAACGACCCCAACTTACCGGCGATCGAAACGTATGAACGGATTCCGGCGCTGAGCGCCGGCGTATCGCTACGGGTCAATTTGTTCGGAGCGATGATACTCGAGCCGTATTATGCATTTCCATTCCAACGCGCCGATGTGAAATTCGGTACATTCGGACTCAACTTTGCGCCCGGCTGGTAACGGCTGCCAATCGCCCGCGATACGACAAACCCGGGGGCACTGTGCTTGATCTTGGCGATGCGATGCCCAGATCCAGCCAATTGGGATTGTGCCGCCGTATGAGGCGTTCTTTCTGCATGCGGGTATACTGGCTTAGTTCTTTGAACCTGCGTAGCGCCTGCTCGCCGTTTAAAAGCACTTCATGGTATACTAGCCGCGATACGCTGGAAGGGGAGTCGAAAAACAACCCGGTAAGTTCGCGATAGGTTTTTGCTGCCTTTTCAAGATCATCGGTCAAGCCCACATGGAGGCAGTTGCGGTTGCTGTCAGTGAGGATATAGATGTAGCTGTTCATGTTGTGGAAAAATTATTTATGCATTAATTTCCGTCTTCTAGAAAAAGTTGCTAACTTTATTGGCACAATAATACTAATTAATTTAGTGTATCCAAATTTATTTTTATTTTTATGTCTAATATTGCTAACAATCTTAAATATCTCCGCAAGAAAAAGCGGCTTACCCAACAGCAATTTGCGGATGAAATGTCCATTAAGCGGGCTTCTGTGGGAGCTTATGAAGAAAAGCGTGCAGAACCGAAGTATGAGTTGCTAAAGAAAATTGCCGACTTCTACGATTTGACGATGGATGAGTTGGCCAACGACGAGATCAACGACAAGTGGAAGCCCACCGCACGCAGCAATGCCGCCAGCGTGCGGGTGCTTAGCGTCACGGTGGATGGCGAAGACAAGGAGAATATCGAATTGGTGCCGGTAAAAGCCAGTGCGGGCTATCTGAATGGCTATGCCGACCCGGAATACATCGCTGAACTACCCAGGTTCAGCTTGCCGATGTTTAGGCAGGGTACCTATAGGGCTTTTGAGATCAAGGGCGATTCCATGTTGCCCCTGCAGCCGGGTAGTGTGGTCATTGCTGAGTATGTGGAAAATTGGAATGAAATCAAACCCGGCCAAACCTATGTCGTCATTTCGCGGGATGAAGGCGTGGTTTACAAACGGATTGCCTTTAAATATAAGGAAGAGAAGGGGCTGAAACTGGTTTCTGACAACAAAAGCTACGAGCCGTATTGGGTGGGGGCCGACGATATCCTGGAGGTATGGAAGGCAAAAGCATATATCAGCACGCAGCTGCCGGAGCCAACGCCGGAACCGACCATGGAAACCCTTACCGCCATGATGACACAAATGCAAAAGACCATCAGTACGGTGGTTGAAAAAAGGTGAAAACAAGGGGTGCATGATTTTTGATTTTTAAAGATTTTATTTATCTTTGCATCATCTTGAGAGGGAGGGGACAGTTGTGGTCCCCTTTTTTCATGGTTAGTAGTTCGTAGAAACGTGGCACATTCAATAGAAGAGAAGGTTACCGCATTGGTAGAAGAGAAAATTGTCGACAGGGATGACCTCTTTGTGGTGGACGTGAAAATGCACCCAAACGGCAACCTGGAAGTGCTGGTTGATGGCGATAACGGTATCAGCATCCAAGATTGCGCGGCCATCAGCCGGTATGTAGGGTTCCAGCTGGAGGAGGAGGATGCGATTCCCCACGCTTACCGCTTGGAGGTATCATCGCCCGGTATTGACAGGCCGCTACATACGGTAAGGCAATACCGCAAGAATACCGGTAGAACCATCCAGCTATCGCTGCAGGATGGGACTACCAAGACAGGTAGATTAACGGACGTGGCTGATGCGTCTGTCACGATTATGGAAACAATAAAAGAAAAAGGGAAAAAGGCTGTTGAACAACAGGAGACGATACCCCTTGAGAACATCAAAACAATAAAGGTGTTAATTTCATTTAAATAAAATGAGCAACAATATCAATCTCATTGACTCTTTTCAGGAATTTAAAGAGTTCAAGAACATCGACCGCCCGACGGTCATCAGCGTGCTGGAGGAAGTTTTCCGTAGTATGATCCGTAGGAAATACGGTACCGATGAAAACTGTGACGTAATCGTGAACCCGGATAACGGTGACCTGGAAATATGGCGCACCCGCGTAGTCGTGGAAGACGAATTTTCGGAAGACGACGATCTGGAAATTGAACTTGCCGAAGCAAGGAAGTATGACCCGGACCTGGAAGTGGGCGATGATTACATTGAGGAGATAACACTCGAAAGTTTCGGCCGCCGGGCTATTCTGGCCGCCCGGCAGACCCTGGTTTCGAAAATCCTGGAACTCGAGAAGGACGAAGTATTCAAGAAATACAAAGACAGGGAGGGCGAGCTGATTACCGGCGAGGTATACCAGATATGGAAAAAAGAAACATTAGTACTGGATGACGAAGGCAACGAGTTGATTCTTCCCAAAACCGAACAGATACCCGCTGACTACTTTAAAAAAGGCGATACCATCCGTGCGGTGGTGGATAAGGTAGAGATGGTCAATGCCAATCCGCGCATTATCATTTCACGCACAGCGCCGGCATTTTTGCAGCGCCTATTCGAGCTGGAAGTACCTGAAATATTCGATGGCTTGATTACGATTAGGAAAATTGTCCGTGAACCGGGTGAGCGTGCAAAAGTGGCGGTTGAATCTTACGACGACCGGATCGATCCGGTAGGGGCGTGCGTGGGAATGAAAGGATCGCGTATCCACGGTATTGTCCGCGAATTGCGCAATGAGAATATCGACGTGATCAATTACACCAATAACACGCAGTTATACATACAACGGGCATTGAGCCCGGCACGGATCGGATCGATAAAGCTGGATGACGAGCACATGACAGCGGCAGTGTACCTTAAATCCGATCAAGTGTCCTTGGCAATCGGGCGCGGCGGGCACAATATCAAACTGGCCGGTAAACTTACCGGCTACGAGATCGATGTATATCGTGAAGCAGAGGAAGTGGAGGAAGATGTGGATATCGAAGAATTTGCTGATGAAATAGACGGATGGATTATCGACGAGTTGAAACGTGTAGGTTTGGATACCGCTAAGTCCGTGTTGGCACTTTCGGTAGATGAACTGGTACGGCGTACCGATTTGGAGGAAAACACCATCCAAGAGATTGTCAACGTGTTGGAGGCAGAGTTTGAATAAGCGTTGGCTGGGCCGCCACTGGCGCTCCACGCTTTTTTAATTCATTGCCGATAAACGCTTAAAAAAATATACTTTTGTATAGCACAAAAACGAGAGGTAAATAAATTAGATGTCAGAAGGTAAACGCATAACACTGCTGAAAGCAGCAAAAGAACTGAACATTGGTATAGGTACCGCTGTGGATTTTTTAGCCAAAAGTGGCTATGAAGTTGAACCCAAGCCGGCAACCAAGCTGGACAGCGAGACCTACGATGTGCTGTTGAGGGAGTTTCAGGGCGACAAGATTGTGAAGGAGGAGGCCAATCAAATCATCATTGGCAAAATTCGCCGTGAAGAATCACCGGCCGAAACCGTTGTGCTAAAACCGAAAGGCGAGAGCGATGCTGAAGAGATTCTTATCAAGAATACGGGCGCTTTTATACCGGAAGAACGGGAAGCGGTTGCGACTCCTGAGCCGGATAAGGGCCAGGAAAAACCTGTGGAACCGACAGCTGCTGCAGAGGAGTCCTCCCATACAGGGATGAAAATTGTTGGCAAAATCGATCTGTCGAATTTCAAAAAAGGCGGAAAATCCGAGCCGAAAGCTAACAAGGAAGACGAGAAAGCGAAGCAGGTAGAAGAATTCGCACCCAGCGATGCTGTGGAGCCGGCAGCCACTGACAAGCCGGTTGAACAACCGGAAAAGGAAGTGCCTGTAGCAGAACCGGCCGAAGAGCAGCCTGTAGCTCCAGCACCCGAACAACCTGCCCCGAAAGTGGTGGCCCGGCCTGAAGTGCCGAAAGCGGAAGCCAAGAGCGATACCCGCGAACCGCAACGTGAGGTCATCCGGGCCCGTGCACAGCGTCTTACCGGCCCCAATGTTGTTGGGCGCATTGATTTGCCTGTACATCAACCCAAGGAAAAACCGGTGGCGTCGTCGAGTGCTGCCGGAGGGACATCCCAAGACCAGAAGCGTAAACGCAAACGGAAAGATAAACCAACAACGCAACGTCCGGGCACACAGCAAGCCACAGGCCATCAAGGCGGTGGCAAAGGGCGGCCTGATTTCAGGGGTAAGCCGCGTCCTGGTGCTGAGAACCGCGAGGAACCGTCGGAAAAGGAAATCCAGGATCAAATCAAGGCCACACTTGCACGGCTCAGTGGTGCGGGCAAGTCCGGCAAGTTTGCTCAACGCGCGAAGCTCCGCCGCCAAAAGCGGGACGACATAGCTCACTCGGCCGAAGAAGCAGCCTTGGAACAGGAAATGATGTCTAAGGTGTTGAAAGTTACGGAATTTGTAACGGCCAACGACCTAGCTAATATGATGGGTGTGCAGGTAACGCAGATTATCGCTACCTGTATGAGTTTGGGCTTGTTCGTTTCGATAAACCAACGATTGGATGCGGAAACGATTGCGATTGTAGCCGATGAATTTGGTTACGAAATCGAGTTTGTGAAGCCGGAAGATGAGGAGAATACGGAGCTTGAAGAACCGGACAACGCTGAAAACCTGGTACCCCGGGCACCGATCGTAACGGTGATGGGCCACGTGGACCACGGTAAGACCTCACTGCTAGACTACGTACGCAAAACGAACGTAATCGGTGGTGAAGCGGGCGGGATAACCCAGCATATCGGGGCCTATGAAGTGACATTGGACGACGGGCGTAAACTGACATTCTTGGATACACCGGGGCACGAGGCATTTACGGCCATGCGCGCCCGCGGTGCACAGGTAACCGATATTGCTATCATTGTGATTGCCGCTGATGACGCGGTGATGCCACAAACAAGAGAAGCAATTAATCACGCACAGGCGGCTGGCGTTCCTATTGTATTTGCATTTACAAAAATTGATAAACCGGGTGCCAACGCAGACAGGATCCGCGAGCAGCTTTCAACAATGAATATTTTGGTAGAAGACTGGGGAGGCAAATACCAATGTCAAGAAATATCCGGAAAAACAGGACAAAATGTTGATCAATTGCTTGAAAAGGTATTACTTGAAGCCGAACTTCTTGAATTAACAGCCGATCCGAAGAAACGTGCTGTTGGTTCAGTTATTGAGGCCAGTCTTGACAAGGGACGGGGAATTGTTACCACCGTATTAATCCTCTCGGGAACACTCCGAGTAGGTGGGGCTATATTGGCAGGGTCCCATAGTGGCAAGGTGAAGGCTTTGCATAATGAGCGTGGTCAAAAAGTGAGCGAAGCAGGTCCTTCAACTCCCGTACAGATATTAGGTATGTCCGGAGCGCCGACTGCCGGGGATAAGTTCTATGAAATGGAGAGTGAAGTCGAGGCAAGGCAAGTGGCGAATAAAAGACTTCAATTGCAACGTGAACAGGGACTCCGTACGCAGAAGCACATTACGCTCGACGAAATCGGCAGGCGGTTGGCAATCGGTAACTTCAAGGAACTGAATGTCATCGTGAAAGGCGACGTCGACGGTTCCATCGAAGCATTGTCTGACTCGTTGCTCAAATTGTCCACAGAAGAGATCCAGGTCAACGTGATCCATAAATCGGTTGGCCAGATATCCGAATCGGATGTGTTGCTGGCATCTGCCTCCGATGCCATTATCATCGGCTTCCAGGTACGGCCATCTACCAGTGCCCGCAAGTTGGCCGAACAGGAACAGATTGATATCCGGTTGTACTCCATTATTTACGACGCGATTGAGGAAGTCAAGGCCGCAATGGAAGGAATGCTCGAGCCGAAATACGAGGAGAAAATCGTTGCCAACGTGGAAATCCGTGAAACCTTTAAGATAAGTAAAGTAGGTACGATTGCCGGATGTATGGTGCTGGATGGCAAGATCAACCGGAACCATAGCATCCGCATTATCCGTGATGGCGTGGTTGTCTATTCGGGACAGCTTGCATCACTCAAACGGTTTAAAGATGACGTGAAAGAGGTATCGGCGGGCTATGAATGCGGATTGAATATCCAGAACTTCAATGACATCAAAGTGGGCGATATCATCGAAGCCTACGAACAAGTGGAAGTGAAGCGCAAACTCTAACGTACCCCCTATGTGGATGAATATCATTAAACGCCCGTCATAGTTTGGCATAGAAAAGCGTGTGGCCCGGCTTTATTAAAACCGGGCCGAGCGCTTTTTTGTTGCTTAACGAAATGGTCGAACGTTTAATGATTTTTTTCCATGAATACTATAATTGAACCTTTCCGGATCAAATCGGTTGAACCGATTTATTTTTCCTCGCGCAAGGAGCGCTCCGGTATCTTAAAACAAGCACACTATAACCCATTTCTAATCAAGGCGAGGGATGTGATCATCGACCTGCTGACCGATAGTGGCACCAGTGCGATGAGCAGTGAGCAATGGGCAGGAATGATGCGGGGCGATGAAAGCTATGCTGGCAGCGATAGTTTTTTCCGTTTCGAAAAGATAGTCAATGAGGTAACGGGCATGCCATTCATTATACCCACGCACCAGGGAAGGGCCTCGGAGAGAATCCTGTTTTCCATCATGGGTGGCAAGGGCAAATACGTATTGAGCAATACGCTGTTTGACACCACCCGTGCCAACGTAGAGTTTTCCGGCGCGGAGGGCGTAGACCTCCGGTGTGCCGAAGGCAACGACGCCGAGACCGTGGCACCCTTTAAGGGCAACATGGATGCCGCCGCGCTGCAGGCGTTCATTGCCGAACAAGGCGCCGAGCATATTTCACTGGTGGTATTGACGGTGACCAATAATTCAGGGGGCGGTCAGCCGGTGAGTATGGCCAACATCAAAGCGGTACATGCGATTTGCCAAGCGCACGGGATACCGTTATTTATCGATGCATGCCGATTTGCCGAGAATGCCTATTTCATTAAGCTGCGTGAACCCGGCTATGAGTCGAAAAGTATCTTACAGATTTCCCGGGAAATGTTTTCGCACGCAGATGGATGTACCATGAGTGCGAAGAAGGACGCGTTCGCCAATATCGGCGGATTCTTGGCCATGCGGGATGCGCAATTGGCTGAAAAGTGCCGTAATCTGTTGGTCATCACCGAGGGTTTCCCAACCTATGGCGGGCTCGCCGGGCGCGATCTGGAAGCAATCGCCATCGGTTTACGCGAAGTGATGGACGAAGATTACCTGAGGTACCGCATACGGAGCATCCAATATATAGGGGAGAAGCTCGACGCATTCGGCATTCCGTATGTAAAGCCAACGGGAGGGCATGCGGTCTACCTCGACGCCGGCAGGTTCATGGACCACATACCGGTGCACCAATACCCCGGGCAAGCCCTTTGCAATGCCTTGTACCTCGAAGGGGGCATACGCGGCGTAGAAATCGGCTCGGTTATGTTTGGTAAATATGCCGCCGACGGCAGTCTCCTGTCGCCGCCGATGGAACTCGTAAGGCTCGCTATCCCGCGGCGGGTCTATACACAAAGCCATATTGATTACGTAGCGGAAGTAATCCTTGCAGTTTACCAGAAGAGGCAAGGATTCCGCGGGTATAAACTTACGTACGAACCGCCGATGCTCCGGCATTTTACCGCAAGATTTGAGTTGGTGCCATGAAGGTATACGTTGCCGGCCAGAAAGTTTTCCACACGTTTACATGCCCGGTCCGGGTGTAATTAATACACCGAAGTGGCGTTTCTCGCATCACAGCGGGGCAGACTGCCATGCTGAATACCTGTGCGGTGATCGAAATTAAATCCTCGAATTTTTGGATTTAAATAAAAAGGCAGTAAATTCAGCCACCAATTTTATTGATTGTAGCTGAGATGACTGTTAATCCCTTTGTTTTTTCGGGCATATTTTTGCTGAATGTTGCCGTAGCCCAAGAAGAGTTCAAACCCTATAGCCAGTCGATTGAGGGCACATCCCTCAGTTTTACCATGCAACCGATTCCGGCCGGTGAGTTTGCGATGGGGAGTACGAATGGTAATCCGGATGAACAGCCGGTTCACCAGGTAAAGATAGCACCGTTTTGGATGGGCACGTACGAAGTAACGTGGGACATATACGAGCCCTTTGTTTACAAGGACCTTGAGCTTACCCGTAGCAGCGGCAGTGTGTCGCCCCAGGTGGATGCGGTGACAAGGCCCACCAAGCCTTATTTGGATATGACATTTGGTATGGGTAAAGAAGGCCATCCGGCCCTTGCCATGACCCACTACAATGCCATCCAGTTTTGCAAATGGCTGTATGTTCGTACCGGTATATTTTACCGTTTGCCCACCGAAGCGGAATGGGAATATGCTTGCCGCGCGGGCAGTGCTGCTGCGTACTACTTCGGAGATGATGCTGCTGCCTTGGATGATTACGCCTGGTACGCGACCAATAGCGATGGAAAAACACATGCGGTGGGGCAGAAGAAGCCCAATGCTTGGGGGCTTTATGATATGCACGGAAATGTGGCTGAGTGGACGTATGACCAATACATAGCTGATTTCTATCAACAGTTTGATGGCACCACGGCCGAAAACCCCGTGGCTTTGCCTGATAAGCTATATCCGCACAGTATACGGGGCGGTTCATTCAGCGATGCCGCGCGAGATTTGCGGGCCGCATCGCGCTTGCCCTCCGATCCGTCTTGGAAACAACTCGATCCGCAGATTCCAAAAAGCAATTGGTGGTTTCCCGAGGCCCCGTTTATTGGATTGCGCTTGGTTAGGCCGCTAAACCCGCCGTCCGAAGCGGAAATTATGGCCTATTTTGATCGGGCACCGATAGAGGATTATTGATATTACTTTACGACATTTATTTTGTTAACCATTTAGATAAGCTAAAACAGATGGATAAATCAAGTTTGGGCGGTCAACGCCGGGAATTTTTAAAAACATCGGCCTTATTGGCGGGTGGAGCAATGTTGAGCAGTGCACCTTTCATCGGTGCGAATGCGAGTGTAGACGACACGATTAAAGTGGCGTTAATCGGTTGCGGCGGTCGCGGTACCGGTGCAGCATTCGATGCCATCGCATCGGGTGCTAACATTAAGATTGTCGCAATGGCAGATGCTTTTCGCGACCGCTTGGATGACGCGTTTGAGAAGCTTTCGGCAAGACATGCAGACAAGCTGGATTTATCTGAAGATCGGAAATTCGTTGGATTTGATGCGTATAAACACGCGATTCCATTGGCCGATGTGGTCATCCTCGCTACGTCTCCGGGATTCCGGCCTATCCATTTCGAAGAAGCGATTCGTCTGGGCAAACATGTATTTATGGAAAAACCCGTAGCAGTAGACGTGCCCGGGATTCGCAAGGTGCTTGCCGCCGCTGAGGAAGCAAAGCGAAAAAAACTAAATGTGGTGGTGGGATTGCAACGCAGATACCAAGCCGTTTATCGCGAGACGATAAAGCGGATTCAAGACGGTGCCATTGGCGATATCGTGTCCGGCCAGGTTTATTGGAACAGTGGCGGCGTATGGGTGCGGCCACGAACTCCGGAACAGACGGAAATGGAATACCAGATGCGCAATTGGTATTATTTCAATTGGCTGTGCGGTGATCATATAGTAGAACAGCACGTCCATCAGATTGATGTGGCTAATTGGGTAAAGGGAAGCTATCCCGTATCGATACAGGGAACCGGTAGCCGTGCCTGGCGTACGGGCAAAGAACACGGCGAGATTTATGACAATCACGCCGTTGAGCTGACCTATGCCGACGGATCGGTAATTTACAGTCAATGCCGGCATTTTGAAGGAACTTCCAACCGGGTGGATGAAACTTTCCAAGGTACGAAAGGGCGCGTGTATCTTTCGGCTGGCAACGATGGCATCCTTTGGGATCAAAAGGGCAATAAGTTGTTTACCCATCCCAAACAAGGGAACGCAAATCCGTACCAGCACGAGCATGTGGAACTTTTTGATGCAATAAGCAAAGGAGAATACAAGTTTGACGATGCTGAGTATGGGGCGTACAGTACGCTTACCGGTATCATCGGCCGGTTGGCCACCTATTCGGGGCAGGTTATCAAATGGGAAGACGCGTTGAAATCCAACATCGATTTGATGCCGGAACGCTTCGCTTGGGATGCCCTGCCAAAAGTGCTTCCGAACGAGGACGGCTTTTATCAGCACGCAATACCCGGCCAGACGGTCGTATTGTAGTGGCCGGATGGGATAGCTGGCGTGTATTGTCCATAGTCGTAGCCGGATGGTTTGTGCCATCCGGTTTCGATGAGCCCGGTCTGAAACCATACCATTTAGCCGGGTACGCACAGGGCACCACGTATGCGATTACATATTACGCGAACGAACAATCCGTTTCAAAAGGGACCATCGATAGTATATTGGCATCGATCGATAGTTCGATGTCTTTATATAAGCCCTATTCGTTGATCAATAAAATCAACGAAAGCGACGGTCGGATACGGGTAGCCGATGCGCATTTCCAACGCGTGCTCCGGCGTTCATTTGAGATATACCGGCGCAGCGGTGGATTGTTTGACATAACCGTAGCTCCGCTCGTGCAGCTGTGGGGGTTCGGAGTAGAAGCCGTGGATCACCTGCCCGATAGTGCGGCTGTAAACGAAGTGTTGGCCCGCGTGGGTATGGATAAAATCAGACGTAGGGGGAGGCTATTGATAAAAAGGAAGCCAGGGGTAGCGCTAGACATGAACGGCATTGCGCAAGGGTATAGCGTGGATGTGTTGGCGGATCACTTGGAAAGCAAGGGCATTGCCCGCTACCTCGTTGAGTTGGGAGGCGAGCTACGTGTGAAAGGGCCGAAGCCCGATGGCACACCGTTCCGTGTGGGGATTGAGCGCCCGGTACCTTCCGATGGGAACGCAACGGTGGTCAATGACGTGGTAGAGATACAGCGAGGCGCCATCACAACGGCCGGTAGTTACCGGAAGTTCTTGCAGGAAGGGGATAGGCGCGTTTCTCATCATATTAACCCAAAAACAGGGTATCCGTTTGCTACCGGTATTATAAGCGCCACGGTATATAGTGATGAAGCGATGACGGCGGACGGGTATGACAATGTGATCATGGCGATGCCCGTAGCAGAAGCCATCACATTTGCGAACCGTTTCAAGGGGATGGAAGTATTCATTATCTATCAAGATAAAGAGGGCTCGATAAGGGATACCATGAGCCTAGGTTTTAAAAAACTAATAGCCAATTGATCATATTTAATCGTTAATGAACATGAAGAGAAGTCAATTTGTAAAAAACTCGCTGCTGGCTACAGGGGCCGTAATGAGTGGCGGTTTATCGCCAGCGTTTTCCAGGGTAGGGTCCAAGCCGGCGATACCCGAAACCAAGCCGTTTAATCTCAATTATGGGCCCCACCAAGGCCAGTTCGAGAACCATGCAGGGAAGAATGTCCTTGATCAGATTCAGTTTGCATACGATCACGGTTTCCGCAGCATCGAAGACAATGGGTTTTCGGGCCGCTCTGTTGAGGAGCAGGAGCGTATTGGCAGCCTGCTCGCCAAGTTGGGTATGGCGATGGGGGTATTTGTACTGGACAAAGGCGGGAATGGCGCAAATACGCTGGCTGCCGGCAAACAGGAGCATATTGATATTTTCCTGAAGGGCTGCCGGGAAGCCGTAGAACTGTCAAAGCGGTGTGGAGGTAAATTTACGACGGTGGTACCGGGTGATTTCGCACGGCACCTGCCCGTAGATATCCAAACAGCCAATGTGATCGAAGCGTTGCGGCGGGGAGCGGAAATACTCGAGCCACATGGCATCATCATGGTGCTTGAGCCATTAAGCGATTCGCCGAATCTTTTCTTACAGCATTCGGCCCAGACTTATCTCATCTGCAAGGGCGTGAATAGCCCGTCGTGTAAAATACTGTACGATATCTTCCACATGCAACGCAACGAAGGCGATTTGATAGCGAGTATGGAGCGCTGTTGGGAAGAAATAGCCTATATCCAGGTAGGCGATAATCCGGGCCGAAAGGAGCCAACCACCGGTGAGATACACTACAAGAATGTATTTAAATACATTTACGATAAGGGGTACCGCGGTGTGGTGGGTATGGAACACGGCAAGTCCCAAGGTGGTAAAGAGGGCGAGGTTAAACTGATGGCCGCTTACCGCGAGGTCGATAATTTCCTGAGTTAATCCCATAGGCTAACAGGATGGCGGTAGGTACGCGAATCAAGCTCTCTTTCATGATGTTCCTTGAATTTTTCATTTGGGGAGCATGGTTTGTCACATTGGGAACCTTTCTGCCGCAGAACCTGAGCGCATCCGGTTATGAGGTAGCCAATGTGTTCTCCACACAGTCTTGGGGCGCTATCATCGCACCGTTTATCATCGGGCTGATTGCAGACAAGTATTTCAATGCCGAGCGCATCCTAGCGGTACTGCACTTACTGGGCGCCGTATTGATGTATCAGATGTACAGTTCTGCGAGCGTGGGCCACTTTTATCCGTATGTTTTTGTTTATATGGTTGCCTACATGCCTACATTGGCGCTGGTCAATTCCGTTTCTTTCCGGCAGCTGGCCAATCCCGAAACGTCATTTTCAGGTATCCGTGTTTGGGGCACCATCGGTTGGATTGCGGCGGGGCTCACCATCAGTTTCCTTGGATGGGATTCGACCGAAGGGATAAAAGAAGGATTATTGAAGAATACGTTTCTTATGGCCAGTGTTGCCTCATTGGTGTTGGGGGTCTTCAGCTTTACGTTGCCAAAAACACCACCTGTAGGAAACGGGGGCAATGAGAAGCGCAGCCTCTCGGAAATCCTTGGGCTCGATGCCGTCAAACTATTGGCCAATAGGAATTACCTTGTGTTTTTCTTTGCCTCGGTTTTAATCTGTATCCCACTCGCTTTCTATTACCAGAATGCAAATCTATTCCTGTCGGAAGCAGGTTTGGCCAATCCGACGGGTAAGATGGCTATCGGGCAGGTATCGGAAGCAGTTTTCCTTTTACTGTTGCCGTTTCTGTTTACCCGGATAGGGTTCAAGAATACCATCCTGCTGGGGATGCTGGCTTGGGCCATCCGCTACTTGTTATTTGCGTATGGCAACGCGGGCGAATTGACTTACATGCTCATTATCGGTATCGCGTTGCACGGTATCTGTTATGATTTCTTCTTTGTTTCCGGCCAGATATATACGGACGCGAAGGCGGGGGAGAAGTATAAGAGTTCGGCCCAGGGTTTGATTACATTGGCCACCTATGGCGTTGGCCAGTTGATCGGTTTCTGGGTGGCCGGTTTCATTAGTGAATATTACAAAGAAAACCCAACGAACGATCCGCTATGGCAAAATATCTGGCTCGTACCCGCCGGAATCGCTGCGGTGGTACTATTTTTATTTGCGGTCTTTTTCAAAAATGAACAGGCGCAGATGACCGATAAATCGGGAAGGTAGCGCAATAAATTTTGACAAATGACGTGATTAATAGTACCATGTTGTGGGCTAAGCGGTACAATAAATATAACTAAATAAACACTATAAATACAGACTATGGCAGATAACGTATATGATGCGATTGTGATCGGATCAGGTATCAGCGGTGGCTGGGCTGCGAAAGAGTTGACCCAAAAAGGCCTCAAAACGATCATGCTTGAGCGTGGACGTAACGTGGAACATGTGAAAGACTACCCGGCGGCGACGAAGCATCCATGGGATTTCCCGCATCGCGGTGGCCGCACGCAGCAGATGATCGAAGACTATCCCGTGTTAAGCAGGGATTATCCGCTGAATGAGAAAAACCTGGATTTCTGGGTGAATGAAAAAGAAAGTCCGTATGTTGAAGTGAAACGCTTCGACTGGTATCGCGGCTACCATGTGGGGGGGCGCTCTTTAATGTGGGGGCGGCAAAGCTACCGTCACAGCGACCTCGATTTCGAGGCGAATATGAAAGATGGCCACGGCGTGGACTGGCCCATCCGGTATAAGGATATAGCACCATGGTATAGCTACGCGGAAAAATGGGCGGGCATCAGCGGTAACAGGGATGGACTGGATGTGTTGCCCGATGGTGATTTCCTTCCGCCCATGGATATGAATGTGGTCGAAAAAGACCTGGCGGCCCGTATCAAGTCTCACTACAACGGAAAGCGGCATTTCATCATGGGGCGCGTAGCCAACCTGACCAAGCCCCATGAAGGCCGGATGAACTGCCAGTACCAAAACCAGTGCTGGCTGGGTTGTAATTTCGGCGCGTATTTCAGTACGCAATCGTCTACATTGCCGCCAGCGATCGCTACGGGGAACCTTACGCTGCGTCCGTTTTCTATCGTAACACGTATCCTTTACGACAAGGATACGCAGCGCGCCAAGGGCGTGGAAATAGTGGATGCAGAAACAAACCAGACGTACGAATATTTTGCAAAAATCGTATTTATATGTGCCTCGGCCTTTAACTCCACCTGGATACTGATGAACTCGGCCACCGACGTGTGGGAAGGCGGACTGGGCAGTAGCAGCGGTGAGCTTGGCCACAATGCGATGGACCACCATTTCCGCTGCGGCGCCGGAGGTAGGGTGGAAGGGTATGAAGATAAGTACTATTTCGGCCGCCGGGCCAATGGATTGTATATCCCGCGCTACCGCAATGTGGGCGATGACAAGCGCGATTATGTGCGCGGGTTCGGTTATCAAGGGTCGGCAAGCCGCGGCCGTTGGAGCGGCGAAATTGCCGAAATGAGTATCGGTGCCGAATGGAAAGACGCCCTATGCGAACCCGGCTCGTGGTCGGTCGGCTTCACCGCATTTGGCGAGATATTGCCTTACCATGAGAACAGGATATTCCTTGACAAGGAAGTGAAAGATAAGTGGGGGCTGCCCGTGCTTGCCATGGATATGGAAATAAAGGAGAATGAGTTGAAGATGCGTAAGGATATGATGGAAGATTGCCAGGAAATGCTCGAAGAGGTGGGGGTAAAAGACGTTTATACATACGATAATGGATACGGCTTCGGCCAAGGCATCCATGAGATGGGGACGGCTCGGATGGGAAGGGATCCCAAAACCTCCGTATTGAATGGCAATAACCAGGTGTGGGATGCACAGAATGTGTTTGTAACCGATGGAGCCTGTATGACCTCGGGGGCCTGCGTGAATCCATCACTCACTTATATGGCATTGACCGCCCGCGCGGTAGATTTTGCCACCTCGGAACTAAAAAAGGGTAACCTGTGATGCATACGCAGGGAATGTTAACTTTAAAAAGAAAACAGCTATGAACAGAAGAGAAGCGTTGGCGCGGGTTGCTTGGATAATGGGGGGAACGGTGGTGGGTGCCAATCTATTTTTGGAAGGATGTACTAGGGAGGCAACCATGAATGTGGAGCGCCTTTTTGAACCAGCTACCGTCGATTTCCTCGGTGACATCGCAGACACCATTTTACCGCCTACGGGTAGCCCCGGAGCGAAGGAAGCCGGTGTGGGGGCTTTCATTCCGGTGATGGTGAAAGATTGTTATACCGAAAAAGATCAGCAGACATTTGTCGAGGGGCTCGCTTCGTTGGAGGGCACCGCCAAGGAGAAATTTGGCCGTAAGTTTCAGGAACTTAGTGCAGACGAGCGTACCGAACTACTGGCGGCCATTGATAAAGAGGCCAAGGAACACCAACGGAATAAAACCGGAGATGACCCCAATCATTACTTCCACCTGTTTAAGCAGCTGACACTACTTGGGTTTTTTACGTCGGAATTGGGAGCCACCAAGGCGCTCCGGTATGTCCAGATTCCTGGCAAATATGATGGCGACTACCCCTATAAGAAAGGCGACAAGGCGTGGGCAACCTAACCTGTCAGAACAGGGATTCCCTGTTCTGATGGGCTTGCATTTCGGTATTTTTTCTATCCGGTTATTGCGATTTCGGGCGAATTTGCGTAGTATTGTTTTATTCAAACAAACAGCATGACAACGGTAGAGTTAATATCTAAAGAAGATATCCCGAAGTATAAATTGGCGCGGGCATCAGAAGACCATGTAACGGAATTGCATCAGAAATTGCAGGGTGCGCTTCGCTTGGGCAATGAGTTTAAGTCCAAGGCAACGATTACGTTCCAAACAGTCGAGGGTCCCAAACGCGTGGAAACGACCGTGTGGACGCTCACGGACGATGCGTTACAGATAAAGAACGGAGTCGTGTTGCCGCTAGGCAGTCTATTAGATATTGATTACTAAGCGAAGTGGTTGCGTCGTCATGAACATACATTATTTCCAGCATGTACCTTACGAAGGGCTGGGCCATATCCAATCATGGGCCGCAGCCAATGGCCATCAGCTGACTGCTACCCGTTTTTTTGACGAGACATGGCAGCTGCCCAAGTTGGAAGAAATCGATGCATTGATTGTGTTGGGTGGGCCAATGAGCGTGTTTGACGAGGCCCAATATGGCTGGCTGACTGACGAAAAGGAGGTGATTAAAGCCGCCATTGAAGGGGGGAAGAAAGTTCTCGGAATTTGTTTAGGCGCCCAGCTACTGGCGAATGTATTGGGCGCAGCGGTAAAGCCCGCCCCCAATAAAGAAATAGGTTGGTTTCCGGTGGTCGCCACCGATGAAGCCAAAGCGCTCCCTTGGTTTTATGAACTCTTTTCCGGCAGCCCAACGGTATTCCATTGGCATGCCGACAAGTTTGAGATACCCTATGGCTCCATCAATTTAGCCTCTTCAGAGGCAAACAAGAACCAGGCATTTGCAGTGGGAAATCAGCTGTTGGCATTGCAATTCCATGTGGAGACAACACCCGCCGATGTGAAGGTGTTGCTGGAGAATGCGTGGGCAGACGTGGTGCCCGGTAATTTCGTGCAGGAAGAAGCCATGCTGCGCAGTGATTTGGCTCTTGCTGAAAACCAGCGGTTGTGTAACGACGTGCTTACCCGTTTTCTGCGTTGACATTTTTTAACATCCCAATCCATCCCAACACCTAACCCGCCAAGGCCCCAAAGCCCTGCCGTGTCGTTCGTACACATTTTTCTGCTGTTTACATGCATTGATTTTCTAATAGCTGTTTAACCACCTAACTTTGATCCCAAGAGAAAGATCAAACAACAAACAACAGGGGAACATACCTACTATATGCAGCATGGGAAGTAACTTAGCAAATGTTGAGCATAACATATTCCTGACCTATTGCCACGAGGTGGTGGGGGTAGCGATGAAATGGCTGGTGAAACAACATTTTCCAATGTCGGCCATTGGCGAAGCCAAAAATTTCCAGGAGACGATCAGCGATTTGCCAAAGAAAGATTACGATTTGGTGGTGCTCGATGCCGAAATAGGAGATAGCAGCCATTTATTGGGAGCCGTGGAGCATATCAAGTCAGTCAGTCCACTCACCCGTATATTGATTTTTTCCGAGTTGGATGAAGCAGTTTACGGACCGAAATACCTGGCTTTCGGCACCAACGGATTTCTAGCGAAAAATGCGGATATAGACGATATCGTGCTCGCTATCGAAACAGCCTTGCGCGGTGGTGTTTTCCACGGAGAAATAGCCGATAGTGCATCCGTTTCTAAGCAACAAACAGCCCCGTCGAAGGCAGCTCACCGGCTTTCGTCAAGAGAATACCAAATTGCCGATCTGTTGGTCAAAGGAAGTTCCCTCTCACAGATCGGTAAGTTGACGAGTTTAAAGGAGACAACCATCAGCACATATAAGAAACGGATCTTCAAGAAAGTCGGTGTAAAAACCTTGTCCGACCTTATCGCGGTGTGGGAAATTTACCGATAAATTGCCCCCGCTTTTTAAAGCCATATTAGGAGCTTCCCCGATAGACCTTTTATCATTCCATCCCAGACCTTAAGCGTGTTGTAGCATAACTGCTACACAAATCGCCGTTCACATACATTTTCCTGTCGTTTGTATACACCGGATTGCCGCCTGCGCTGCAAATCATTCTCTTTGTGTGCCTGAACAGGGTATATGGCCCTATCAGAGCAGATTAGTCACATCTATTAATTTCGGTTTGAAAAATGAATTTGGGAGCTAACCAAGCGGGTACAAACCCAGTGTGTCAATTTCGGGAAATTGACAACGTCGTTCCAACCCCGCAGTATCCATCTGAAGTTCTCTTTGATTTCAACGTATCGCTATGAATCGTAGATTTTTACTTAGTGTTTTCAAGAAGACATTCCTTTTTGTCTTATTAACAGCGCTGTTTGGCAGTGTAGAGAGTTTTGCTCAGTCATCCGGTTATGGTGACTTCATTATCTTTGAGGATTTTGGAAGGGCAGTTCCGGGCAATCCGGACCACGAACATTACACGTCGACGCAAAACGGTAATCAAGGGCAGGTGTATTTCAGGAAAACACCTTTGTCTG
Source organism: Parapedobacter sp. 2B3 (assembly GCF_041925275.1). Lineage (NCBI taxonomy): Bacteria > Pseudomonadati > Bacteroidota > Sphingobacteriia > Sphingobacteriales > Sphingobacteriaceae > Parapedobacter > Parapedobacter sp. 2B3. The sequence continues at coordinate 2,893 of NZ_JBHEUZ010000003.1, read as the reverse complement.
ACATCGACCCGAACAATTTACTTTTCTACATCCCGTCAAATCCCCCAGCCTCCTATGGCAGCACGAATTGGGGGCCGCAATACCGGGATAATGTGGGGAGAGGCTCTTATTCCATTGTGACGAACTCAAGGGGATACCGAAATGTCTACTTTTACGCGGGCCTAGACCATACCGAAGGTGATGGTGAATTGGGATACATGCTTTTAGTGGATGCCCATTCCAGTACGACGCTTTATTTTGACCGGGAAATGGAAGGGTTGTGTGCAGGAACCCGGTTCGAGTTTTCGGCTTGGGTGAAAGACGTGAATAACGGCGGAAGTACCAAGCCGCGCATCCAATTCGACATTATCAACGCGTCGACCAATGCACTGATAAGTTCATATCCTAGTACCGATGACGACGTTTCGCCCGCCAATACGTGGAAGCAGATAACAATGGATTTCGAAATGCCGGCCGGGGTTAACAAGATCAAGCTCCGGATCAGCAATATCGTCTCTCAACATAATGGTAACGATATCGCTATTGACGATATCGGCTTCCGGCCGATGGGCCCCAGCCTGAATTTCGGCGCGAGTCCGGAAAGCCCTGTGTGTATTGGTGAAACGGTGACGTTTACTGCCAATGTAGTGAACGCAGGCGAGGCGTATCCAACCAATCACTTTGTTCTACAAGGCCGTGAGAACGGATCAGCGGCTTGGTCGAATGTCGGAAATTATGAAACGAGCTACGGTGCTGATCAGGTAACCTTTACCTTAAGCAATGTTACCATGGCGCACGACAACTACGAGTATCGGGTGGTCGTGGCGGGGGATCCTACAACACTTGACAATGAAAATTGCCGCACCGTATCGTCACCGATTTTACTGCGCGTAAGAAATCACCTGCCCGAGATATCGGTGGTTGGCGGGAATGCGGAAATCTGTGCGAACGAGGCTGTTCAGCTAAATGCAACTGTTACGGGCGGCATCGGGAGCCCCGTCTATACATATGTTTGGGAAAGATCGGTTGACCAGAACCTATGGGAGGTGATTGCAGGGGAAACAGCTGCTACCCTGGATTCCGGCCCGTTAAGTCAGGCGACCTACTATCGGGTGACGGCGTACGTCGACGGTGTGGACGGCTGCGCCGGTGCGGGTGCCTCGGACGTGTTCGAAGTGAAAGTTAACGCCTTGCCTGTTGCTCCTGTGGCGGTGGATCAAGTTACCTATGTGGGTGCAACGGGTATCGAATACAACGTTACGGCGTCAGCAGATTATACCTTAATTTGGTTTGACGAAAATGGCAATCCGCTCACACCCAATGAAAAACCTGCGGTCAGTACCGCTGTAGCAGGGGAATTTACCGCATACGCGGCACATCAGGATAACGAAACAGGGTGTGTCAGCGAGATTGTGCCGGTAAAGGTTGTTGTAAAACGTGTGGAGCTGTCTGTTGAAAAAACGGTCGATTTGACTGACATAAATGGTACGGGGCAATTGGCATATACCATAATAATTGAAAATACTGGTGAATTTGATCTGACAAATGTCGGTATAACCGATGTGTTGAAGCAGCAGGGTGTTGCGGACGAGACGCTCGCTGTAGGTGTTGCGGTTGAATCCAATAACGCCGACAATATCTTGGAAATCGGTGAAACATGGACTTACGCGTTTGTGTACACGGTAGATCAGCTGCGCATTGACAAGGGTGCCGATTTGCAGAATACCGTTTCGGTGACTACCGGAGAAGGTGCAACGGATGAAGATGAAATAACCACTACGATCACGCAGTCGCCTTCGGTAAGCGTGGACAAGGTTGTTGACCTCGCGTCCATCGCCGCACCTTCCACGCTTAACTATACGATTACCGTTGCCAACACGGGCAACGTCAGTTTGACGGGCATCGCGGTGACCGACGCGGTTACACAGGACGGCACCAGCGCCGCATTGGCATTGGGTGCACCGTCCGGCGATGATACCAATCCTGGTATCCTTGATGTCGGCGAGACCTGGGTATATACGGTCAGCTATGCTGCGGAACAGTCACACATCGACAACGGTAGTGACATCGTGAACGTGTTCACGTTCGACGCGGATGAACTGACCGGCGAGGTGAGCGACGACGCGACGACGGCGATCACACAATCGGCTTCGGTAAGTGTTGACAAGGTAGTGGACCTTGCTTCCATCGCCGCACCTTCCACGCTTAACTATACGATTACCGTTGCCAACACGGGCAACGTCAGTTTGACGGGCATCGCGGTGACCGACGCGGTTACACAGGACGGCACCAGCGCCGCATTGGCATTGGGTGCACCGTCCGGCGATGATACCAATCCTGGTATCCTTGATGTCGGCGAGACCTGGGTATATACGGTGAGCTACGCTGCGGAACAGTCACACATCGACAACGGCAGTGACATCGTGAACGTGTTCACGTTCGATGCTGACGAACTCGGAACTCCGGAGAGCGACGACGCCACCACGGCGATTACACAATCTGCTTCGGTATCCGTTGGAAAGGTAGTCGATGAAACTAACATCGCGGTACCATCAACACTTAACTATACGATTATCGTTGAGAATACGGGTAACGTGAGCCTGACGGGCGTCGCTGTGACCGATGCGGTTTCTCAGGACGGCACCAGCGCCGCATTGGCATTGGGTGCACCGTCCGGCGATGATACCAATCCCGGTATCCTTGATGTCGGCGAGACGTGGACATACACGGTGAGCTACGCTGCGGAACAGTTACACATTGACAACGGCAGTGACATCGTGAACACGTTCACCTTCGGTGCGGATGAACTGACCAGCGATGTGAGCGACGATGCAACGACGACCATCACGCAATCGCCCTCTGTTTCCGTTGAAAAGGTAGTCGATGCAACCAACATCGCAACACCTTCCACACT